>DHXL01000224.1:0-15657 GCA_002415335.1 Oxalobacteraceae bacterium UBA5157
TCGTCCAGCGCCCGGCTTTCGTAGCGCCGATACGCGGCCGAGCCATATAGGGCGTGGATTTCCGGTATGCTGCAGCCCGCCACCGTTTCGATCTGGCGCTCCAGTTCGATGAAAGGCACCATCCAGTTATCGGCCAGCATGCGCCCGAGCGTGGATTTGCCGGCGCCGCGCAAACCGATGAAGGCAACGCGTTGCCGGCGCGCCGACTCGCTGGATGGCCTCTCAAATGTATCGATCAGCGTCGCACCGGCCTGCACCAACTCGGCTTCGGTACGGCCGCGCAAAATTTCGCGAATCTTGAGCCATTCCGGAGACGAAATCGTTTCATCGCCGATCAGTTCGGCCAGTCTGCAGTTGAGGACCTGGCTCAGTTGGCGCAGGAACTGTATCGACGCATTTCCTGAGCCCAATTCGATGTTCTGCAAATGGCGCTCAGACACATCGGCCCTGCGCGCCAAGGCCTTGCGCGACATGCCGTGACGCGAGCGCAACGCGGTCAAGCGTTCGCCAAGCGCGATCAAAAACGGATCCTTGTGCTGCACGGCATGATTGATCATGAATATTTCCCCTTGAGTCGCTATGCGGCCGCACAAGGCCATCTGCCCTACAATGCCAAGCATAATGAAATATATTATCGTCCATCGCGTTGACTTAGGCAACATAATGCTTCTATACTTAAATTTTCAGGCACTATAAAACATGGTCGAGCAGAATCACTCTGCCGCCTGGCTTGTGCATGCACCAGTGTTTCCTCCAGGAGAGCTAAAGATGGATGCGACGAAGTTTGAAGTATTGATGGCTGGTTTAACCGAGGAGATCGCCGCTGCACCGCTCGACGCCGCGCTCGAGGCACATCTGAACGCCGACCACGGGCCGGGAAGCGACCTGTTCGAGGCAATTTTCAATGCGTGCCAGACCGGCATCAAGGAGGGCTGGATGTGCGGTCGCGAAGGCGGCGGCATCCGGTACGGACGCGTGATCAAACCGACGGACGTCACACACGGCTTTAGCGTCGATGTGGTCGACATGGACAACGTGGCCGGTCCGCATCACGTCCATCCGAACGGGGAAATCGATTTGATCATGCCGCTGACGAACGGCGCGCGTTTCGATTCCTATCCAGCCGGCTGGCGTGTCTATGAAGCCGGCAGCGGCCATCGTCCTACGGTGACCGACGGTCGCGCACTGGTGTTGTATCTGCTGCCGCAAGGCGCAATCCAGTTTACGCCTGCCGCGGCGTAGCTTCGTTCGCTCGTGAATCCCGGTCCTCCCATTCCCCTTTTCTGATTGCGCCTCTCCCATGAGCTTTCTGCAAAATTATCTGAGCAATGCCTGGCAGCCCAAGTCGGGCGCCGTCGCCACTTTGTTTGATCCGGTGACCGGCCAGCCGATTGCCACTGCCGGTGGACCTGCCGAGGGGCTGGCTGAAGGCTTCGCGTTCGCCCGCACGCAAGGTACGACAGCTCTGCAGGCGATGACTTACGGCCAGCGCGCGAGCCTGCTGGGCGACATACTGAAGGTGCTGCAAGCGAATCGCGACGCCTATTACGACATCGCGCTTGCCAATTCGGGGACGACCAAGGCCGATTCCGCCGTCGACATCGAAGGCGCTGCGTTTACCCTCGGCTACTATGCAAAACTCGGCGCGACGCTGGGGGACGCGAGAATTCTGACGGACGGCAGCGCAGCGATTCTGTCGAAGGACCAGTTGTTTCAATCGCAGCATATCCTGTGTCCGATTCGAGGCATTGCGCTGTTCATCAATGCCTTCAACTTCCCGGCCTGGGGCTTGTGGGAAAAAGCAGCGCCGGCCCTGCTGTCGGGTGTC
Organism: Oxalobacteraceae bacterium UBA5157; assembly: GCA_002415335.1. Taxonomy (GTDB): domain Bacteria; phylum Pseudomonadota; class Gammaproteobacteria; order Burkholderiales; family Burkholderiaceae_D; genus UBA5157. The sequence goes on from DHXL01000224.1 coordinate 1,829, forward strand.
CCGGTCGTGATCAAACCGGCCACGGTCACCGCCTGGCTGACCCACCGCATGGTCGCCGATGTGATTGCCGCCGGCATTCTTCCCGCCGGTGCGCTGTCGATCGTCTGCGGCAGTTCGGCCGGTCTGCTCGACGCCTTGCAGCCGTTCGATGTGCTTTCCTTTACCGGTTCGGCCGACACGGCAGCCTTGATCCGCGCCCATCCTGCCGTCGCCCGCCATTCGGTGCGCGCCAACATCGAGGCCGACAGCCTGAATTCGGCGATCCTCGGCATGGATGGCGCGCCTGGCACGCCAGTGTTCGATCTGTACGTCAATGAACTGGTGCGCGAGATGACTACCAAGAGCGGGCAGCGCTGCACAGCGATTCGCCGCGCGATGGTTCCGGTGCAATATTTCGATGCGGTGGCCGAGGCAGTCGGCGCGAAATTGGCTCAGATCAGCGTCGGCAACCCGCGCAATCCAGAGGTGCGCATGGGCTCGCTGGTGAGCCGCGAACAACGGGACAATGTTCAGGCCGGGATCGCGAAGCTGGAGACTGAAGCGGCCATCCTGTATGACGGCAGCAAGCAGGCCATGATCGATGCCGACCCTGCCATCGCTGCCTGCGTGGCGCCCACCTTGCTTGGTGCGCGCGATGCGGAGCAGGGCGCCTTGGTGCATGAGCATGAAGTATTCGGACCGGTATCGACGTTGCTCGGCTATCGCGATAGCGCGCACGCCGTGTCGCTCGCGCATCGCGGCCTCGGTTCGCTGGTGGTCTCGGTATTCAGTGACGACCATGCGTGGATGGCACAGGCTGGGTACGAACTGGCTGGCTCGCATGGCCGTGTCCACATGGTCAGTTCCGATGTCGGCAAAACCCAGACCGGCCATGGCAATGTCATGCCGGCATCGATCCATGGCGGGCCCGGCCGCGCGGGCGGGGGCGAAGAACTAGGAGGGTTGCGTGCGCTCGGGTTTTACCATCGCCGCGCGGCGCTGCAGGGTTCATCGGCGACGCTGCAACAGTTAGCCCACGCAGCGAAAAACTGGCTGGTCTGAGGGGTGAGCGGAGCGCTGCGCTCGCGTATCCATCGCATCAGCCGATAGGCGGGCATCAAGGCTGACGCTGATCAATTCAGCCCGCCACTCATCGCTATTTCGCGTTGTCATAACGCACACATCCCCCGATCGGACCAAAGGCGCCCCTGCATCATTGGCGGCGCGCTCGACGGTGTCACGTGTCGTCAAAAAATGCTTTATATCGCCACATTTCCGATCGTCCGATCAATCGCGTTGACGATTTATTGCCGCTTCGCCGCTCCTCGTGCGGCCGCGCGCACATTCCATGATGATTCGTTTTCCATTGCTCATTTTGTAGAGTCAATACCGAGAACGTAATAACAATCAACGGCTTGCGATGAGTTATCCATTTAATGGAGGGACGTCGTTCGAGAATTCCTGCGCCTCAAGCCAGCATTTATTCCCTCTCTTATCGGTGCGGCAGCTGTTTTTTGTTGACAAGCAGTTTTTCGCACAATAGAATCCATTTATTGCACTATAATGCATGCTACAAAACGATAAATGCAGCATACTGCACATTTCGGGCTTAGGCCCCAACCGATCAACCAAAAGGACTCATCCATGAGCGGACTATTTGATCAGTTTAAATCCTGGTACGAAGAACGGCATGATTATGCGCGAGCCTGGAAGCAGAGAACAGGCCGGCCAGTGGTGGCCACCATGTGTACTTACACACCCGAGGAAATCCTGATCGCCGCCGGCATGCTGCCGGTGCGTGTGCTGGGCGCCCACGAGCCGCAAAACGTGACCGAACCGCACATCTTCGGCATGTTCTGTCCGTTCTGCCGTGATTCGCTGGCGCAGGGCCTGCTCGGCCGCTACGACTACTGCGAAGGCGTGACACTGACGCAATCGTGCATCCAGTACCGTCAGACCTTTAACTCCTGGCGTGAACACGTGGAGACGGTGAAGTGGGATTACTACCTGCCGATGCCGAACGAAGTGCAGTCGAAATTCGCAAAGCTGCTGCACTATTCCGAGGTCAAGAAATTCCGTACCTTCATGGAAGGCGTGATTGGCAAGCCGATCACCGACGACGAGTTGCGGCGCTCGACCGAAGTGGTCAATGAAAACCGCCGCCTGCTGATGGAACTTTACGAATATCGCAAGGAAGCCAATCCGCGCGTGACCGGCGTCGACGCGCTGTATGCATCGATTACCGCGCAGTTCATCGACAAGGAAGAGCACAACCGGGAACTGAAGCGGGTGCTGGCGGAACTGCCGAACCAGCCGAACAACCGGATCGAAGGCGTGCGTTTCATGACGATCGGCTCCGAGAACGACGACGTGTCCTTCATGGCCATGGTCGAATCGGTCGGATCCACCATCGTGATTGACGATCAGTGTTCCGGCACGCGCAATTTCTGGAACGAGGCGCGCATCCAGGACGACCCGATCTCCACCATCGCCGACCGTTATTGCGAACGGCCTGCGTGCCCGACCAAGGATTATCCGGCGCACACCCGCTTCGACCATGTGCTCAAGCTGGCCAAGGATTACAACGCGCGTGCCGCGGTGTTCCTGCAGCAGAAATTCTGCGATCCGCACGAGGGCGATTATCCGGACTTGAAGGAGCATCTGGAGAAAAACGGCATTCCGACTCTGTTCCTGGAATTCGATATCACCAATCCGATAGGCCCGTTCCGCATCCGCATCGAGGCTTTCCTCGAGACGATGAGCGAAGAGGAATTGTTCTGAGCGCATAACGCCAGACACCCCGGAGCCGGTCGGCACGACCGGCAAGCGACAGAACAGAGATCTATCTTAAGGAGTAACGAGAAATGGCAAAATATCAGACGGAGCCGCTCAAGTGCTGGAAAAAAGCCAAGGAGTTGCGCGAGCAGTATTACATCAACTATGCGCGCTGCAAGGATACCGGCGGCATTCGCTGGTCCGGTTCGGCGTGGGCGCTTGATGCAATTCCCGCCGGTCTTGGCAATGACGTCTATTCGCTCACCGGCGAGCCGTACGGCGCCGCGGTCGCACTCGACAAGAAGCTGAACCAGGAATGCCAGAACGCAGCCGAATCGGCTGGATTCGCGCGTGACCTGTGCGCCTACATGCGCACCTACTGGGGCTCGCTCTACCTCGACAAGTACATCGACGGCGGCAAGTTTCCGAAGCCCGACTTTAACTTCCAGTCGCAGATATGCTGCTCGCATGCGAAGTGGTATCAGCATGCGTCCAAGATCGAAAACACGCCGGTCAATTTCATCGACGTCTCGGTCGGGCCCTACAAGGACTTGACCGAAGATCGCCTGATGTATGTGGTCAATCAAGGGCTCGAATCGATCGAGTGGATGGAAAAAATCACCGGCCGCAAGTACAGCGACGAGCTGTTCATCGAGGCGGTCAAGAACGAGATGCGCTCGACCTCGCTGTGGGCCGAAATCTGCACGCTGAACAAGGCCAAGCCGGCGCCGCTCGACGAAAAAACCATGTACTCGCTGTATGTGCTGGCGACGCTGTCGAAGTCGTCCAAGTGGTGTGCCGATTTCTACGAAGAGTGCCGCGATGAAGTCAAGGATCGCGTCGCGCGCGGCATTGCCGCGGTACCGAACGAGCGCTGCCGCGTCATGTCCGACACGCAGCCGCCATGGGCATTCCTGAAAGTGTTCCGCTACCTGGAAGAATACGGCGCAGTGTCGATCGGATCGCTCTACACGTTCGGACTCGAAGGCATCTGGGAAACCAAGCCGGACGGCTCCTGGGGACCGCGCACGACGCCGATGCAGCAAGGTATCGAGATCACCACCCGCGAGCAGGCGATGCGCCTGTATTGCGACTGGAATTTGTCGAAGCCGCAGTGGCAGCACTTCTACGACCCGCGCCTGAAGACCGAGATGATGAAGACCATCGTCAAGGAGTGGGGTGTGGACGGCGTCATGTTGCATCTCAACCGCGGCTGCGAAGGTCTGTCGCTGGGCATCATGGAAAATCGCCTCGGCCTGGCGGCTGCCGGCATCCCGGTCATGACGTATGAAGGCAACATGGGCGACGAGCGCGAATTCGATCTCGGACGCACGCAAAACCGGGTCGATTCATTCATGGAAACACTCAACCTCAAACGCGATTTCGTAAACGCCTGAACCAAGAAGGAGGATGCTAAAGATGATTACCGCTGGTATTGATATGGGATCGCGCACCGTCAAGGTGGTGTTTCTCGAGGAGCTCAACGTGGAAGGCGCACCGCAGCTGAAATGGGGCGTCAAGGGCAAGCACATGATGTTCCCGGATGAACTGGACATGGATGAGGCGGCCGACAAGGCGCTGGCCGACGGTCTGGCGGAAGCCGGCCTGACGCGTGACCAGGTCACCCGCATCGTCGCCACCGGCGCCGGCCGCAAGCAAGTGCGCTTCGCCGACTCCGACGTGACCGAAGTGTCGGCCGGCGCGCGCGGCGCCGTCTTCATGTGTCCATCGGCCCAGACCGTGGTCGATGTCGGCGCCGAAGAAGGCCGCGGCATCAAGGCCAATTCCCTCGGCAAGGTGGTTGACTTCGCCGGCAACGAGAAATGTGCGGCCGGTGCCGGCGCTTTCGCCGAATCGATGGCGCGCGCCCTGCAGCTCACGCTCAAGGATTTCGGTGAAGCGAGTCTGCGCTCCGAGCGCAGCATTCCAATGAATGCGCAGTGCACGGTGTTCGCCGAATCGGAAGTGGTATCGCTGATTCATTCGGCCACGCCCAAGGAAGACATCGCGAAATCGGTGCTGGACGCGGTAGCCAGCCGCGTGTGCGCGATGGTGCGGCGCGTCGGTATCGAAGGCGACGTGATCCTGATCGGCGGCATGGTCAACAATCCAGGGTTCGTCCGTTCGCTGAAGGAAGCCCTCGGCGTCGATAGTGTCAATTTGCCCGATATGCCGGAATACATCAGCGCACTGGGCGCCGCTCTCATCGCAACCGAAGGCAACGCGTAAGCGTCGCCGGATCAATTAAAAAAGGAATCATCATGGCTGCAGAAGAAAAGAAAGAGTACTGGCGCTGGCAGGAAAATTGCTGGCTTGACGAGAGCAAGGATTGGCGCGCCGCCAAGATCATCACCGCCGGCATCGACGTCGGCTCGGTCAGCTCGCAGGCGGTGATCTGCGTGGACGGCGAACTGTTCGGCTACAACAGCATGCGCACCGGTAACAACAGCCCGGACTCCGCCACCAATGCCATCAACGGCATTCTGGACAAGGCCGGCATGAAGCTGGAAGAAGTGCACTACGTGATCGGCACCGGTTACGGCCGCGTCAACGTGCCGTTTGCGCACAAGGCGATCACCGAGATTGCCTGCCACGCACGCGGCGCCAACTATATGGGCGGCCCCACGGTGCGCACCATTCTCGACATGGGTGGCCAGGATTGCAAGGCCATCCATTGCGATGAAAAAGGCAAGGTCACCAACTTCCTGATGAACGACAAGTGCGCCGCCGGTACCGGTCGTGGCATGGAAGTGATTGCGGATCTGATGCAGATCCCGATCGCCGAGCTGGGTCCGCGTTCGTTCGATGTCGATATCGAACCGCCGGCGGTGTCGTCGACCTGCGTGGTGTTCGCCAAGTCCGAGGCGCTCGGCTTGCTCAAGGCCGGTTACACCAAGAATAAGGTGATCGCCGCCTATTGCCAGGCCATGGCCGAGCGGGTCGTATCGTTGATCTCGCGCATCGGTGTTGAAAATGATTTTTTCATCACTGGCGGCATCGCCAAGAACCCGGGCGTCGTCAAGCGGATTGAGCGGCTTCTCGGCACCACGGCGGTGGCGACCAAGTACGACAGCCAGATCGCCGGCGCATTGGGTGCCGCGCTGTTCGCGTACACGCTCATGCAAAAACAGGCGGCAACGGCGAAGGCGACGGTAGCGGCGTGATACCGGTCGCCGCGCCGGCGACCAGGACGCAGGGCACATCCGATGCGCCCTGCGCATGCTGCAAAGCAGACGAACTTATGCATTCAACGCGCACCTAGCGCCGGGAGAAACACCCCATGATCGCCAACTACGGCTACAAGGATGGATCGGGCGAGTATTACATCAGCATCGATACCGACAAATGCATCGATTGCACTGCCGGACGGGCCTGCCTGACGGCGTGTCAGAAGCAGATGTTTGAAAGCATGACGGACGACTACGACGACGAAGTCATGTCGATCAAGACCCCGTTCCGCCGCACCCTCGCGTACGACTGCGCCGACTGCAAGCCGGCGGCCGGATATACGAGTTTGCCATGCAGTACCGCGTGCACGCCGGGCGCCATCAAGCATTCGTGGTAGGCCGGTATGGAACCTATCCGCTTGAGGCTGGTGAAGGATGGCCCGGAAGGCGAACTGTTGGCGCAGGGATGGATTCTGCAGACCACGATCGGCGAGCCGCGTCTGTCGGAGATTGCCGAAAATTACCGCAACATGGGTTACGAAGTCCATGTTGTCGAACACGCGGTGGAAGCATCCGGCGACAGCTGCAACACCTGTTTTTCCGCAGATGCGGAAGTCGGGAAAATGTACGGCGACATCTATACGCGCCAGAGCGGAAATACCAAGCCGCTTGAAGACGCACTGTTCTAGCGCTGCCGGAATATCCCGCAGACCATTCAAAATCCAGGAGATTACCCATGGCACTCCAAGAACCAAACATGCGCTTGATGAAACGCGACGACCTCGATGCGGTCGCCGCGATCGACGCGCTGGTATCGAAACAGCAGCGGCGCGAGTACTACGCGCGCAAGATCGAATCGGTGATCACCAATCCGCATAACATCAACACCTCGCTGGTGGCCGAAGTGGACGGCAGGATCGTCGGCTTCATCATGGGCGACGTCTATTTCGGTGAGTTCGGCATTCCCGAAACCAGCGCGACCATCGACACCATCGGCGTGCATCCCGACTGCCAGAACCGCGGCGTCGCGCACGACCTGATGGATCAGTTCCTGACCAATATGAAAGCGGTCGGCGTACGCCGGATTTACACACTGGTCAACTGGGACGACTTCGGTCTTGAACGATTCTTCGCCAGCCATAAATTCCAGCCGTCGAAACGCGTCAACCTGGAGCTGCAGCTGCCCTGATACCGGCATGAAGACGGGCGCGTGATGTGGATTGATACCCACTGCCATACCAAGTATTCCTACGACAACTGGCTGGAGCCGGTGGCGCTGATTCGCCGTGCCAAGGCCTTGGGTCTGGATGGCGTCGTGATCACCGAGCACTATTCCTACGAAGCGTCGGAGCCGGTGGAAGCGATCGCGCGTGACGAGGGTTTGCTGCTGCTGCGCGGGGTCGAGATTGCCACCGAGCGCGGACATTTGCTGGCGTACGGCGTCGAGGACGATTCATGGAACATTTGGGGGCGCGATAACTGGCTGCCGATGGCGGCGGTGATTGAGCGCGTTCGCGAACTTGGCGGGATTTGCGTGCCGGCGCATCCGTTTCGCGAGGTCGGCGTGTGCTGCCTGCTGGAAAGTCTGCTGGACGTGACCGGTATCTCCGCCGTGGAAACGCATAACGGCCATAACCAGGATGCCGATAACGATCTGGCGATTCGCGCCGCCGCACACATGGGGTTGCCTGGCCTCGGCGGCAGCGATTGTCACAAGGTCGCGGCGGTCGGCCGTTGCGCGACCGAATTCCTGCAACCGGTCAACGACATGGCCAGCTTCATTGCCGCGATCGGGGCCGGCGCCTGTCGCGGCAGCTACTATCCGAATTATCGCAAGGATGCGTAGCGCGCGCTATGCGTCGGCACCGGTGGCGGCGGGGCCGATTTTCGACAGCAGTTTGATTAATTGCCTGATCTCGGCTTTGGATAGCGAAGCAAGGATGCGCTGCTCATGCAGCTGGACGCGCTTGTTGGCTTTGGCCAGAAGCTGCCTGCCTTCCGGCGTCAGGAACAGGTGGTTGCTGCGGCGGTCCTTGACGGACGCTTCCCGCGCCACCAGGTTTCGCTTTTGCAGCTTGTCAAGCAGCGGTACCAGTGACGAGCGGTCCAGGCCGATTGCATTCGCGAGCCGGGTCTGGGTCAATCCTTTGTTGTGACACAAGACTTCCAGCGCGCCGAAAATGGCAGGCGTCATGTCCACATCGGCGAGTTCGCGATCGAAGTCCTTGAAGACGGTCAGCTGTGCCATCCTCAAATGATAACCGACCAGTCCGGGAAGTGCGCCGAGGTCGACGTCCGGTAATGTTTCACGTGTCATAGAAAGTGTAAGGATGAAGGCGTTGCGGGTGTGGTGAACAGATTGCCGATTCGGAAAGCGCAGGCTACCACAGTACCCGAAACGACGACGCTTGTTGCGACAGACTTGATCCATATCATATTGTCCTGTCTAAATCGGTTCTCCCTATCCATTTAGTTTGACATCAAACTATTAATCTGTATTATAACCCGCATACGATTCCGCATCCGGAGCGCGAATAATGCCGTTCATCGAGACCGATTCCCTCGTCCCAAACTGCCGGAAGGCTGCCTAGCCATGCGCTCCTCGATCTACCGCCTGTCGGTCGAATTCGGCGATTGCGATCCGGCCAACATCGTCTTCTATCCCAACTTCTACCGCTGGTTCGACGCCGCGACCCACCATCTTCTGAACGAGGCGGACCTGGGCTGGCAGCAGTTGCGCACGCGCTACGGGGCGGTTGGCATGCCGCTCACGGAAACCGGTGCCGTGTATATGCGGCCGGCTTGCTGCGGAGACCGGCTCGAGATCGAAACCGGCGTGGTCGCATGCGCACGCCAGTCGCTGCGCCTGCAGCATCTGGTGCGGCGCGACGGCGAGTTGCTGGTGGAGGGCTTCGAGGTTCGTATTCTGGCTGCGACCCATCCGGACGATCCGAAGCGGCTGAGGGTGCTGGAGATAACGGACGAGATGCGTAACGCCTTGATGCAAGAGCACAACGAAGCAGGCAAGTGAAGCAAGCGGTGGCACGGCGGCAGATTTTCAATCCAATAAATTACAAGACGGAGACATAGAAATGAAGAAACTCATGCTGTGGGGAGCATTGGCGCTGATGGCAGGTCAGGCATGCGCCGCGGGCGATACCATCAAGGTCGGCATGCTGGCCGAGATGTCCGGCACTTTCGCCGATTTCGGGCTGCAGATGACGAACGGTGCCAAGGCCTATATCAAGCAGCATGGCGATACTGTCGCAGGCAAGAAAATCGTGTTGATCATCAAGGACACGACCGGGCCTGCGCCCGAAGTCGCGCGGCGGCTGGCACAGGAACTGGTGGTAAAGGACGGCGTCGATTTCCTGGCCGGATTCGGCCTCACGCCGAATGCGTTCGCGGTGGCGCCGATCGCCACCGAAGCGAAGAAGCCGACCATTATCATGAACGCGGCAACCTCGGCGATTACCACCAAGTCGCCCTACATCGCCCGCGTCTCGTTCACGCTGGCGCAGGTCACCGAGCCGATGGCGCAATGGGCTTACAAGAGCGGACTGCGGAAGATTTATACGGTGGTTGCCGACTACGGCCCGGGCCATGACGCGGAGCAGACGTTCAAGAAAACGTTCACCGATATGGGCGGCCAAGTGGTGGGCGAGCTGCGCGTGCCGCTGGGGAATCCGGAGTTCGGACCTTTCGTGCAACGCGTCAAGGATAGCAAGCCGCAGGCGGTATTCGTGTTCGTGCCGGCCGGCCAGATGGCGGTCGGATTCATGAAGGCCTACGACGAGCGCGGTTTGGCCAAGGCCGGCATCAAGCTGCTGTCGACCGGCGACGTGACGGATGACGGCGTGATCGATGCGCTGGGCGACAGTGCGCTGGGGGCGATTTCGACGCATCAGTATTCGGCGGCTCATCCGTCGCCCGAGAACAAGGCTTTCCTGGCCGCCTACAGCCAGGTGGACGGCAAGACGCGCCCGAACTTCATGGCGGTCGGCGGCTACGACGGCATGGCCGCGATCTATGAAGTGGCGCGTCAGCTGAACGGCAATATCGACGGCGACAAGGCGATGCAAGTACTCAAAGGCATGAAGATCAACAGCCCGCGCGGCCCGATCGAAATCGATCCCGTCACGCGCGACATCGTGCAGAACGTCTACGTGCGCGAAGTCAAGCGGGTCGATGGCAAGCTCTATAACGTCGAGTTCGCGACGATCAGTGCGGTCAAGGATCCGGGGAAGTGATGTGCGGGACCGGCCATGCATGACTTCTTCGGCGTACTGTTCGACGGCTTGGCCTACGGCACCTTGCTGTTCCTGATCTCGGTCGGGCTCTCGATCACGCTCGGCCTGATGCGCTTCATCAATCTGGCGCACGGCGTATTCGCGATGACCGGCGGCTACCTGCTGGTGACGCTGATGGCGCGCGCCGGCATCGGCTTCCTGCCGGCCCTACCGATCGTGTTCGGCGTGACCGCGCTGGCCAGCCTGGTGCTCGAGCGGTGGCTGTACCGGCCGGTCTACAAGAGCACGGCGCTGGACCAGGTGCTGATGACGGTCGGGATCGTGTTCATCGCGATCGCCGGCGCCAACTATTTCTGGGGACCGGGTCAGCAACCGGTCGTGCTGCCGGCCGCGCTGAAAGGACAGCTCCCGTTGTTCGGACTCGATCTGTCACGGTACCGGCTGTTCCTGATGGCGGTCGGCGCGATCATCACGCTGGCGCTGGTCTGCGGACTTGAGCGGACCCGCTTCGGCGCCATGATCCGCGCGTCGGTCGACAACCAGCGCACTGCCCGGTCGATGGGCATCCGGGTCGAGCGGGTATTCCAGATCACGTTTGCGCTTGGCAGCGGGCTGGCCGGGCTGGGCGGCGCGCTCGGCATCGACGTACTGGGGCTGGATCCGTATTTTGCGCTCAAGTACCTCGTGTATTTTCTACTGGTCGTCGTGGTAGGGGGCCCGGGGTCGATCATCGGCACCTTGCTGGCGGCACTGCTGCTGGGCGTGGCCGACATCGCCGGCAAATATTACGTGCCGCAGATCGGTGCGTTCGTGATTTACGCCGCCATGATCGTACTGTTGCTGTTGTTCCCGCATGGCCTGCTGGGACGGAGAAATGCAAGATGAACGTGATCCGAATCGATGTCGTGGCGCCGTACCACCTGACTGCGCTCAAGGCGCGGGAACGCTGGAAACCGGCCGAGATAGCGTTCTGGCTGGCGCTGGCCGGGGCCTATTTCGTGTTCCCCACCAGCCTGGTGTTCGCCAGCCAGATCCTGGTCACCGGCCTGTTCGCGCTCTCGCTCGATCTGATACTCGGCTATGCCGGGATCATCACGCTGGGGCATGCCGCGTTCTTCGGGATCGGCGCCTATGTCGCGGGCTTGCTGGCCAGCCATGGCTGGCACGAACCGTTGAGCGGGCTGGCCGCGGCCGGTATGGCGGCCGGCATCGCCGGTTACCTGACCAGCTTCATCGTCTTGCGCGGCAACGACCTGACGCGGCTGATGACCACGCTTGGCATCGGCCTGCTGCTGTACGAAGCCGCGAATCGCGCGGTCGGCATAACCGGCGGAGTCGACGGCCTGCAGGGCGTCGAAATTGGCGCCTTGTTCGGCGTCTTCAAATTTGATCTGTATGGAAAAATCGCGTACCTGTATGTGCTCGGGGTCGTCTTCCTGCTGTTTGCCGTAACGCGCGCCCTGATGAAATCGCCGTACGGGCTGTCGCTGCGCAGCATCCGCGAAAACCGGACGCGCGCCCAGGCCATCGGCATTCCGGTCGGTGCGCGGCTCACCAACATCTATACCTTCGCAGCGCTGATCGCCGGCGTCGCCGGCGCGCTGTTGACGCAAACCACGCAGTTCGTCGGCATCGATGTGCTGGCATTCCAGCGTTCGGCCGACCTGCTGATCATGTTGATCATCGGCGGCACCGCGACGCTGTATGGCGGCTTCATCGGCGCTGCCGCATTCCTGCTGGTGCAGGATCGACTGTCCGATCTCAACCCGCAGTACTGGCTATTCTGGCTCGGCGTCCTGTTGATCGTGACCACGCTTTACCTGCGCGGCGGCGTTCTCGGCGGGCTCGGCCGGCTGGCGGCCGCGCTGGCGCGCAAGCGCGGCGTGGAGCGCGCATGAGCGCCGTGCTCGAGACCCGCTCGCTGTGCAAGGCCTTCGGCGGGCTGGCGGTGACGCAGGACCTCAACCTGTCGCTCGCCGCCGGCGCGCGCCATGCGCTGATCGGCCCGAACGGCGCGGGCAAGACCACGCTGATCAATCAGCTCACCGGCGTGCTGCGGCCTTCGAGCGGCTCGGTCTGGCTGGACGGCGCCGATATCACGCGGATGGCGCCGCACCAGCGCGTGGCGCGCGGCCTGTCGCGTACTTTTCAGATCAATAGCCTGTTCCCGCAACTGACGCCGCTGGAAGCCGTGACGAACGTGATCTGCGAGCGCGAGCGGGCCGGCCTGAGTGTCCTGCAGCGGCGGTTCTTCCGGCTGTCGCGTCGCCGCGCCGAAATCGACGAAGCCTATGCGCTGCTGGAGCAGCTGAATCTGGCGCAGGACTGTCTGCGGGAGACGCGCACGCTGGCCTACGGCAAGCAGCGCCTGCTCGAAATGGCGCTGGCACTGGCGGCACGGCCCAAGGTCCTGTTGCTGGACGAACCCGCGGCCGGCGTGCCGGAAGGCGAGAGCGATGAATTGTTCGAGGTGCTGGGCGCCTTGTCGACCGACATCAGCATCCTCTTGATCGAGCATGACATGAGCCTGGTGTTCCGCTTTGCCGCGCGCATCACGGTCCTGGTGTGCGGGGCGGAGCTGGTGACCGGGACCCCGGCCGAAATCGCGGACGACCCGCGCGTGCGCGAAGTCTATCTGGGGAAGAGACACTGACATGCTGACACTGGAAAGCCTGTTCGCCGGCTACGGCGACGCGACGGTACTCGATGACTGCTCGCTGTCGATGCGCGACGGCGAAAGCGTGGCGCTGCTCGGCCGCAACGGCGTCGGCAAGAGTTCGCTGCTGCTGACCATCATGGGGCATACCCGGCTGCGCGCCGGATCGATGCGCTGGCGCGGGCAAGACCTGGCACAGATACCGGTCCATGCGCGCGCACGCGCCGGACTCGGCTGGGTACCGCAGGAGCGCGAGGTATTTCCTTCCCTGACGGTGGAAGAAAACCTGACGGTCACGGCCTTGCCCGGAAAATGGAATCTGGCCGCGATCTACGGACTGTTCCCGCGCCTGCGGGAACGCCGCAAAAATTTCGGCAACCAATTGTCGGGCGGCGAACAGCAGATGCTGGCGATAGGCCGTGCACTGATGGCGGACCCCAAGATTATCTTGCTGGACGAGCCTTCCATGGGGCTGGCGCCAGTCATCGTGCTGGAAGTGTTCAATATCATCCGTCGCCTCAAGGAGGCGGGCATTACACTGCTTCTGGTCGAGCAATTCGCCAAGAGTGCTCTGGAAGTGGCCGATTACGCATACGTGATGGAACACGGAGGCATAGCCGTTGAAGGAACGCCGGACGAGTTGAATAACAACGAAAAAGTGCTTGCCGCCTATCTGGGGTAATTGTCTGAACGCATCCGGTAACAACAGCCGCCTGTATTTGGCAGCACTATCAAAGGCGATAGGCTAGAATACGGGCAGTCAATTACCGGCGAAAACCCATGGTTCCTCACCTTACTACCGCACTCAACGGCCCCCTGCTTGATCTGGAGCGTCGTTTTCTGACCGCGATGCCCAACATAGAGCACTGGTTTCGCAAGCAATGGCAGGAACATGCGGTACCGTTTTATGCCTCGGTAGATTTGCGCAACAGCGGCTTCAAGCTGGCCCCTGTTGACACGAATCTGTTCCCCGGCGGGTTCAATAATCTCAACCCTGATTTT
>DHXL01000224.1:15867-20791 GCA_002415335.1 Oxalobacteraceae bacterium UBA5157
CTGCAAAACGTGGCGCAGATCGTCACCATACTCAAACAGGCCGGCATGCTGGTGCGGGTGGGCAGTCTGCTGCCCGAAATTACAGCGACTACCGAGATAGTGCTGCCCAACGGCAGTGTTGTGAGGCTGGAACCGCTGGTGCGGCGCGGCAACCGGCTTGGATTGGAGGATTTCGATCCCTGCGTGGTGTTGCTCAACAACGATTTATCAGCAGGCGTGCCGGATATCCTGAAGAATCTCGAGCAGGCGATTTTCCCGCCACTGTCGGCCGGCTGGTACACCCGACGCAAATCCCGGCACTTTGCGGCCTATGACCACGTGGCGAACGATTTTGCCAGTCTTCTCGATATTGATCCGTGGCTCATCAATCCCTATTTTGCGACATGCAGCCAGATCAATTTTCAGGAACGCGTCGGTGAAGAATGTCTCGCGGCGCAGGTGGATGAGGTTTTGCAAAAGATGCGCATCAAATATGCCGAATATGGCGTGAAGCATGATCCCTTTGTCATCGTCAAAGCCGATGCCGGGACTTATGGCATGGGCATCATGACAGTCAAGGATGCCAGCGAAATCACGGGCCTGAATCGCAAGCAACGCAACAAGATGGCCGTGGTGAAAGAAGGCCTCGAGGTCTCGGACGTGCTGGTGCAGGAAGGCGTTTATACCTTCGAAAACATCAATGCAGCAGTGGCCGAGCCTGTGGTGTACATGATCGACCATTACGTGGTCGGCGGTTTTTACCGCGTGCACACCAGTCGCGGCGTGGACGAAAATCTCAATGCGCCAGGCATGCATTTCGTGCCGCTGGCATTCGAGTCCTGCTGCACCCTGCCTAATCCCGACTGCGAGCCGGACGATACGCCGAATCGCTTTTATGCCTACGGGGTCGTGGCCCGTCTGGCGTTGCTGGCCGCCTCGCTGGAACTGGAGGAGCAGGAAAGCAAATGACAGGATTCGGGATTCGGGATTCGGGATTCAGCGCATGGTCGTTGCGCCGCATCGCATTGCTTCTAACGCGCATGGCAAAGAAGCCACCCCTGATAATGAAACTCACCATGCCCGTTTCCCCCTTTTCAACTTTCCCCCGCAAGTGGGGGAAAGGGCAAACGAACGCTTGCGCCAGTTTCACGTTAAGGCACGCGATGCGGCTGGCGGTTCGTTTGCTGCTTCCCGCATCCTGCATTCTGATGACTGCCTGTGGCAAGGAACCGCTGTATCAGGAGCAGGGCTATGTGTTCGGCACGCTGGTGGAAGTCACTGTTTATGGTGAGTCCGAACCGCATGCCAGAGAGGCGATAGCCTCTGTGATGCAGGAATTTCAGCGTTTGCACGACATGCTGCATGCCTGGAAGCCTTCCGAGTTGAGCGATTTGAATAAGGCGATAGCCCGTGGTGAGAGCCGTGTCGTTTCACCGGAACTCGCCGCCATGTTGCAGGATGCGGCGTTGATTTCAAAACAGTCGCAGGGCCTGTTCAACCCGGCTATAGGCGGCCTGGTGCAGTTGTGGGGTTTTCATGAGGATGAATTCAAACCGGTGCAACCGGATGAAAATCAGATTGCGCAGCGGGTGAGCGCCAATCCGCAGATGAGCGACCTTATCTTCACCGCTGCTCCCGGTGGAATGTTGGTGCGAAGCAGCAACAAAGCCGTGCAGCTCGATCTGGGTGGTTATGCCAAGGGATATGCGCTGGATCGCGCGGCAGATTTGCTGAAGAAACGGGATATCCACAATGCGCTGATCAACATCGGCGGAAATGTGCTGGCAATAGGTGGGCACGGCAAACGTCCGTGGCGAGTCGGTATCCAGCATCCGCGCAAATCCGGTGCGCTGGCGGCGATCGAGTTGCACGACGGCGAAGCCATCGGCACGTCTGGCGACTACCAGCGTTATTTTATGCTGGACGGCAAGCGTTATTGCCACCTGATCGATCCGCGAAGCGGATATCCGATGCAGGGTGTGCAGGCGGTGACTATTCTTACTCGCGGAGTGCATGCCGGAGTGCTGTCGGATGCGGCTTCCAAGCCTTTGTTTATCTCGGGTGTGAGCGGCTGGCGGGCGGCGGCGAGCCGGATGGGTCTGGTTGATGCGATGCTGCTGGATGAACAAGGCAATATTCATCTTACAAACGACTTGCAGAAACGGCTAGAATTCACCGACAAGGCAGCAAAATTCCAGGTTGAATAGTATTTTGGCATTGATGCCGGTTGGAGGAGTGTGAATTGGTCGGAATATTATTGGTGACGCACAACGGGCTGGGAAACAGTCTGGCGGATTGCGTCAGGCATGTGCTGGGCGAGCTGCCCGTGAATCTGAAGGTCCTGTCAGTGCTGGCCGAAGAGAACCCGCAACATAAGCTCGCCGAGGGCGAGGAGCTTATCAAGGAACTCGACAGCGGCAGCGGGGTTTTGATTCTGGCCGATGTATTTGGCGCCACGCCCAGCAATATAGGTCGACGGCTTTGCCATGCGGAACGCGTTGAGGGCGTGGCCGGTGTGAATCTGCCTATGCTGTTGCGGGTGGTGTGTTCATCGAACAAGACGCTGTCCGAATTGGCGGACCTGGCCGTCGAAGGTGGGCGCGAATGTATCGTTCATATGGAGCATTAGCATGCAGCAGGACGCACTTATCATCAACAAACTCGGTCTGCACGCGCGCGCCTCGGCCAAACTCACCCAATTGGCTTCCAGTTTCAAATGTGAAGTGATGCTGTCGCGCAACAACCGCCGTGTGAATGCCAAAAGCATCATGGGCGTCATGATGCTGGCGGCGGCCAAAGGGGCGACCATCACCATTGAAACCACAGGCGAAGATGAGGAGGCTGCAATGGCTGCAATCCTCGCGCTGATCAACGATTACTTCGGGGAAGGTGAATGACTTTCACACTGCATGGCATAGCGGTTTCCAGCGGCATTGCGATCGGTCATGCGCATTTGCTTTCGCACAACTCGCTGGAAGTTGTGCATTACATACTGCCCAAGCCCTTTGTCGTTGATGAGATCGCGCGTTTTGATGCCGCTTTGCAAGCCACGCGCAGTGAGTTTGCCGGTTTGCGCAGCAATCGGCCGAGTTACGCCGCTGCCGAGTTCGATGCCTTTCTCGAACTGCACCAGATGATACTGGATGATCCGCTGCTCAGCATCGGGCCGCGTGAGATGGTTGAACGCGAACAATGCAATGCCGAATGGGCGATCAAGGTACAGACAGATGCACTGGCGGCACAGTTCGACGAGTTTGAAGATGCGTACTTGCGCGAGCGTCAGGCCGATGTGAAGCAGGTCGCCGAACGGCTGCTCAAGCAGTTATCCGGTCAGCCGGGGCACCAGCCTGCTCACCTGCGTCATGATGTCGAGACGATACTGGTAGCGCATGACCTGAGTCCCGCCGATATGATTCAGTACAAGCCGCAGCAGTTTGCGGCCTTCATCACCGATGCCGGGAGCGCTACATCGCATACCGCGATTGTCGCGCGCAGCCTGAATACTCCCTGCGTGGTCGGACTGCATCATGCGCGCGAGTTGATCCGTGAAGATGATCTGCTGATTCTGGATGGCGAACAGGGCGTACTGATCGTCAATCCCGACAAGGCCATGCTCGCAGAATACAAACTGCTGCAAAGCGAATGGGAGCTGGAGCGCAAGAAGCTCAAAAGGCTGCGCACCGCGCGCGCCAACACGCTGGATGGTGCGGTTGTCGAGTTGCACGCCAACATCGAAAAGCCTGAAGATATCGTTGAGGCCAGAGAAAATGGCGCGACCGGCGTCGGTCTGTTCCGCAGCGAGTTTCTGTTCCTGAACCGCGACGAGTTGCCGGGCGAAGAGGAACAGTTTGAGGCGTATCGCGCCGCCGCCTCGGGCATGAGGGGCCAGCCTGTGACGATCCGCACGTTTGATCTAGGCGCGGACAAACAAATCAAGGGCGCTGAGCGCGTCGCCAGCAATCCCGCGCTGGGGCTGCGCGCGATTCGTTTGTGTCTGGCCGAGCCGCAATTGTTCCGTACCCAGTTACGCGCGCTGCTGCGCGCGACCCATTACGGCAACGTGAAGATACTGATCCCGATGTTATCCTCCGTGTCGGAACTCAACCAGACCTTGCAGTTTATCGACGCGACCAGACAAGCGCTGGATATTGAGGGCATCCCCTATGACCGCGAGGTGAAGATAGGCGGCATGATCGAGATTCCCGCCGCCGCCTTGTCACTTAATGTATTCGCCAAGCGACTGGATTTTCTGTCCATCGGCACCAACGATCTGATTCAGTACACGCTGGCGATTGATCGCACCGATGAAGACGTGGCGCATCTCTATGATCCGCTGCATCCCGCCGTGCTGCACCTGTTGTCGCACGTCATCGGCACGGCCAATAAACTGGGGGTGCCGATCTCGGTATGCGGCGAAATGGCGGGCGAACTGGCTTACACCCGATTGTTGCTGGGTCTCGGTCTGCGCCAGTTTTCGATGTTTTCTGCACAAGTGCCGACGATCAAGCAGCGCGTTCTGACCACCAGCCTGCGGGAAATCGGCTCGCTCACACAGAAGATCATGCGCACCGATGACCCGATGAAGATACGCGAGCTGCTGGACAAACTGAACGACTGACACGCGGCTTGACCGGTTTTATTTGCTGGAAGACAAAATGCCGCACTATCCTCGCTCGATCTGCTGGTTTCGCCGCGATCTGCGCCTGACAGACCATGCGGCGCTTTATCACGCGCTGAAAAACAGCCGTGCGGTGCATTGCGTGTTCGTGTTCGACACCGATATTCTCGATCAATTGGAAGATAAACAGGATCGCCGTGTGGAGTTCATCTGGCGCAGTCTGCGCGAATTGAATGAACGTTTGCAGCAACAGGGCAGCATCCTGCAGGTGTTGCATGGCAGGGCCGAGGTCGTTATTCCAAGGCTGGCGCGTGAATTAAACGTCCA
>DHXL01000224.1:21006-21643 GCA_002415335.1 Oxalobacteraceae bacterium UBA5157
ATTTTCGAGCAGTCGGAAATCCTCACCGGAAGCGGCACGCCTTACTGTGTGTTCACACCCTACAAAAACGCCTGGCTGAAGAAACTGGACGATTTTTATCTGCGCACCTATCCGACTGAACAATATTTTGCTGCACTCGCCCAATGCCCGGCGGTCGCGTTGCCAACGCTCGAATCTTTGGGTTTTACGCCCGGAAAACTCGACATACGGGCGCTGCCTGTCGGTGCATCGGGCGCCGGAAAATTATTCGAGGATTTTACACGGCGGATTGACGCATATCAGCAAGCGCGCAATTTCCCCGCCGTGCAAGGCGTGTCCTGTTTGTCCACGCACCTGCGCTTCGGCACCATTTCCATCCGCAGGCTGGCATCGACGGCGTACCACATCGGCGGGGCGGGGGCGCAAACCTGGCTTTCCGAGCTGATCTGGCGGGAGTTTTATCAGATGCAGCTGTATCATCATCCGCAACTGGCGCAAGGGTTCGCTTTCAAACCACAGTTCAATTCGATTGCGTTTTCGAACGACCCGGGAAAATATGCAGCCTGGTGCCAGGGGCGCACGGGTTTTCCGCTGGTCGATGCGGCGATGCGCCAGCTCAATCAGACAGGTTACATGCACAACAGACTGCGCATGGTGG
>DHXL01000366.1 GCA_002415335.1 Oxalobacteraceae bacterium UBA5157
CACATGTGCGTTAGCGCACAGACGGCGATGCGGCTGTCTGTTCTGATGGATATAACGCAATAGCAGACGCTTATTGCAGAATGTCCAAGGAGAAGATAAATGAACAAATACCTCACCGTCGCCGCGACCGGTTTGCTTGCCGGCGCAGCGCTCATGCTCGCCGCTGCACCGGCCGTTGCCGGCGTCGATATCAACATAGGCGTCCCAGGCGTCTATGTGCAACCGCAAGCGGTCTACGTGCAACCGCGTCCGGTCTACATTCAACCGCAATACGAAGCCGATTGGCGTGCACGTCAGTTGCGTGCAATCGAATGGCGCGACCATCAGCGGAATCACGGACAAGAAGTCAGCGAAGCTGCGCACGAACGCAACGATGCGCGCGCGCATCACCGTCACAACCATCATGGGCATGACAGGCACGACCATTAAGTGAACCGGGAGACTGAAACCGTCGGCCGCTCCGCTGACAAGACGAGCGCCCGCTTGCGGTAACGCTGCACCTCGGTAATTCGGTCAGCGCGCCGGCTTCGGCAAGTCCGCTCAATTGAACCGATTCAGCCGCTGCCGGTACGTCATAGCCCGACCACCAGCTGCGGGTCAAACAGCGGGTTCTCCCAAAGCAGGTCCGCCGGCGTCTGCGCCGCGTTGCGGTTGCGCGCGTAGCCGCGCGGATTCGCGATGATCCGGGTCCTGCCGATCTGGTAGTCGAAGCTGTCGTGCACATGACCGTGAATCCATAGATCCGGCTGCCGCTCCTGTAGCAGCGGCGTGAGGTCGCTGACGAACGCGGCGTTCAGCAGGCTTCCCGCGAAGCGCGCGTGGATTGAATTTGGATGCGGGGCGTGATGCGTGACGACGACGGTCTTGCCGCCGAACGGCTCGTCAAGTTTCTGTGTCAGCCATGACAGCGACGCGAGATGGACTTCGATCGAAGCGGCGGCGGAAAACCCGCTGCCGTCTTCCCTGCTGATCCTCCGGCAGTCCATCAGGCAGCGATCCGATTCCTGCATCGCCTGTTCCATCATGTCCGGCATCAGCCTGAAGTTGGTCCACAGGCAGCAGCCGAGAAAGCGCACACCGTTCACAATCTGTTCGTCGCGCTCCAGATAATGGACATTGGCATTGGCCGATTCCTTGCGCAGTTCCTGCACCACCATGTCGAGGCTGCCGCCGTAGAACTCATGATTGCCGTGCACATAAATCACCGGCACCGGCCAGTCGCGAAATGCGCCGATCGCCTGTGCACCGCGGTGAATGTCGCCCGCAATGACAAGGACGTCCGCGTCGGTCGGTTGGACCGCGCGAAATTCCGGAAACCGGCGGTGCAGCAAGTCGAGATGCAAGTCTGACGCGATCTGTATCTTCACGTTGATTCCTGGTCGCTGTTTACGCGCAAAGGCTGCGCATTCCCAGACATCCTATCAAGAAAAAGCCCTCTAAAACCAGGATGGTTATAGAGGGCCATCGTATCGATGTCAAGGCTTCAACGCCGAGGGCAACGATGCGGCGTCGTGCCGCTGCATGGCTTTATCGCCGATGCCGGCATCGGCGCTTAGTGAGCGGCACCCTCCTTGACCGAGCCATTGGCGTCTGCGTGGGCGCCGCCGGCTAGCGCGCGCTTGGCATGCGTATCCAACCTCTTCGTACTTTTTCCCACTGCCGATGCATCGTCGTTGACAGCGGCTTCCGCAGCGGCACGGGGATTACCGGTGAAGCCGTTGGTGGCGCCTTTGACCGAAGCGCCGGGAGCCGACAGGCTTCCGTGATTGGCGCCGACAGCGGCCTGCGCATCCGTTCCGGCTGTCGCGCTGCCTGCGCCGACGCGCGTAGCGGCGCCAACACCGGCATTGGCATTAAGTCCTAAACCTTGCGCCAACGCGATTGAAGAGACTGTCGCGGCCAGAACAAACGAGAGCGAACGAAGTGTGGTTTTGAAAGTCATTTACTACTCCTGAAGTGAATAAAAAAGCATCATCGATGCTGTTATTTCGACTACCCTCATCTCCCCGCGTTCAGCATCGCCTGTTTCGAGCGCCGGAAATCCGCCCAGCGCATTCCTCAAGCGATTGATTCAAAAGAGCTTTATTGGAGTGTAACGGGATGTAACGGCGACCATCAGCGGCGATTCCCGGCACAGACGGATACGCGGATACCGGTGCTCGACACGAACATCGGATAAATCGAAGATAATTGCGCTATGGAACCTTTAAGCGCGGAATCGCGGCCGCAACCCCGCTCCCTGACCGATCTGTTCTTGTCATTCACGGCGCTCGCGCTGCAAGGCTTCGGCGGCGTGCTGGCGATCGTGCAGCGCGAACTGGTCGAGAACAAGCGCTGGCTGACGCAGGAAGAGTTCATCGAGGATTGGGCCGTGGCCCAGATCATGCCCGGCCCTAATGTGGTGAACCTCTCGCTGATGATCGGCGGCCGTTACTTCGGTCTGGCCGGTGCGATGGCGGCGCTGGCCGGCATGCTGGCGGTGCCGCTGGTTGTGATCCTGCTGCTGGCGCTGACGTACGCACATTATGCGACGCATCCGGGAATTGCCGGCGCACTGCGCGGGATGGGTGCGGTGGCTGCCGGATTGATCGCGGCAACCGGCCTTAAACTGTTCGGCGCGCTGAAAGCGAATCCGCTCGGCAGACCCGTGTGCATCGGCCTCGGCGCCTGCTGTTTCGTGGCGATCGCGTTGCTGCGCTGGCCGCTGGTCTATGCATTGTTCGGATTGGGACTGATCGGTTGCGTACTGGCCTACCGCAAGGCGAAATCATGAGTGGCGCGCTGCATCTGACGCTGCAATGGGGCGACTGGCTCAGCCTGTTCACGCAGTACCTGATCCTGTCGTTGCTGTCGGTCGGTGGCGCCATTACCACCACATCCGAAATGCACCGCTTCCTGGTCGACCAGAATCACTGGCTGACGCAATCGCAATTCAATGCCTCGATCGCCATTGCGCAGGCCTCGCCCGGACCAAACGTCCTGTTCGTGGCGCTGATGGGTTGGAACGTCGGCCTCAACACCGGCAGCCAGTGGGCAGCACTGCTCGGCGTATGCGTGACGATGGTCGGCATCATGCTGCCCAGCACCACGCTGACCTACCTGGCCGCCCAATGGGGTCACCGCAACCGCGAATTGCGAGCGGTCCGCGCGTTCAAGTCGGGGATGGCGCCGATCGTGATCGCGCTGCTGATTTCGACCGGCTGGATCCTCGCGGTCGGCAACTACAATCCGGCCCGGGATTGGCCGCTGTGGGTGGTGACCGTGGTCAGCGCATTGATCATTTGGCGTACCAGGATCCACATACTCTGGCTGCTCGCCGCCGGCGCCGCGTTGGGCTGGTTCAATTTGCTTTAGTGGGTTTCGTCAGTTCGCCGCTTTGCCGGCACGCTCGGTGCGGCAGCGAACGGATCGTCTTTCGCAACATGCCTATCTTGAAACTTTGCCGACCACGTCAGGTCGGACAGTCGCTGCCAGTGTGCTTGGCAGCGCCCACAAATTTCAAGGAAATCCATGAATAATAATATCAAAGCCTATTTGGTTGGCGCCGGCATCGGCTCCTTATCGGCCGCCGCGTTTATGATTCGCGACGGCAAGATGTCGGGAAGCAATATCACCATCTTCGAAGCGATGCCGCTTCCCGGCGGCAGTCTCGACGGCGGCGGCAATGCCGAGACCGGCTACACCTTGCGCGGCGGCCGCATGCTCACCACCGACAATTACGAATGCACCTGGGATCTGTTCAAGACCATTCCGTCCCTCATCAATCCCGATCAGAATGTGTATCAAGAAACGATCGCATTCAATGAGCGGAATATCCCCCATTCGATGGCGCGCCTGGTCGATCGCAACCGCTTCAAAGTCGACGTGACATCGATGGGATTCTCGATGGCGGACCGGCTGGAGTTGCTCAAGCTGAGCGAGGCCGACGAGGCCGCCTTAGGGGTAAGCTGCATCACCGATTGGCTGTCGCCGGCCTTCTTCGAGACTACTTTCTGGAACATGTGGGCCACCACCTTTGCGTTCCAGCCATGGCATAGCGCGGTGGAATTCAAACGGTACCTGCATCGCTTCATGATGGAATTCGCGCGCATCGAAACGCTGGCCGGCGTCAAGCGTACCGTCTACAACCAGTTCGATTCGCTGGTCCGCCCCCTGGCGAGCTGGCTGCAGGCGCAGGGCGTGACCGTGGAGACCAACTGCACGGTCACCGATTTCGACTTGAAGACCGAGGATGGAAAGATTGTTGTGACCGGCATTCATTGCAGTCGCAACGGCGGTTACGACCTGGTCGAGGTCGCCGAGGGCGATCTGGTGTTTTTCCAAAATGGCTCGATGACCGATGCGTCGAGCTACGGCTCAATGACCAGCGCGCCGGAACATAGCACCAAACAGGACAGCGGCGGCTGGCTGCTATGGGAAAAACTGGCTGCGGGCCGCCCCGAATTTGGTAACCCGGCCGCGTTCAATTCGAGCATCCCGGAATCCTACTGGGAGTCGTATACCGTCACCCTGAAAGACACTGCCTTCTTCGACAAGATGGAAAAATTCACCGGCAACCGTGCCGGCACGGGCGGCCTGGTTACGTTCAAGGACTCCAGCTGGTTCATGTCCGTCGTGCTGGCGCATCAACCGCATTTCGCCGGCCAGCCCGAAGGCGTGCACGTATTCTGGGGCTACGCGCTGCACCCCGACCGTGTCGGCGACTTCGTCGCCAAACCGATGTCCGCGTGCAGCGGTGCGGAAATCCTGCAAGAGTTATGCGGCCATTTGAATTTTGACCTGGAAACGATGGCCAGCGCGACTTGCATTCCTTGCCGCATGCCGTACATCACCAGCATGTTCATGCCGCGCGCCCGCAGCGACAGGCCGTTGCCGGTTCCTGCAAATTCGAAGAACCTGGCCTTCGTCAGCCAGTTCGTCGAGATCGCCGATGACGTGGTCTTCACGGTGGAATATTCGGTACGCGCGGCGCAGATGGCGGTGTATGAACTGCTGAAAGTCGATCGCCAGGTGCCGCCGATCCATCAACATGACAAGTCGCTCAAGGTCAAACTCGATGCGGTGATCAAGTCGTTCCAGTAAAGCGCAATTGGCCTACAGCTTGGCATCCTTCTTCAAGGCCTTGACGCTGGCGTCGAGCGCGTCAATCGCCTTGGAGTAAGCGGTGTTATCCGCCAGCATCGCTTCGGCGTCGGCATATTCCTCGAGGTTGATCTGCCTCACCACTTTCCCGGTCAGCGCGTGGAAAGCGGCATGGGCCTCCACGCATGGCTTGTAGGCCTTCAGAAACTTGTACTTGCGCTCGCCTTCCCCGTACAGCCAATTCCCGAGTCCGCAGGCATCGGCTTTCGAGATCGACGCAACATCCAGCTTCTGTTTGCCGGCGATCGCACCGAGGAATTTCGTTTTCAATTCCATGTCTTTTGATAGCGCTTCATCCAGGTTCATCGCGTCCTCCTTCGGTTGGAAATCCTCATCGCGCACACTTCGCTTCGATTTTCTGCGGGAAGTTGACAATCCAATACGAGCGATTAGCGAGTCCTGCTACTATGTGCGGTCTGTTGCAGTTACGGTTTTAGCTTACCTATTTATCCAAGGAAACGCAAAAATGTTTATCAAGTCTCCACTGAAGTCGCGCGTCGAAATCCGTATCCTGCTGGCCGGAGCTGTTTCCGTGCTGGCCCTGAGCGCATGCAGTCCGCGCGCGCCCGCCACGACCCCCGAGGCAGCCAAGGAAGTCGTGGCCGCCACGGTGAACGGTACCCCGATCAGCGAAAGCCGCGTCGAATTGATGGTCAAGCAGCGCGCGGCACAAGGCCAGCCCGACAGCCCCGAGGCGCGCAAGGCAATCCTTGATCAGCTGACGATGCAGTTGCTGGTCGCGCAGGAAGCGGTCAAGAAGGGGCTCGACAAGACGCCCGCCATCGCCGACCAGATCGAGCTGACACGGCAATCCGTGCTGGCAAATGCGTTCGTGCAGGACTACCTGAAGACGAATGTCGTCAGCGATGCGGCGCTCAGCGCCGAGTATGACAAGATCAAGGCCCAGATGGCCGGCACCGAATACAAGGCGCGCCACATCCTGGTCGCGACGGAAGCGGAAGCCAAGGACATCATCGCCAAGCTGAAGAAAAATCCGAAGGTATTCGAGGCGCTCGCCAAGCAAAAATCGCTGGACACCGGCTCCAAGGTTAACGGCGGCGAACTCGGCTGGTTCGATCCGCGCAGCATGGTGCCGGAATTCGGTGCAGCCGTTGCCAAGCTGGAGAAAGACAAATTCACCGAAGAGCCGGTCAAATCGCAATTCGGTTATCACGTGATCCTGCTGGAAGATTCCCGTCCCAAGTCGGTGCCGCCGCTGGAGCAAGTCAAGCCCGGATTGACGCAGCAGGTGCAGCAGCAGAATCTGAAAAAACTCTTGGATGACCTGAAAGCCAAGGCGAAGATCGAGATCGTCCAGGCGCCCGCGCCGGCACCTGCACCTGCGACGGCAACCGCACCTGCTCCGGCAGCCGCGTCCACCGCTGCGCCTGCGAACGACACCAAGCCAGCCGCAGCCGAACCGGCCAAGAAATAACGGCGGGTCGCATCAAGCGACGATCGGCGCGCAACGATGGAAAAATGGAGCGGGTGCCGGGAGCGATTGCCCCGGCATCCGGATCCTTGAGATAAATGGATTGAAATGCGGGAAAGCGCGAGTCGCCGCGGCGGCGGAGACCAACAAATACGTTCGCCGCTCAGCCTTTCTTGCCGCCCGCCACGACCAGGCCAACCCCCGCGACGATCGAAATGATGCTCGCCCATAGAGGGATGTTGACCGTCTCCTTCTCGGCCAGCGATAACTCGAGCGGCCCGAGCTTGGCCTGATGGGTTTCCTTGGTATAGCTGAAGCCACCGAAGGCCAGCCCGAGCACGCCTGCCACGATCAGTAGCGCGCCGATTATCTTGATTGGATTCATCTTGTTGGGTCCTTGGTGTGTCTTTGAAGCGGGGGCGGCGCGCGATTAATCGTCGTGATGACCGTGTCCATGGCCGCGACCGTTGTCATGCTTGTCGAATCTGCCATGCCTGTCATGTTCGTGTCGATCGCCGCGATCACCGCGATCGTAATGATCGCCATGTTGCTCGCGGTAGCGCGGGGCATATTCATTGGCGTACCAGCTATCCTGGACAAACAAGACGCGCCTGCCGCACGCATTATATTCGCGGCAGTGTTTCGTCCAATGCTTGGCATAGCCGGGAGGTACGCGCAGATAGATCGGCTGCTGCTCGATGTAGGTCCTCGGCCGTTCAACGATGACCGGTTGCGCATAGACGACGCGCGGCCGCGGGAAGCTGCCAATGTCAATTTGTCCGTAGAAGCCCGGCTGCCCGATATTGACCGATACGCCTACATCGGATGCCATCGCCGTTGATGCCAAAGCAAGCATGCCTGCTGCAATAATCAGGGTTTTCATAAGATTGCCTCCCGTTCGCCTAAAAGGCTTGTTCAATTGAAAGAAACGTCGCGCACCGCGACCGCACTGCAAGAGAGCGGCGTAAGGCAGCTGGACTGTCTGGCTGTCATTGTAGTGCCTTGCCGCACCAGCTGTCAGTACGGTGGGGCACACAACCAGGCCTATTCGCGCCTGCCTGTTCCGCGCGCCTGCGGCCGGCATGGATCCTGCCAAAAAAACAAGTTTCGAGGGGAACCGCGCATCGCTATTTGACTCTATTACTGTTTGCACAACGGAGGAATTATGAAGAAAGCATCCTGGGTCCTGGCGTCTTTACTTTCGATTGGCGGCGCGGCAATTGCACAAAATGCGCCGTTGAGCGGCATCAGCGAAACCACCGATCCAAGCAAAGTCGCGGAAGTTGAGCGCCGCGCGCAAGAAGTGCAGGCCGCCGCGCAACAGCAAGGAACCCCTGCGCGCGCGGAAGAAACCGGCGCGGCAAGCCGCACGAAAGCAAAATCCGTCAAGCGTCACAAGGCGCGGAAAGCAAAAGTGCGCAAGAGCGCCACGTCGTCTTAATGTGCCGGGCACGCCCTGCTCAGGGGCGTGCGACGTTGACGCCGTTTTGACGTGCAATGTCAGGAATGCGCGCGCAATGGCCGCTCGGCTTCATCCGTTGCGCCGCGATCTTCGATCGGTCGGCTCGGGTCGGCACGCTTTGTCGCGGAGCCATGGCATAGGTCGACCGGATAACGCGCCGCATTCTTGCTGATTTTTTCGCGTGCCGCCTGCAACCGATCGAAACTGCAATCGCCTGCGATCAGCAACAGATAGATAAACACGTCCGCGCATTCATCTCTACTCGTTCCTGACGGCAAGCCGATGAGAACGTGCCAAGCCGCCGTTATCAGGATAGACTTTCCGAATTCTTGCGGTGCGCCGCCGTTGGCAGGGCGGGAACCCTGCGGCACCAGGCCCGGCGCAGGGCATAATGGCGGCTCGCTTGCGCAAACCCACGCCGCGGTCGGTGTCGCGCATGAGCCGGCATTCCATTACGAAGAAATCATCATGACCAAAACCGAAGCCATCAGGCGCGTCAACGAAGCGCTTGGGTCCGCCATGCTCAACGAGCGCAACACGTATTGGTCGAGCAGCGCGCCGCATGCGGGCGATGAAGGCTGGTGGCTGAACCTTCCGCTGTCGCAATTCAGGAAAGAAATTCACATCCTGCTGAACCATGAGAAAGCCAAAACATTCCGGCATCTGACAATCAAGCCGAGTGAAATTCTGAGTCCTGCGATGAAATTCCGCTGCAAGGATCAGATGGCCGACGTATTCATCTCGTCCGCCAATCCGAAGAAACTGGTCGACGTGCTGGCCGGCGGGACAAAGCACAACTTCGGCAAGCACGTGATGGCCGAATACGCGTTCTGAATCAAAATGAA
>DHXL01000252.1:0-540 GCA_002415335.1 Oxalobacteraceae bacterium UBA5157
ATCGATCGGCGCATTGGCAAGGTCGCCTGCGATGCTTGCCGAGATCATGTAACGGTCGCTGCCGCGCGACAGCACCAGAAAGCCGGCCATCGCCGTCCAGAAACCCGCCGAAATCCAGCAGAACAACACCGCGAATAGCGCCAGCGTCAGCATTTCCATGGGTTTCGCGCCGTGATAGGGCAGTACCGCACTCATGAAATAGGTGGCCAGTCCAGTTTGCCCGAACATCAGGAACAGCAGGACCAGGCGGCGCCAACCGCCGCCGCTCTGCCAGTTACCGCGCGGATCGGGCGCGTCTGGCGGCGACGGCGCGTTGCGGATGGCCTGTGTAGCGCGATCGTGCCTGCCGCTCAGCGCGCGAAACCGTCGGATCAGCGGATTCAGTACGCCCCAGGGCTGCGGCACCATGGAAATCCGGTTCAGCCGCGGTGTAGTGCAAACCCGGCTGTTGCCGCGGCGATCGATTTCGACGTGCGGCGCCGATCGCAAGGGTTGATAGGCAAGTTGCAGACGCGTCGCCACCGATGCGAAGGCCGGGTT
>DHXL01000252.1:667-18297 GCA_002415335.1 Oxalobacteraceae bacterium UBA5157
CCACCGATGCGAAGGCCGGGTTGTCGCTGCCCGTATCGTCATCGGCGCCATCCGCCAGCGTCCGGTGCAGCGCGTGCATCGCCCGTTGCGGTTGCTCTGCGTAGCGTGCGGCAGCGGCCTGCAGCGCTTCCCGCTGCGCTGTGCTCAGCGTCAGACGGTCGAGGTAGCGCTCGGTGGGGTCGCTGACCTGCACCTCGCTTCGATGGTCACTTTGCCGCAGATTCGCGGATTCCGCAGTTGGATGGCTCACTTGGGCGGTAATATGTAACTCCAGGTTTCGGACAGCGTGTCGTTGCCGCTGCGCAGGTGGGCGAGCAGTTCGACCGGTTTGGCATCGTCGTTGCGGTGCAGCCGCAATGCCATCCGCCATCCGCCGGTCACGTCGTTGTGATAGACGTTGGTTTCCATCAGCTTGCCGTTGGCGTCCGCGGTGACGATGCCTTCCAGCTTTGCATCCGCCGGTAACTTTTTCAGCGCCGGGCCTTCGAAGTCAACGATCAGCGCGATGCTGTCATCCACCTTGTGCGTGTACCCATGGCCGCGTCGGGTTTGCGTCACCCATGACAACGGCGGCTGCGTTTCAGATTCCTTTTGCCACAGCATCCGGTATTCGAGGTCGTACGGCTGGCCAGGCTTCGGCTTCACGTCCGGCACCCAGAACGCGACCGCGTTGTCGTTGGTTTCGTCGGGCGTCGGAATCTGCACCAGTTCGACCCGGCCCTTGCCCCATTGGCCCTTCGGTTCGATCCACACGCTCGGTCGTTTTTCATAGTGCGCTTCCAGATCCTGATAGTCGGCAAATGCGCGGTCGCGCTGCATCATGCCGAAGCCCTGCGGATTGTCCAGCGCAAACGAGGTGACCAGCAGCCGTTTTGGATTGACCAGTGGCCGCCAGATCCATTCGCCGCTGCTGGAGTGCACCGACAGGCCATCGGAGTCATGCACTTCGGGCCGATGATCCTCGACCTCCGAACGCTGGTTTTCGCCAAAAAAATACATGCTGGTCAGCGGTGCGATACCGAGCGTCGTAATATTCTCGCGCAGATTCAGCTGGCTCTTGACCTCTACGGCGGTTTCCACGCCAGGCTTGAGGATGAAGCGGTAAGCGCCGGTGACGCGGGGTGAATCGAGTAGCGCGTAAACGGTTAATTCCTTATCGTTCGCTTGCGGCCGCACCAGCCAGAATTCGGTGAACTGCGGGAATTCCTCGCCGGAATTCAGCGCGGTATCGACTGCCAGTCCGCGCGCGGAAATTCCGTATAGCTGGCCCTTGCCGAGTGCGCGAAAATAGCTGGCGCCGAGAAATACCATGACCTCGTCCTTGTATTTCTCCGTATTTAATGGGAAGTGCACACGAAAGCCGGCGAAGCCGAGTTGTTTCAGCTGTTTCGGATCGATATTATTCTTGCCGTAGTTAAACGTGCCCGGATCGAACTTGATCTCGAGGACTTTTTTCCCAACGATTTCATTGATCTTTACCGGGTGATCGTAAAACAGACCCTGATGAAAAAACGCGACTTCAAATGGTAGCTTGGCCTTGCGCCACAACGACTTGTCCGTGTTGAACCGAATGTCCCGATATTGATCGTAAGTGAGATTTTCGATTTCCTTCGGCAGGTTGGTGGCCGGCTTCTTATAAGGGTCTTGCGCCAGTTGCCTGGCCCGCTGTGCGAGGTCGGCAAAACTGAATGCACATGCACTGGTTCCTGCCAGTGCCATGCACAGGGCCAACATCGAGGCCATCAAGCGCCACAGCGCCACGGTTCGGTTCGTTCTTGTTAAATACATTGTTACCCCATGTGATCGGATAAGTTATTCATATTCTCTGCACGGCCGCCGATCGGCTTGCGACGAATGACCGACGAAAAGATCGTGGCGAAACAGGTCGTTGCACATGGGGAAGTCCATATGCAAAGTCAGGAAGGAAAATGCGATGAACCGGGAAATGGAGGATGGTGCGCCCGCTTCCGCAAGTGACGACGGGCTGGATTTGTTCGATCTCGGACACCCGACGCCCGTATCGTCAAGGGTCAATTACCGCAGCGCACACATCGGTCGGTACTGCCGCAACGTGTCCAACCACGGGGACCATTTTGATTCCGGCAGACGCTATTCGACATGGGGCCGCCATGACGCCGCAACCGGTCAATATCAACAGGATAAGCAGCGCGAGAGCCAAATTCTTCATAATAATCATCATTTGTTAGAGGAAATTTCGCGCGCTAAACCCGCGACATGCATGTTGCCTGGTCCGAGGACGTACTTCTGATGGAAGACACAGAGAGCGGCTGATTCTTTTATCTTCAAATGCCCATGGCATTGCGTTTATTGTTTCGCCAATGGAATTTTTCGACTGTCGCTGATCTGACAACAATTTTCATGGTGTGGTTCCCTTTCATTGCCGGCAGTATAGGAATTGGCATCCTGATCGGCCTCAACATTTGCGCTTCTTTACAGCCTGAGCGATGCCTGAACGATCCGGCCACGCGGTTTGGGTCACATCCGCAACGCATGACCAAGGCAGGAAATGCCAAGCCGGCTGCCAGTATCACCTTACTCCCAACTGATGACATTCCGTGTTTTCATTTCTTTTTCGATCAATGCGCTGTAGCGCCTTTCCACTTCGCTGCGCCTGACCTTCATGGTCGGCGTCATCATGCCGTTCTCGATGCTCCAGCTGTCGCTGAGGATTACGCACTTGCCGATGCGCTCATGCGCTTCCAGCGTGGCGTTGACCGCCTCCATGTCAGCGGTTAGCTGCCGCTCCAGTTCGGCGCGCGGCTTGCAGCGTGCCTCGTCCGTCAAGGTGAGGACCATGATCGGCTGCGTGAGGCCGGAACCGATGAATAGCAACTGGTCAATGCTGGTGTTGCGCGCCAACGCACATTCGATCGGCGCGGGAGCGACGTACTTGCCCTTCGCGGTCTTGAAAATATCCTTGATGCGGCCGGTTATGTAGAGAAAGCCGTCCTGGTCCACCCGGCCTTTGTCTCCAGTGCGCAAGTATCCATCGGCGGTGAACGCAGCGTCGGTGAGCTCCGGTGCCTTGTAATATCCTGCCATCAGGCCGCCGTGCCGGAACAGTATTTCGCCTTCTTCGGACAGTTTGAATCCGGATTCCGGCAGCGGCTTGCCGACCGAGCCGACCCGGTTTTGCCGGGGCAGGCAAGCGGTCGGATAAACAGAAGCCTCGGTCATGCCGTACCCTTGATAAATGTCGATGCCAATTTTGCTGAACCAGTCCAGCAGCGGGACCGGCATCGGTGCGGCTCCGACAACGCACAAGCGCGAGTGCTGCAAGCCCATGCCGGTCAATATCTTGCGGCGTATGAGGCCGCGCACCAGAGGGATCGCCATCAGGATGTCCAGTTTCTGTTGCGGCAATTTCCTCAGGATGCCGGCCTGGATGCGGCTATAGACCAAGGGCACACCGAAGAAGCGTGTGGGGGCAACTTGCGGCAATTGCTCGGCAAGCTTGTCGATATTTTCCAGGAAATGCACTTCGGTGCCGGCATAGAAGCTGGCCATTTCGATCGCGATCCGTTCGAACGCATGCGCCAGCGGCATGTACGAGAATAACCGCTCGCCCGGCTCCGGCGGCAGCATCGCCATGGCGCCGCGCGCGGTGAATAGCACGTTGCCGTAGGTGAGCATCACGCCTTTTGGGGCGCCGGTGGTGCCGGAAGTGTAGACCAGCGTCATCAAGGTCTCCGGCGACGGCTCTGCATACGATTGCAACGGCGCATGCCGCGCAACCAGGTCATTCCACTGGAATTCGCCGGCTGGCGCCTCGGGGTAGGGCAAGGCGATCGTGGTTACGGTTGACGGCAGCGCCGCCATGAAGCTGTCGGCATCGGGCATGGGGCCGAGGAACACGGCCCTAGCTTCGCTGTGCTCCAGGATATAGCGCGTGTTGTCCGCCAACTGCTTTGGATAGAGGCCGACGCTGACGTGGCCCGCCATCGCGATCGCGAGATCGGCCATGAACCAGTGTGCGGTATTGCGGCCCGAGATGCCGATGCGGCTACCGGGCTCCCATCCCATCGCCTGCAGCGCCGTCGCTATCCGCGCCACCTGATCGGCGGCCTGTGCCCAGGTCGTGGACTGCCAGATGCCACTGACCGGCTGGAACAACCAGGCCTTGTCCGGCTGCACCGAAGCCCAGTGCAGCAGCATCTGAACCGGAGATTTTTCGATATTCACGGGCTGCCTACAAGGCTGGTAACAACGTGCTCAGGCGGGTGATGCACCGCGATTCGGGCAGTTCAAATCGCCCGTGCGGCCGATAGGGCGGCGAACTCCGCTTCGCTCACACCGGCTGCGCGCAGTACGGCTCGGGTATCCGCGCCCAGCGCGGGACTCTCCCCGCCGGTGACGGATGCGCAGGAAAAATGGATCGGCATTCCGAGTGCCGGTTTGCCGGCGCTGGTTTCGACCATCCCGCGCGCCCGCACTTGCGCATTGCCCAGCGCTTCTTCCGGCGTATAGATGGCCGAGACACAGCAATCCTCGTCGCCCAACATACTCTCCCACTCGTCGCGCGATTTGGTCATGAAGATGGCCGATAATTCGGCGCGCAGCGCTGCGCCGCCTTCGCCCGGCGCCAGCGGCATCCGGGCCAGATCCGGGCGATTCACGACTCTGCAGAATTCAAGGAAGAATTTCGGTTCGAGTGCGGCCATCGCGACATTCTTGCCGTCCGCGCATGCATACACGCTGTAGTTGGGCAGAGCTCCGGTCAGCATGTCGTTACCGCGCGCCTGGGTATGACCCAGCGTGCGCACGGTCGCCAATGCCATCACCTGCAGCGCCAAAGTGCCATCGAGCATACTGACATCGACCAGGGTTCCCGTGCCGGACGCCTTGGCCCCGATGACTGCGGCGAGAATCCCGAGCGCGCAAGTCAGTGCGCCTCCGGCCAGATCGGCCATCTGGACGTTTGATAAAGCCGGTGCTCCGCCGGACACGCCGGTCTGGTCGAGCACACCGGCGTAGCCGCAATAATTCATGTCGTGCCCGGCCCGATCCTTGTAGGGACCGGTTTGGCCGTAGCCGGTCAGCGCAGCGTAGACCAGGCGCGGATTGACGGCACTGAGCTCCGCATACCCGCAACCCAGCCGGTCCATCACACCCGGGCGAAACGATTCGATCACGACATCGGCGCCTTCGGCCATTTTCTTGAAAATGGCGACCGCCTCCGGCCTGCGCAAATCGAGAGCGACCGATTTCTTGCCACGGTTGACCAGCGCGAATAATTCGGGAGCCAGGCTGCGCGCGTAGTCGCCGCCTTGCGGCTCCTCCACCTTGATCACGTCTGCGCCCATTTGTGCCAGGTAAAGCGTGCAGAATGGCCCAGGCAGCAGGCGTGTCAGGTCAAGGATGCGGATGCCCGAAAGAAGCGGATTCGTACTGGTCATGGCGCGTTCAAGTGAGAGCATGCGTCCGGGGCGCGATAGCCGCGGTCAGATGGAACGGGAAATGATTTCCTTCATGATTTCGTTGGTGCCGCCATAGATGCGTTGTGCGCGTGCATCGATATAGGCACGGGCAACCGGATACTCGAGCATGAAGCCGTTGCCGCCATGTAGTTGCACGCATTGATCGATGACGCGTCCCTGTAAATCGGAGCACCAATACTTGGCGGCGGCTGCGGCGTCGACCTGCAAGGTACCCTTGACTTCAAGCTCGGTGCAGCGATCGACGAACACCCGCGCAATCTGCAGTTCGGTCTTCATTTCGGCGAGCTTGAAGCGGGTATTCTGGAACGTCGACACCGGGCGGCCGAAGGCCTCCCTTTCCTTGGTGTAGGCGATCGTCGATTCCAGCACCGCCTCGGCATTGGCTACCGAGGTGATCGCAATCAGCAAGCGCTCCCAAGCAAGTTCCTGCATCAACATCATGAAGCCCATGCCCGGCTGCCCGACCATGTTGGTCTTTGGTACACGGACATTGTCAAAGAATAGCTCGCAGGTATCCTGGGCCTTCATGCCGACTTTTTTCAGCGGCTTGCCCTTGGTGAATCCGGCACGGTCCGCTTCCATCACGATCAGCGACACATTCTTCGAATCGCGCGCCGCACCCCCGGTCTTCACCACCACCACCGCTATGTCGCAGTTGTAGCCATTCGTGATAAACGTCTTGGAGCCGTTGATGATGTAGTCGCTGCCATCTTCAGTGGCGAAGGTCTTGATCGCCTGCAAATCGGAGCCCGCACCAGGCTCGGACATCGCGATTGCGCTGATGACCTCGCCCGATGCCATCTTCGGCAACCAGGATTGCTTCAATTCCTCGCTGCCGTAGCGTAATAGATAAGGCGCCACGATGTCGGAGTGCAGCGGCCAGCCGATGCCCGAGGCATTCGTTCGCGCCAGCTCTTCCAGCAGGATGACGCTGAACAGGCGGTCGACACCGGAGCCGCCATAATTCTCGGGCATGTTGGTGCACAGGAAGCCCAATTCACCCGCGCGCTTCCAGATATCCGGATCGACAAAACCCTGCTCTTCCCATTTTTCGTGGCGCGGCATCACCTCCGCATCCAGGAACCGGCGAAAGCTCTTGCGAAAGCCTTCATGGTCGGCGTTAAATAACTGGCGGGGAATCATGATTGCCTCCTCGAGTGGCGGCTTGAACCTGTACTCACGTAAATGGTACGCATGGTGTGCAGTCTCCTTATCCTATTGCGTAATTTATATTACCAATTGACCGTATATTCTGGTCTATTGTTATCGGTAGGAATATATTGAATGGTATTTACTGAATGTACAAAGGGTTTCTTGTAGAACTTTGACTCTAGTAGTTAAGTAATAAAAATTACACTTTGCGAGCAAGGGGAGCATGCGACACTTTGCGCAGGGATTAGCGGCTTCCGGTGACCGGCTTGCCAGGGTCGTCATCACCGCAGACGGCAAACAGCGGATACGGTTGAGCCGCTCGCTGACGTCGATGTTCGTGTACGTCGTCAGCATTCTTACGATCGAGTACTCGATCCGCAGCGGGATCATCAGGGATCCCTACTGGGTGCGTTGGCTGCAGGTCGGGATGATCTTATGGATGGCCGGGGTGTATGCCGTTCTCCGCAGCGGACTGAATGAACGCTTGACCGATCGCGGACTGACCAACCTGCAGATCCTCGGCGCCAACACATGGATCACCTTGGGCTACGCCTTGTGTCCGGCGATACGCGGCGGCATGATGATGCTGCTGACCCTGGTGCTGGTGTTCGGCATATTCGACCTGAGCCGCCGGGGTCGCGCGATCGTCAACACGTGGACCTTGTCATTCTTTGGCGCGGTCCAGTGGTATATGTCACAGAAGTATCCGGCTGAATATCCCCCGCGCATCGAACTCGTTCACTGGTGCATGGTCGCAACCGTCGTGCCGGTGGTGTCGCTGCTGGGCGGGCAATTGAATGACATGCGAGTCAAGCTGAAACAGCAAAAGGCCGATCTGGTCGAGGCGCTGGACCGCATCCGCGAGATGGCCCAGCATGACGAGTTGACGGGACTCTACAACCGCCGTCATATGAATCAGTTGATCGAGGATGCGGTCAGGAACATGGAGCGTTCGGGCCTGCATTTCTGCGTGTGCATCATCGATATCGACTTCTTCAAGAAGGTCAATGACACCTACGGTCACGGCGTCGGCGACGACGTGTTGCGCAACTTCGCCCGGCAGGCCGGTACGATTTTTCGTGATACCGATTCCATCGCCCGCTGGGGCGGCGAGGAATTCCTGCTCTTGATGGGCAATACGCGCGCCGAGCACGCGTCGATTGCGGTTCAGCGTCTGCATGCCGCGATCGGCGGCATGGTGATTGCGACCGCACCGAGCTTGCGCGTGACCTTCTCGGCCGGAGTGGCCCAGTTTCGTCAGGGAGAGAATACGACAGCGGTCATCGAACGTGCCGATCAAGCCCTTTACAAGGCGAAGGAAACTGGCCGCAATCAGACCATGTACTAGGACGAAATGGCTAGACTCGCCGGCACTGGCCCAGCGATGCGGGCCAGGCAATGTCGCAGGGCCAGGCGGCCTGGAGGGTGACGCTCCCTCCTTTGTTTGGGCTGCGATTCACAACGCTTGATTTTTCGAATCAATGCTGAACTACCGATCCGCGCCACGCGCCCGTCTCGCTCCCGCGTTTCTCGAGAAACTCCTTGAAGTGCTTCAAGTTTCCTTGCACCTCCGCCTTTACTGCGCCGAGAGCGTCCGCGACTCCTTCGCCCATGCTGCGCGGCTCGTAATCCATCTGCAGCATAACGCGCGTTTTCGTATCTGAAATCTTGTGGAATGTGACGACGCCCGCGTTCTTCACTCCACCGATACTGCGCCAGGCAATTCGCTTGTCCGGGATTTGTTCGGTGATCTCGGCGTCCCATTGCTCTTCCTTGCCAGCGACCTCCGCGCGCCAGCGCAGATGCGTGTCGTCAAGCTGCCGCACTTCGCGCACGCTCTCCATGAATTTCGGGAAATCTTCAAACTGGGTCCATTGATTGTAGGCAGTGTTGACCGGTACATCGACTTCGATCGATTCCTTGGTCGACGCCGGCATGCGCGAACCGCGGGACTTTTTAAGCTGGGTGGCGAGGATGACACCGCCGACAGCAATCGCAGCAACGGTGACAATTCTATTCATCATGTCGGTTTCCTCCGGGTCGAACTGTTGCACGTTCAAGGGTGGACACAGAGATCTGATGCAAGGACAATCGCGGCAACGGAACGATCCCAAAGCAAGGCACGGACTCGCTGAACCAACGGCTTCTTGGAGTAGTGCGACAGAACCCGTTGGTTCGACCACGGGAACTTCCACTAAGTTCGCGCCGCAGCTCGTCAGGCTGCCTTGATCAGCCGCAGATGCGTGATTTCGGACGGCGCCCATAGCCGTTTCGGCGGTCCCCAATACCCGGTACCGCGACTGGTGTATACCCAAAGGGAGCGCAGGCGGTTCAGGCCCGAGGTAAAGGGCTGCTGCAACGGCACCAGCAAGTTCCATGGAAAGAATTGTCCGCCATGCGTATGGCCGGACAGCTGCAAGTCAAAACCGGCATCGGCCGCCGCCTCGGCCGAGCGCGGCTGGTGCGCCAGCAGCACTTTTGCGCCGGCGCGATCCGGGGCTCCGAGCAGGGCCTTGTGCGGGTCGCTGCGATGCGATTCGTCGAAATGATGGGCTGCATAATCCGTGACGCCGGCCAACAGCAACGTCGCGTTGCCGTGGGTCAGCAGCACATGTTCGTTCAGCAATACGGTCAGGCCCAGGCGCCGGACTTCGGCGATCCAGTCGTGTGCGTTCGAGTAGTACTCGTGATTGCCAGTGACAAAATAAGTGCCGTGGCGCGCGCTCAAGCGCGCCAGTGGCGCAGTATGCGGCGCCAACTGTCGCACGCTGCCGTCGACCAGATCGCCGGTGACGGCAATCAGATCGGCATCGAGCGCATTGACCGCGTTGACAATCGCATCGAGGTAGCCGCGCTTGATGGTCGGGCCGACGTGAATATCGCTGATTTGTGCAATGGTAAAACCGCACAATTCTTCCGGCAGGCCGGCAATCGGTATCTCGACGTCGACCACACGCGCGACCCGACGCGCATTGATTA
The DNA here is from genome assembly GCA_002415335.1 of Oxalobacteraceae bacterium UBA5157. GTDB lineage: Bacteria > Pseudomonadota > Gammaproteobacteria > Burkholderiales > Burkholderiaceae_D > UBA5157. The sequence goes on from DHXL01000252.1 coordinate 10,258, forward strand.
ATCCGATCAGTGTAGCCAGCACGGCGAGCACGGGCACCGCAACGGCGCTTGCGTGCGACCAGCCGGATCCGGACAAGCCTGCCAGCGTAGCGAGCAGCAACACGGCGTCGCGCACCACGGTCAGGAGCAGCATCGATGAGAATAGACCCATCGCCAGCAAACCGGCCCATGCCAATCGATCCGACAACGGCTGACGCTTGATCGTGCGTGCCAGCAGGCCGGTCGGCACCAGGACGAATGAGGCGACTAGCCACAACACGCCCAGCAATCGCACTGATGGCGGGGCGGGCAGATTCGGCAATATGCGCCATCCGATATACGCATGCAGCACAGCCAATAGGGTAGAGGCGACAATGACAATACGTGGCGGCATGGAAATCCTGGGTCGAAAACGGGAAAGGAACTACGCGTAAGAGGAGGGCTGCGGTGCGTTTGGCATTGATGCTTCTTAGATGAGGCAGAAGTGCCTAAAATCAAGCCGCTGAAGTCCTTGCTTCGAAACAAGTCGCGACAAATTTCGCATGGCCGAGTCAACTTCTTTTGATGTACGTCAGGTGATTCCCCGCTCGCAACGACTATGCTGAATTGGCTTGAGAAATTTCCGTTTGAAACAAGGAGAGCGATGATGTTCAAGAAAATTCTAGTACCGACAGATGGCTCACCGCTATCCGAAAAGGCGATTACCGCCGCGGTGGAGTTCGCGCGCCAGACTGATGGGAGAATCTTTGGCCTGTCGGTCGCCGAGCCGTATCCGTTCACGCCGCTGTCCGAGCCGGCATTCACGCCGGACGGCAATATCTATGAAGCTAAAATGCGGGAACTGGCGCAACTCCATGTGCAGAAAATTGCGGATGCCGCCCAAGCTGCGCAGGTACCGTGCGAGACGACCATCGCGTTGTCGTTCAGTCCCTATGAGGAAATCGTCAAGGCGGCCAACAATTCCGGCTGCGACGTGATTTTCATGGCTTCGCATGGACGCAAGGGATTGAATAAATTATTTGTTGGCAGCGAAACTCAAAAGGTACTCGCGCACTCGACTATTCCTGTGATGGTATTTCGCTAGTGGGACTGCATGATTGCAGGATTTGCCGGATTATTGCGGCCTGGAAAGGCTGCTTGCCGCTTTGTTGACTAACCCAAGAGAGGTTGATGATGGCTAACAGTTTAATGCGTTTTGATCCATTCGGTGACATCGTACGCTTGTCACCATTTGGCGGAATCGACGATCTTTTCAAGGACTTCCAACTCAAGCCGGCCTTGCGCGATCTGGCCGCCGAGCCGCGCATCAAGATGGACGTGTCGGAGACCGACCAGGCGTATATGGTGAAAGCTGAAATCCCTGGCGTAAAGAAAGAGGATATCAAGGTCGCGGTCGAAGGCAACAAGGTTTCCATCACTGCGGAAATAAAAAAAGAGACAGAGGAAAAGCAAGGTGAGAGGGTAGTCCGTAGCGAACGCTATTACGGCCAACAGTCGCGCAGCTTCACGCTGGCCAATGAGATCGACGACACGCAAGCTGTCGCCAAGTATCAGGATGGCGTGCTCGAATTATCATTGCCGAAAAAAATCGGCAGCGGCGGCGCCAAGCAACTCACGGTCAACTGAGCGCAACGGTCTTGCTGTCGTGCGATAGGCGCCTTCCCGAAGCGGGTCCGGTCGGGAGGCGCTGATGCATCGGCGCAGCGGATCGCTGGCCGCGTGGACTTTCGCGCTTCCGGCGATCCCTGCTCCGTTTCTCCCGATCCCGGACATCATTGGCGAGGATCCGCCGTCTCTGCCGATATTACTTTTTCCAGAACAAGCCAGTTGCCGGCGTCGGCGGCGTCACGTCCACTGTTCACGAATCGGACGGTGTACCGAAGCTCGTGCGGGGCCAGCGTTTCCTGGGTCGCCTGCAGTGAAGTTAGCACATCGAGATCCGCCTCGGAGGCGTCGGTCGCCTCTGCCAGGCGCTGCGTGATGCGCGTGCCGAGTATCTGCCGGTCGACGTTCATCGCGGCGATGGCGAAAGGCACATCCATGTCTTGCGCGAGTTGCTGGAATGGGGCGCGTTGCGCCTGCCTCAGAAAGGCTGCATCGACGATGACCGGCACCCCAGCCGTCAACAGCATGCGCGCGGTTTGCAACAGATGCGCATAGGTCCGCTGCGTGGCATCGTCGCCATACATTGCGCCGCGGCTGTCATCCAGTGCCGCCAGACCGAACAGCCGCTTGCGCTCGACGTCTGATCGAATGCGAATCGCCTGGAATCTCTCCAGCGCAATTTGTGCGAATGTGGTCTTGCCGGAGCCCGGTAAGCCGTGCGTGATGATCAGGGCCGGCTCGCGGCGTGCCACGCATTTCGCGGCCAGCGCCAGAAACTCGCCACAGGCCGAACGTGCTGCTTCGCTCGGCTGGCGCGACAGCGCCAGTTGCGTGGCCTGGATCGCGTTGATCTTGGCGCGTACCAGCGCGCGTCCCGCGCAGTAGAAGCGTAGCAGCGCCACGCCGGCATAATCGCCACTCGCTTCCAGATACGCGTTTAGAAAGCGATAGGCGAGCTGTGGCCGCGCCCGGTGCAGCAGATCCATCAAGGTGAATGCGACGTCATTGATGATATCGATCCAGCGCAAGGCCGGATCAAACTCGATACAGTCGAATGGAACCGGTTCGTCGCCGATTAGCGCAATGTTGCCGAGATGAAGATCGCCATGGCATTCGCGCACGAACCCATGCGCGCGGCGTTCGGAGAAGGTGTCCTGGCAGGTGCGATATTCGGCTTCGAACGCAACTTGCAGTGCTTCCACCGTATCGGGTTGCGCGACACCGGTCATCACGCACAATTGTTCGAAAGTCTGCAGCATCGGTCCATGTATGGCGGCGGCGGTGCCGAACGGCGACTCAGTGGCAGCGACTGGACTATGTTGATGAAAAGCGGCGACCACCGCAGCCAGACGATCAATATGCTGGGGCAGAATACGATCGTGCTCCAGCAAGTTGTCCATCAGTCTGGAGGACGCGAAACGGCGCATCCGCACCGCATATTCGATTGCCGGTTGTGCGCCGAACTGGGGCCGCTCCGGGCTGCCGCCGATTGCCACGACGTTGAGATAGATTTTCGGCGCGAGACGGCGGTTCAGCCTGATCTCTTCGGTGCAAAAAAACCGGCGTGCGTCCAATTGCGTGAAATTGAGGAAGTCCAGATCAACCGCCTTCTTGATCTTGTACGCATATCGCCCGGCCAGCAACACCCATGAGATGTGCGTCTCGATCAGACGCACGGTCTTGGCCACGTGCGGGTAGCGACGGCCGTCCAACAAGGCGGCGACAAGCTTCCGCTGGACCGACAAATCGGAATTAGGCATCGTGCAATCTTCTCCGACGCGTCACTGGGATTTTTCAGTATGTTCTGAATTTGGAATATGTCAAACGGCTGTACGTAGCGCCATCGCCTTTCGGATTGATATCGATCAAGCCGCGCGGATCTTCCGGACCTATGATGGTGATTTCGCCACGCATCGGTGATCGTCGATGAAAGATCCTGCCCCTTCCCGCTATTGCGACGGCACCATGCGCGCCATGCTGATGGAACGGCCACACATGCCGCTGCACTTGGCGCGGGTGCCGATTCCTTTTCCATCCGACTATGAGATTCTGATTCGCGTCACCGCCTGCGGTGTGTGTCGAACCGATTTGCATATTCTCGATGGCGAGCTGCCATCGCACAGGTCGCCCTTGATACTCGGCCATGAAGTGGTCGGCACGGTGACCGCAACCGGTGAACTGGTGGCGCAATTTGAAGTCGGGGAGCGTGTCGGCGTACCCTGGCTGGGAGGCAGCTGTCGTCATTGTGCTTTTTGCGTCGCGCGGCGGGAAAATCTATGCGATCACCCGGTGTTTACCGGCTACGATCGCGACGGCGGTTATGCCGAGTACGCGCTGGCCGACGCGCGTTATTGTTTTCATCTGCCGACGCGCTACGATGATGTGCACGCGGCACCGTTGCTATGCGCCGGGTTGATCGGCTATCGCGCGTATGCGATGACGGGCGAAGCGCACCGGATCGGATTATATGGATTCGGCGCCGCGGCCCATATCATCGCGCAAGTCGCCGGCCGGCAGGGGCGCGAAGTTTATGCGTTCACGCGTCCCGGTGATATGCGTTCGCAAGGGTTCGCGCGTTCGCTCGGAGCGGTATGGACTGGTGATTCCGATAAGGCGCCGCCGGTCCTGCTCGATGCGGCGATCATTTTCGCCCCGGCCGGCGCCCTGGTGCCGCAAGCGCTGGCGGCCACCCGCAAAGGCGCGATCGTGGTCTGTGCCGGTATTCACATGAGCGATATTCCCGGCTTTCCTTACTCGTTGCTGTGGGGGGAACGGGTCCTGTGCTCGGTCGCCAATCTCACGCGAGCCGACGGCACGGCGTTCTTCGAGATTGCAGAACAAATCGAGATTCACACTGCGCCCGTGACCTTCCCGCTGCATGATGCGAATCAGGCGCTGGCGGCATTGCGCCAAGGGCGTTTTGACGGCGCAGCCGTGCTGGTGCCGTCACTATCGACATGCACCGAGGAGCTGTGATGGATGATGTCATTGCGCGCCGCCAGTCTCGGCCGCGCTCGGCGGCTCCACGGAATTCTCCACGGGAGCGTTATCGGCGCAGCTTCGCAAGATGAGCCGGGCGTGCTGCAAATCGCGCGGCAGCGGCGTGTCGGATTGTGGCGCGTTGGCGTCAGCCGCTGCGCCGCCGAATCCTTGCACCGGCAGGACGCCCGGAATCAGGCCGGAGGGCTTGATACCTTGCGCCCGCATATCGGATTGGCACACGTAGATAATCCCGCCGCGCCTGCGTGCGCGCTCGATCGATTCGAGCAAGCCGGGATTCGCGCCGGCTTTGGTCAGGAGCACGGCGTCACGCCCCGATACGACGACCCAGAAACGTCGCCGGGCATCGGGCGGGTTCTCCGCGAGCGCCTGGTTCAGCGCCTGTTCGAGCGTGAAATTCTGGCCAGCCACATACACCTCGCCTTCTTCCTGCTCTTCACTTCGCGCAGCGGATAGCGAGCCGATTGTGCAGATCAGCAGCAGGAAGATCGATAGGCCGCGTATTTCTCTCTTCATCGCAACTTGATCCAGAAAGGGTAACTCCATTGGTACCAGACGACGCTCTCTATTCAATCTAGGCGTTGGTTTACAATTGGTCAAGCGATGTCACGCGTGGATGCAGGAATCAAGCAAGGAGCCCGGATGAATGAGAACAGCAAGGAACTGGCGCAGCGCCTGATCCGCAATTTCAACGATGCGCAGACCGAACGCGAAGCCCGCGCCCCCTTATACGACAGCTTGTGCGCGCGCCTGGCCGCTGGAACCGCAGCGCGAAAACTTGGGGCCAGCATCGACACTGTTGCGCCCGGAAAACGCTCGTGTCCCTATCACTTTCATCACGCGCAAGAGGAAATGTTCATCATTCTCGAAGGGGGCGGGACGCTTAGAGTCGCGGGAGAAATGCTGTCACTTCGTTCCGGCGACATTGTGTTCATTCCGCCAGGCCCCGAGTATCCGCATCAGATCATCAACACCTCGGAAGCGCCTCTGAAATATCTATCGATCGGCACCCGCGAGGCGCCCGAGATCGTCGAATACCCCGACTCCGGAAAATATCTGGCGAGCGGCGTGCAAGGTGCGGGAACCTCGTTTAGTGCCGTGCAGCGGGTCGGCAATAGCGTCGACTACTGGGATGGCGAGCAGTGAAAGCTTTGTTTGACACATATCAATTGAGGTTGAATCGATTGCCCTAGACTGGGTTTTGAATGAAGCTGAGCAAGGGTCGCGTTCTCGTGGGGTAAGGATTCTATTGAACGATCCGAAAGGAAGAAAAATGTACACGCACATTCTCTTACCGACTGACGGTTCCCCATTGTCCGACGCGGCCATACAGAAGTGCGTGCAGTTCGCGCGGGAACTTGGCGCGAGGATTACTGGCTTCCATGCGATTCCCGAATTCCGTGTCTTGACCCACAACGCCGCCATGCTGGAAGACACCAAGGAACGTTTCCTGCAAGAATGCCGTGCACACGCCACGCAATACCTCGCCGTACTCGAAACGGCCGCGAAGGAAGCCGGCGTGCCTTGCGACACCGTTGTGACGGTGAGCGATGAGCCCTATCAGGAAATCATCCGGATTGCCGAAGAGAGAGGATGCGACTTGATTGCGATGGCATCGCACGGCAGAAAGGGCGTCAAGGGATTTCTGACCGGCAGCGAAACGCAAAAAGTGCTATCGCATAGTCGGATAACGGTACTGGTATTCCGCTAGTCGTAGCGCAGGTTAATTCAATTATTTTTAACGAGAGGGGCATCATGATGTTGGACTCCAGTTTGAGCACGACAAGAAACGATATGCGAACCTTGATCAAGGACGCGCAGACTTTATTTCAGGAAGCAAGCGCGGTAACCGGACAAAAGGCCGAGGAATTGCGTTCCAAGGGCTTGGCAATGCTGGACACGGCCGTTGCGAAGGCGCAGCAAGCGCAATCCGCCGCGATCGAGACCAGCAAGGAACTCGCTTCGTCCGCAGACAACCTGGTGAAGGACAACCCATGGAAGGCGGTCGCCATTTCCGGTGGCGTGGGGCTGCTGCTGGGCATGCTGATCGCGCGCAGGTAGGCGTACACGGCGACCGCGTGGAAGTGGCGCTTGGGGCGCTGACTTCGACTGCAAGCGGGCGCCGACCGAGCATCGATCGCAGCAGCGCTCGTTCAGGGATTTAGCCGGTGGAGGGCGCGTGCGGCGCATCGCGGCGGTCGATCTTGCCGACGCCGTTGCGGAATCTAATATAGTCGGCGGCAACCTGTCCGTCCCGCTCGATCATCGGTAGGTGGCCGACGCCGGGGATGGTGATCACTTGCGAACGCGGCAGCAGCTTGTGCAGCACGGCAGCGGTGGCAATGTTCAGCGCGCGATCTTGCTCGCCCCAGACGATCAGGGTCGGCGTTGGCAGCCCCGCCACACGCTTTTCGAGCGTGTCGTCGTTCTTGATCTGCTCAAAAATGCGCAGATGCAAGTCATAGTTGACGATGTCTTCCTGCGCCATGACGTTCTTTACAAAGCGCGGAATATAGGGCGGATCATTCATCACGAACTTGAACAATTGTGCGAACTCTTCCTCGTTTTTCGTCATCAAGTTGTTTTTTCCACCGGTCAGAATGCTTCTCGCCAACTCACTGGGTGGCGCGCTCCAGATACCCGCCGGCGCCAGCAGCCACAGGCTGCTGACCTCGGTTGGATAGAGCGACGCGTAGGTCAGCGCGATCTGGCCGCCCATCGAGCTGCCGCCCAAATCCAGCTGTTTGATACCGAGCGCCAGCGCCAGGCCATGCAGATTGTTGGCCTGGGTAACGGGCGAATAGTCACCCCGCTGCGGATGGGACGATTCGCCAAAGCCGATCTGGTCCGGCACGATGACGTGGTAGTGCGGCGTCAAGTGCCGCGCCACGCGCGTGAAGTTCTCCTTGTCGGCGCCAAATCCGTGCAGCAGCATGAGCGGTTCGCCTTGACCACCTTCGAGATAGACGTAGCGCAGCCCGTTCGGCAAGTCGATCTGCTTGCGGGTCAGGCCGGAGCGGGTGCGATCGAGATTAACCAGGATAGCCGTGGCACGTTCGGGGGCAAAGTGGGTGAAGGCAAACAGGCCGATTACGATCGCGGCCAATGCAGCCAGAGCAATTGTCAGTGTGCGCATGTGAGCGTTCCTGTGGGGTGAATCCGCAGTGTAAGGGCGGGGCTCGGCCCGCGGTGCCGGATGCGGTCGATTAGAATTCTCCGTCTATTCTGGATCGGCGCACGCTGGCGACCGCATTCACAATTTCTTGTTGCGCAGACGGAGCGCATTCGTTATCACGGAGACCGAACTCATGCTCATCGCTGCGCTGGCGATCATCGGGCTCAGCAAGATGCCGAACCACGGATACAGAATCCCCGCCGCGATCGGTACCCCGACAAAATTGTAGATGAAGGCAAAGAACAGATTCTGCCGTATGTTTTTCATCGTGTGCTGGCTCA
>DHXL01000291.1 GCA_002415335.1 Oxalobacteraceae bacterium UBA5157
ACAGGTCCGATTCCTGTCGGCGGGACCAACCGTTCATTATTGTAAAACATCCGCCGCCAGCCACGCTGGCTTCGTGACAGCCGAGCCAAGCGCCGTCGAGCATTCGCCACCAATCCGCCGACCGCGCGAACGGCGCCCCTCCGCAGCACCCGGAAATCCCATCCTTTCGGGGGGTGCCTGACGCTCCGCCGATTCGCTCTTAGCCGGGCACCACACTGTCGGACCGGATCGCCCTGCGCTGGTCATGGCTCTTGCGCTTTTCCAGGTAATCGCACACAAACATCTCGGATTTCTTCCGCTGCGCCCGGCTCATCTTGTCTTCGACGATCGTCCGATACGCGACTGCCTTGCTGATCCCGTCCGCGGCAGCCAAGGTTAACCACGTGTACGCTTTCGCCAGATCTGCCGGTGCACCGTGACCGCATCCATACATCAAACCGAGATTGAATTGCGCCCTTGTGTACCCTTGTTCGGCGGCCTTGAGATACCAGAATAGCGCCTTCTCACAATCTTGCACGACGTCACGACCGCTATCGTGGCGCAACCCCAGCGTGAACTGGGCGATTGCGTGTCCTTGTTCGGCGGCTTTGTGACACCATGACAGCGCGCTCGCACCGTCCTGCGGCACGCCGAGATCCTCGTCATACATTACCGCCAGGTTGAACTGTGCGTCCCTGTGGCCCTGTTCGGCCGCCTTGCGATACCAGTCTGCCGCCAGCGTGAAATCCTGTGGCACGCCGCGAGCGTGGCCATATATCTGGCCAAGAGTGAATTGCGCTTTTGCGTGCCCATGATCCGCGGCTTTCCGGTACCACGACACGGCGAGCACGATATCCTGCGATATCCCTTGACCGGTCTCGTATAACCAGCCCAGTTTGAACTGCGCGGTCACGTAACCTTGCTCGGCGGCCTTGCGATACCACGACAGCGCCTGTGAGAAATTCTGCGGCACGTCCTTGCCGATTCCGTAAATTTTCCCGAGATTGCTCTGTGCCGCCGCATCGCCTTGGATCGCGGCCTTCTCAAACCATGCCATGGCCTGCCGATGATCCTGGGGCACCCCGTCGCCCTTTGCATAGATCAAGCCAATATGATTTTGCGCACCCGGGTGCTCCTGCTCCGCCGCTTTGCGAAACCAATGCAGCGCTTGCGCGTGATCTACCGATGTGCCGTGGCCGTTGCTGAACATTAAGCCAAGAGTGAACTGCGCCCGCGTATGACCTCGCTCGGCGGCCTTCCGAAGCAATGGCAGCGCCCGTTGATAATCGCGCGGTGTGCCCGGGTCCCCGGCATAAACGATGGCGAGGTTGTATTCGGCCTCGGCATGGCCCTGGTCCGCTGCCTTAGTGAGCCAGAAGACCGCCAACCGGCTATCCGCTGGTACGCCCTTGTCATTGCGGTACATGATCCCGAGGCTGGTTTGTGCATCCGCGTCTCCCTGGTCAGCCGCATGCCGCAATCCAAGTGCGATTTCCTGGTAATCCATTACCGACCCGTATCAGCGCAGCGGCGCCGCATTTTCGCGTAGCTGCTGAATGAACTCGGCTCGCGTCAACGGTTTGTGGAACAGATAGCCCTGCAACGTCGTGCAGCCGGCTTGTTCAAGGTAACGCGCCTGGCAATCCGTCTCGACACCTTCCGCGACCAGGTGAAGGCCCAAGCCGCGAGCAATCGAAATCACGGCCAGCACGACCGGGAAATGACTACGTCCGGGCTGAATTTCCCTGACGAACGACTGGTCGATCTTGATCGTATGGATCGGAAAGCGGTGCAGGTAAGCCAACGACGAATAGCCTGTCCCAAAGTCGTCGATGGCAACGCTGACGCCTAATTGGCAAAGCTTGTGCAGTTGCTCGATGGCGTACTGTGGATTACGAATACAGATGTTCTCGGTGATTTCAATCTCCATTTGGGAGGGAAAAATCGCGTAACGGATCATCGCGTCCCGCAGCTTTGTGACGAAGTCGCCGCGATCGAGATACAACGGCGAAAGATTCACCGAGAGTCGCCTCAGTTCGCCGCCGGCGGCATTCCAGTCGTGCAAATCACGGCACGCTGCCTCGATCATCCAGTCGCTGATCGGGATCATCAATCCGTTTTCTTCAGCGAAGGGCAGGAAGTCGCCAGCGGTCAACAGGCCTCGTTCTGGGTGATTCCAGCGCATCAATCCTTCGGCGCCGACAATGCGTCCGGTTGTCACATCGACTTGCGGCTGGTAATACATTTCGAGTTCGCCTTGCTCCAGCGCTTTACGCAGGCTCTGCTCAAGAGCAATCTTCTGGTTCGACGCATCCAGCATCGAGTTATCGTAGAACTGATGGCCGTTCTTTCCAAGTGTCTTGACGTGATACATCGCGATGTCGGCATGGCGGACCAGGTCATCGATAGTTTCTCCGTCGCTCGGATAGACCGCGATACCGATACTCGCGGACACGTGCAATTCGGTGCCATCCAGGTAAAACGGTTGACTCAGACATTCCAGAAATTTCTCGGCAATCGCGGATGCGTCCTTGCGTTCGCGAAAATCGGGTAACAGCAAGATGAATTCATCCCCGCCCACGCGCGCCAGCATGTCGCCGCGGCGCACGCTTTGCTGCAAGCGGTCTGCCACCTGCTGCAGCAATTGATCGCCCTTCAAATGACCCATCGAATCGTTCACCAGTTTGAATCGATCCAGATCGACAAACATCACGGCCAGCTCAGTCTTGCTTCGCTGCGCCTGCATCATCGCCAGCTCAAGCCGGTCGCGGAACATGATGCGGTTCGGCAGATTCGTCAGGATGTCGTGGTAGGCCTGGTGGGAAACCAACTCTTCGGCCCGCTTGCGTTCGGTGATATCGCGCGCCACCCCGTAGGTGCCAAAATGCTCCTTCTTCTGCGCACCTTGATCCTGCGAATACAAGCCCATCGAATTCAGCGAAATCGTCATCAGGGTATTGTCAAAAGTGCGCTCTTTTTCGAGAGAATTGACGCACTTCAGACGCAGCTCGACGTGGTGCGAAGCGCGCTCGCCCTCGCGGCGTTCATCGAACACGGAATGAGCCCGCTCCAAATCGTCCTCGTGCACCACGCGTGAATAGTGCTCGCCGACCAGTTCCTCGCGGTTGAAGCCAAGCAGTTGTTTCGCGCGGTCATTGACGAACGTGAATCGGCCTTCTGCGTTAAGCGTATAGATGATATCGGGTGAACTATCCACCAGATAGCGGTAGAGTTTCTCGGAACATTCGAGACGCCATGAGATACGACGGTTCTCCGCTTCAAGCTGTCGCTGCTGCAGCGCATTCGCCACGGTATTCAGCAATTCCTCATGCTGGTAGGGTTTGCGCAGGTATCCGAACGCACCGCGTTTCAACGACCCAATCGCGGCATCGATGCCGTTGTCGCCGCTGAGCACGACGACGTTGACGTCGATCCCATGCTCATTGATGAAATCCATGATGTCATGGCCGCTCATGTCCGGCATCCGCAAATCGAGCAAGACCAGGTCGAACTGCAGCTTCGACAATTGTTCGATCGCTTCACTGCCACACGTTGCGGTGACCAACTGGCAGTTGGCATCCTTGAGCAACTCGGCAAGACTGGCCAGAAGTCTCGGCTCATCGTCGACCAAGAGGAGGCGCGGGATTTTTTGTTCGTCGAAGTGCTGCGGCGAATTAGCCCTGCCGAGCAGACCGTGCGTTGTATCGGTATCAAGAGAAGTTATCACGTTCATCGTCACCTCAGGCGGAGCTTCTGACCTGCGAGCGCGAAGCCGGCGTCTGGTTGGAAGCGCTAGGAACAGCGAGCAATATCTCGAATGTCGTACCTTGTTTGTTACTGCGGCAGCTGATGTGTCCCTGCGTTTTCTTTACCAGGCTGTGCACGATGCTCAGTCCTAGTCCGCGATGCCCTCCGCCCTTGGTGCTTTGCACGGGCGAGAACAGCTTCGCCATCACGTCCCCGGGAATGCCGGCTCCGCTGTCCTTGATCCATAGCTCGACGTACAGTCTTCCATCCCGGTTCACGAATCCGTTGTTGCCGATTTCAATCTTGCCGCCGTCCGGCATCGCTTCGACCGCATTCTTGATCAGGTTCATCAGGATCTGCTTGAGCGTATTGCCGTCGCTCTCCACTTCAAATGCCCGGTCCGGCTGTTGCACGTCGATCTGCACCGATGGCGGCACAGACTCGGTTTCGAGGAATAGCCGCACCACGCCCGCCACCGTGCGGTTTACGTCGGTAGTCCCTTCTTGCACTACAGGCTGGAGGTCAGCGAGGCCATTGATCAGCTGGCCGACACGATCGATCTCTTCGTTGAGAATCGACATTTCTCCGCCGACCGGCTCCCGCCTGGCCAGCTTGCGATCAAGTACGCTCAGGTAATTCTTGATGATCGCGAGCGGATTATTCACCTCGTGCGCGACCCGGCGCGACGCCTCGCGGTATTCTTGCGCAAGCGCGCCGTGCTCGCTCCGGGTCTTGCCGTCTTCACTCTGCAGGATTTTTAACGCGTTGGTCGCTTGCGCGGCGAACGCTTGCAGAAAGCCTTCGCGCCGCCTGAAGTCGGCCAGTTGCCAGGGCTCGATGCTGCCGACCAGCATGCCGACACAGCGATCTCGCGCGCCGAGAGGAAGGCAAACCAGACATGCGGCGCCCAGGATGCCTTGCAGCTGCTCTTCAAACACTGCCAATGGAGTCGCCCCCCGGGTGATGAAGATCGGACGCCCTTGCAACACCGCTTCGGCAAGCGTGCCGCCTCGGTCCAGCGGAATCGAAAAGTCGGCGAGACGGTGGCGCCGTTCATCCAGCGATATTCCCGTCAAGGCCTGGCCCAGACTGTCGACCAGAAGAATGGTCGCGTCCTTGAAGTTGAACAGAATGCGTGCCGAGCGTAGGACGGTCTCGAGCAGGCCGGCTTCATCCTGCTGCGCGGCAAATGACTTCGCGGCTTCGGACGCCAGAACGATATTGAGTACCTTTTCATTCAGCTTGTCCTTGGCAGTGGGCGGACTCGGTACCGGCGCGCTGTAGACGACGGGTGGCGGGGCGGCGTCGGCGTCCGCCAGATCGATGCCAAGGTATTCAGCGGCCTCTCTCACCTGCTCCGCCGCACTGCGTTCGATCGCCGCCAGGTCGATGGCATTCAGGCCGCACAGAGCGCCGGCCGCTTCGAATGAGGCGTTATCCGTCTCGTGTCGGGAGAGGAAATCCGCCAGCGCCACGATACGGATAAGAGGATGGGTCTTTTCGAGCCGCGCCATTGGTTCATGGTGGTACAGCACACTATCGGCAAGAAAAGAATCGAGATTCCAATGCTCGATCAGCCATGCCCCTGCTTCAGCATGAGTCAGTTGAAGCGTGCGCTGTTCGATCGCACAGAGGTTTTCGTCATCGTGCGCGAAAAAATTGACGGTGTATTCCCGCGGTGCCAACGATAGTAACGCCAGTCGCCCGATATCATGCAGCAAGCCGGCGAGGTACGCCTCTTCGGCATGCGGATAATCCATTCTTTTCGCGATCAGGCGCGCGGTGACGGCCGCCAATAAGGAATGTTTCCAGAACACGCGCAGGTCAGGCGCGTTCGCTTGCGAGAGGTCGCCGAATATCTGGAATACAGACTCACTGATGATCAGCGTCTTGACCATGTCGATCCCGAGCGCCTGCAACGATCGTTCCAGACTGGCCAATTGGGTTTGGTGATAGTAAGCGGAGCTATTGGCGACGCGCAGGATCTTGGCTGTCATCGCCGCATCCTTCGCGATCAGCTCCGCAAGTTCTGCCATCCCGATATCATCGGTCTGGCATTGCTGCATGAGCTGCAGCAGCATCTGCGGCATCGCCGGCAGATGAGCGGACGACAAGCGGCCGCGAATATCGAGATCAGCGTGCTGCATCGCTAGCGAATGTTGCGGCCAAAACGCGGGAACTACGCGGCGACACGCATCGACCGAGCTGCCGCCGGAGCAAGGCGCCTTCTTCCTCTGTCATCTGCAGCATGAACGGCTCCCCATAAGCCAAGTGCAATTTCAGAATTATCAATTGCTCATCATAATACCCATATTTTGCAAATTAGCAATAAAAGCTAACGCACAAACCAACAATATTGGGCACGCAGTCTCGATCAAAGCTGCGCCATTGCTGCCATCGAGCGATTGCACGCCTGCGCGGCAAGACCGCAGTTCCGCCAAGAACTGCCGCAACATTTCCTTACATTTTCCTTGTATCCTTTCAGCACTACTACGGCGTTTATTGGCCTGTAGAAACGATTCATCAGGAGAGATCAGATGCGAATTCAGTGCACGATGCTTATTCCCATTCTCTATTTCGGCGCGATAAGCGCCAACGCAGCGGAATTTGAGGACATGGGACGGGTAGTCAACGTCGCCCCGCAAGTCGAACAATTCAACCAACCGCGCCAGGAATGCCATACAGAATACGTTGAGGCGCAGCGCCAGCAACGGAGTGTTGGCGGCGCAATCTTGGGAGGTCTGGCAGGCGGTCTGGTGGGCAATCAGGTCGGCGGCGGCAATGGCCGCACCGCGGCGACTGCGGTCGGCGCCATCACCGGCGCAATTGTCGGCGATCGCATGGAAAACAACGGCAGCAATGCCGTGACGACCGAACAGCCGGTGCGCGAATGTCGTACGATCGACCATTGGCAAAGCCGCACGAACGGCTATTCAGTGACCTATGAATACCGCGGCCACGATTACACGACCGTGATGCCTTACGATCCGGGCGAACGCGTCAAACTGCACGTCTCGCTAACCCCCCGCTGAAATATCCGGCGGTCAATTAAATTTGTCCGCGGGGGTCTTTAGAGGCTCTCGTCGCAAGGCATCGGAAGATTTACTCCGCATCCGGTTGCCTGGCGGGAGCGGCGTTGGCAAAAGCCTCCAGTCCCAGACAGGCCGCATTGATACGCAGAATTGTCGGCATCGCCGTCAAGTCGCACATGAGGCGTTGTGCATTGGCAATCTGGGGGATCAGCACACAATCCGCCAAACCAGGAGCGTCGCCAAAGCAAAACGTGCCGACCCTGTTGTCGGTTGCCAATTTTGCCTCAAGCGCTGCCAAGCCCTGCTCGCACCAGTGCCGATACCAGGCATCCCTTTGTTGCTCGCTGACCTTCAGATCGTGGATCAAATAGCGCAACACACGCAAGTTGTTAAGGGGATGAATTTCGCACGCAATCGATAATGCGATGGCACGCACATAGGCACGGTCTAGCGCGCTGTGCGGCAACAAAGGCGGCTCCGGATGCGTCTCATCAAGATACTCGATGATCGCGAGCGATTGGGTCAGGATCGACGAATCTGCAGTATCGTCGATCAATGACGGCACGAGTGCATCCGGATTAAGCTTGCGGTACTCGGGCGTCAATTGCTCGCCGCCGTGTCTGATCAGATGAACCGGGATCACTTCGTAAGGAAGTGCTTTCAGGTTGAGCGCGATGCGCACCCGATAAGATGCCGAACTACGAAAATAGCTATACAGTTTCATCACCGTGCCCGTATTCGTATCGAGTGCGTCATTCAGCTGGTCGCCCGACACTAGACGATTCGCACCCGCAGTTCGCCGAGGCGATCGATGGTGCCGACCAACAGATCGCCGACTGCCACCGCGCCCACTCCTGCCGGCGTTCCGGTGAAGATCAAATCGCCCGACTGCAGTGCGTAATATTTGGACAAATGCTCTATGGTTTCGGCGACACTCCAGATCAGCTGCGCGATGTCGCCTTCTTGACGTGGCGTGCCATTCACGGTCAACGCGATCGCGCCACCGTTGATCGGCCCGGTTTCAGTGAATCGATGAATCGGTGCAATCGGCGCCGAATGATCGAAGCCCTTTCCGGTGCACCACGGGCGGCCAAGCTTCTTTGCTTCGCCCTGCAAATCGCGCCGCGTCATATCCAGCCCAATCGCATAACCCCATACATGCTGCATCGCATCGGCTGCGCATATATTTTGTCCGTCCTTGCCGATCGCGACCACCAGCTCGATCTCGTGCTGCAGGTCACGCGTCATAGGCGGATAAGGCATTTCGCCAACGCCGCCCGACGCAACCGGCAGCACTGCATCGGCCGGCTTCATAAAAAAGAATGGTGCCTCACGCCCGGTACCGCCCATCTCTTTCGCATGCTCGGCGTAGTTACGGCCCACGCAATAGATCCGATGCACCGGAAATAATTCGTCGGTCCCGGCCACCGGCACGGCGGCAGGGGAATGCAGTGGCAAGGCGTATTGCATGGCGGTTCCTTTGAAGATCATGTGGAATGGCGGCACCCGCACCCGGCGCGCCGACGGCAAATTATGCCATTGCGCGAGGGAATGTGCCTGAATCGGTCGGCAATAAGGCCTATCGGCGCCCGTGCCTTCCGGAATCGATATCTTAGAGGCCGGCCTGACGGGCTTTCCACCGCAGCGACATCGATACAAGGTAGCCGCTTTGCCGATTGCCGTAGTGCCAGGCCATCATTAACCGCTCGTGACCGAACTACCGCGCGGCCATTACCCTTCGCCCAGGTATGCTTCCTTCACTTTCGGATCATCCAGCATGTCTTTTGCATTACCGGTCATCGTGATGAGTCCCGAATCCATCACGTAGCCACGATTCGCTGCCTGCAATGCCAGCTTCGCGTTTTGCTCGACCAGCAGAATCGTCACCCCTTGCGAAGAAACCGTGCGCACGACCTCGAAGATTTTCTCTACCATGATCGGCGACAATCCCATGGACGGCTCGTCGAGCAACAGCAGCTTGGGGTGGCTCATCAATGCGCGTGCCATCGCCAGCATTTGCTGTTCGCCGCCGGACAGGGTTCCGGCCATCTGCGATGCCCGTTCCTTCAAACGCGGAAACACGCCGAACCACTTTTCAATATCAGCGTTGATGCCCGCTTTATCGTTACGCGTGTATGCACCCATCAACAGGTTTTCATGGATCGACATACGGGTGAAAACGCCGCGCCCTTCCGGCACCATCGCCAGACTCTTCTTGACCAGATTAAAGGAACCGACGCCTTTGATTTCTTGCCCCTCGTACTGAATGGTGCCTTCGACTTTACTGGCCGGCAGCGTACCGGTGATGGCTTTCAGGGTCGTGGTCTTTCCCGCGCCATTGGCGCCGATGAGGGTGATCAACTCGCCTTTATTGACTTCGAGGTCGATCCCTTTGACGGCCTGGATGCCGCCATAAGCGACCTTGAGGCCGGCGACCTTCAGTACATTCTCCGTCATTGCACCGTTTCCATTTTGCGCCATTAGTGTGCCCCTCCCAAATATGCTTCGATCACGGCCGGATTCTTTTGCACGTCGGCCGGCACGCCTTCCGCGATCGGCTTGCCATAGTCCAGCACGGTCATGCGGTCACACAATCCCATCACCAGCTTCACGTCATGTTCGATTAACAGAATGGTTTTCCCCTCGGCCTTGATCTTGACTAGCAACTCGCGCAGCGCAAGCTTTTCGGTGGCGTTCATGCCGGCCGCCGGTTCATCGAGAGCCAGCAGTTGCGGGTCCGTCGCCAGAGCGCGGGCGATCTCAAGCCGGCGTTGATCGCCATACGAGAGATGACGAGAAGTGCGATCGGCAAAACGGCTGATGCCGACAAAATCGAGCAGTTCCATCGCCCGCGCGCGGATCGCGGCTTCCTCTTCGCGGGCCGCCTTGTGATGAAAGACTGCTCCGAACACGCCTTGACGGGTGCGCACATGGCGCCCGACCATGACGTTCTCGAGCGCAGTCATCTCGTTGAACAAGCGGATGTTCTGGAACGTTCGTGCAATGCCCGCTTTCGCCACTTCATGGGGGGCTGATGGTGAATACGGTTTGCCGCCCAGTTCGAAGGTTCCCGTGTCGGGCTGGTACAGACCGGTAATGACGTTAAAGAATGTAGTCTTGCCGGCGCCGTTGGGACCGATCAAACCGTAAATCTGCCCTTTTGCAATCTTGACGCTGACCTCGGACAATGCCTGCAAGCCACCGAACCGTTTGTTGACACCCGCGATATTGAGAATGATCTGTTCGCTCATCGGTTTTCCTTATGCAGCAATCGCGCTGTTGGTCGGTTTTTTCTCAAGCTGTTCGGCATCGGGCCGCAACGGTTCGTCGACATCGGTAATCGGCCTGTTTTCCGACTCGGGTGCCGGCCACAATCCGGCCGGACGATTCAGCATGATCAGTACCATGGCGAGGCCCAGTAGTAGTTGACGCAACACCTCGGCATCGATCAACACCTGCCCGAACAACTGCTGCTGAACCGGCTCCACCACGTAGCGCAACAATTCCGGCAAGGCCGACAGAATAACGCCGCCCAATATGACTCCTGGAACATGCCCGATGCCGCCCAGCACCACCATCGACAACACTGCGATGGATTCCGTCAGCGAAAAGGATTCCGGCGACACAAAGCCCTGGAACGAAGCGAACATTGCCCCGGCCACGCCGGCAAAAGAAGCGCCCATTGCGAACGCGAGTAGTTTGATGTTGCGGGTATTGATGCCCATCGCTTTTGCGGCGATTTCATCTTCCCGGATGGCGACGAAAGCACGCCCCAAACGCGAATGTTGCAGACGCACGGTCACGAAGACAATGGCGATGCACAGCACCAGGAACAAAAAGTAATAAGCGTTCACCGAAGGCATCGCAAACGAACCGAAATACAAAGTGGACTTCGAGCCCTCCTCGCCCGCCAGCGAAACGCCAAAGATGCGGATTGGATCGATCATGTTGATGCCCTGCGGTCCGTTCGTGATGTTGACCGGTGCATTCAGGTTATTCATGAATATGCGAATAATTTCGCCGAAACCAAGGGTCACAATCGCCAGGTAATCGCCGCGCAACTTGAGCGTTGGCGCACCGAGCAGCGCGCCAAAAAGGCCCGCCACTGCGGCGCCCATCGGAACGATAAACCATACCGATAAGTGGATACCATTTTGCGTAATCTCCGGTCCGAAAAGCCATACCAGCGAGTTACCGACGGCCGGATAGTTGTTCACAAACGACTCCAGCACCACCGCGAATTGCGGCGACGCCAGCAATCCGGTCATATAAGCGCCAAGCGCGTAAAAAGCGATGTAGCCCAGATCGAGCAGTCCGGCAAACCCGACCACGATGTTCAAGCCCAGCGCGAGCATGATATACAACAGCGCGAGGTCCATGATCCTTACCCAGGAGTTGCCAAAGTGGGCGGCGATGAAAGGGAAGACAATGACGGCGACGGCAATCATCGCCAGACGGGTATAGGCCTTACGCGGATCGCGTTTGACGTCGAAATAATTAGCCATATATATCCCCTTAAGCGCGATCGGCGACCCGCTCGCCCATGATGCCGGATGGCCGCAGAGTGAGCACAATGATCAGTACAACGAATGCAAAGATGTCCTGGTATTGGCTGCCGAGAAAGTTGCCGGTCAAGTCGCCGATATAACCGGCTCCGAGACTTTCAATCAAGCCCAACAAGATACCGCCAACCATGGCGCCGTATATGTTGCCAATGCCGCCCAGGACCGCTGCCGAGAACGCTTTCAGTCCCGGCAGGAAGCCCATTGCAAATTGCGCGGAGGCGTAAGTTGCCCCCCACATCACGCCCGCCACCGCGGCGAGTGCGGCGCCGAGCGCGAATGTCAGGACAATCACACGATTCGAGTCGACCCCCATCAGGCCAGCCACCCGCGGGTTCTCTGCAGTGGCGCGCATCGCGCGACCCATTTTTGTTTTCTCAACCATGAAGACCAGACCCAGCATCGATACTGCGGCCAGCACCAGCAGCATCACCTGCGTAGGCGATATCAGCGCGCCGAGGATATTATAGGAATCGGATGGCATGATTTGCGGAAAGGGCACCGGACTACGGCCCCAGATCATCATGGCGAAAGTCTGTAGCAGGATCGAGACGCCGATCGCGGTGATCAGTGGCGCGAGGCGAGGCGCGTTGCGCAAGCGACGGTAAGCGACGCGCTCGATCAAGACATTGAGCGCGATGCATACCGGGATCGCGCCGAGGATCGCGATGATCAGCTTGACGACGCCCGGCAAGTCCGGCGCCACGCTTTGTACGATCTTCAGAATGGTCACACCAACCATCGCGCCCACCATCAGCACATCGCCGTGCGCAAAATTAATGAGATTGAGAACGCCATACACCATCGTGTATCCGAGCGCGACCAGCGCATACATGCTGCCCAGCACGAGGCCGTTGAAGACTTGCTGGATAAAGATATCCATAGTTTGCTTACTCTCTATGAGGATGGGATCAAATGGTTTTACGCGGTAACTACGTCGGCTAAATGTGCAGTTGCAGCAAAAATCGTTCCTGATAACAAAAGCGGCACCCGGGTTAGAACTCGTGGGTGCCGCCTATGATTGTGTGCCGATTAGCCGAAAAAATTTGCCAAGGCGTTAGTCGCGACTGCGTGCGCGGCAAGAATGCAATGCGTGGCCATCATGTTGTCTCCAATGTCGCCTTCAGGCAAAACTTCTTTGTAATATTTCATGCCTTTCCTCACGGACAAGCGCCAACGCGAGGCATGTCTATTATCGAATCGGGTTCATGCATTGCGCTGTATCGACTATTCGGACCGACTTCTTCGCATACTACTCCGACCATTGCGCTTCGCCCAGTCCCAACCGGAACACGTAGTCCATATCAAGCGCAATATTCGTAGCGCGCCGCCATCATAACGAGGAAAACGAAGAACTAACAATGGAAAACTTCGGCTTGTCCTGAATTTAATTCCGTCTCGTGGCATGCGCGTTCAAGCCTTTCGGCAACGGGAAAGTGACATGTTCCTCGACGCCTTCGAGCGTGCGTACGCTCCGTGCGCCGCAGGCTTTGAGCCGATCGATGACAGCTTGCACCAATACCTCGGGCGCCGATGCGCCGGCAGTCACGCCGATGCGCAGCCGCCCTTCCAACCAGGACGGATCGATTTGCGATGCGTTGTCGACCATGTATGCCAGCGCACCTTTCTTCTCGGCGACTTCGCGCAAACGATTGGAGTTGGAGCTATTCGGACTGCCGACCACGATCACGACTTCGACCTGCGGCGCCATGAATTTCACCGCTTCCTGACGATTGGTGGTGGCGTAACAGATGTCACCTTTCTTCGGCTCCGTGATATTCGGATATTTGCGCTTCAGTGCCGCGATCACATCGGCCGTATCGTCAACGGAAAGGGTAGTCTGCGACACGTATGCGAGCATGTCAGGATTGGCCACCTGCAACTTGTCGATATCGGCCACGGTTTCCACCAGATGCATGCCCTGCTCGGCCTGCCCCATCGTGCCTTCGACCTCGGGATGGCCGTCGTGGCCGATCATGATGATTTCGCGCCCTTCACGCCGCATCTTGGCGACTTCGATATGCACTTTGGTGACGAGCGGGCAGGTCGCGTCGAATACGCGCAAGCCGCGCATCTCGGCCTCGGCTTGGACGGCCTTGGAAACGCCGTGCGCGGAAAAGACGACGGTATTCCCGGCAGGGACGTCCGCCAGTTCCTCGATGAAAATCACACCCTTGCTGCGCAGGTCATTGACCACATAGGCATTGTGAACGATCTCGTGACGCACGTAGATGGGCGCACCGAACTCGGCGAGCGCGCGCTCCACGATTTCGATGGCACGATCGACGCCCGCACAAAAGCCACGTGGCTGCGCCAGTAAAATTTCCTTATCCATGCTCGTCCTTCAACGTTGCGATGCGCCGCGATGTCCGGGCCTGATCATCTGAGCGGCTATTGCCGGTCAACGGTTACAGTATGCCGATAATTTTCACTTCGAACTTCACCGACTGGCCGGCCAGTGGATGATTGAAATCAAATAGCGCCCCTTCGGCATCGATCTCGCGCAGGACACCGGCAAACCGACCGCCGCCGGGCGCGGCGAATTCCACCAGATCGCCAATCGCGTATCGCTCATCCGACGATGAATTCTCATCAAGCGTAGCGCGCGACACGCGTTGAATGAGATCAGGGTTGCGCGGTCCGAATGCCCGTTCGGGAGGCAAATCGAAACTCTGGCGCACCCCTTCCGGCAAGCCCAACAAGCATGCCTCCAAGAACGGGGCAAGCTGTCCCGTCCCTAGCTGCAAGGTGGCTGGCCCCTCATCAAAAGTACTGACAATATCGGTGCCGTCCATGCATGCGAGTCGATAGTGCAAAGTCAGATAGGCGGCTTCGGTAACGATTGGATGTGGTAAATTTGACATGGAAATTCTGGCTGATGTGGTAACTTAGCATTTTAAGCCACGTTTCACGCTAAGGTGCTTCCGAAACGCGCAGTTAACCGGATTATTGCGGTGCGCATCGGCCGGACTTCCATCCTTTTGACATCCCCTTCTCGACAGACAATGGCAATTACCGATTGGCCGCAAGATCAGCGCCCGCGCGAACGACTCATCAAGCATGGTCCGCAAGTACTGTCGGATGCGGAGCTGCTTGCCGTTTTTTTACGTATTGGCGTGACCGGCAAGAGCGCTGTCGATTTAGGTCGCGACATGGTGGGGCATTTCGGCTCGCTGAGCGGCTTGTTTTCGGCGACCCTGGCCGACTTCTCCGCCATCAACGGGCTGGGACCCGCGAAGTTCGCGCAGTTGCAGGCGGTGCTTGAACTTGCACGGCGTGCGTTGAATGAAGAGCTGCAGAGCGGCGCTACGCTCAGTTCACCGCAGACCGTCAGGCAGTACCTGCAACTGACGTTGGGCGGAAAGCAGTACGAATCGTTTGCGGTCCTATTTCTGGATGTGAAGAATCGGCTCATCGCGTCTGAGGAACTGTTTCGCGGTACCTTGACCCATACCAGCGTCTATCCGCGCGAAGTGGTCAAAGTCGCGCTCCGGCATAACGCAGCCAGCGTCATCCTGGCGCATAACCATCCGTCGGGCAATTCCGAACCGAGTCCTGCCGACAAGACATTGACCCAGGCGCTGAAGCAAGCATTGATGCTGGTTGACGTGCGGGTGCTGGATCACTTTATCGTGGCGGCGAAAGAGGTATATTCGTTTGCAGAGCACGGCCTGTTATAACGCCGACTGCGAACGAAACTTCGTCAGCCTTCATGCTTGCCGACGGAGCTGCCGACCTATGCTTTGTTGCGGCCATTGGGGTTGAAATTGTTTGCGGCTAATTGTGAAATATATTGAATTTCAAATGACACACTTGTTTTTCGCAAGTCGTTGAAATATCTCATTTTTTTAGCTATACTCTCTTTTTTCCAATTTCGGAAATCTTTTAGGAGTCGAACCATGGCACGTGTTTGCCAAGTCACTGGGAAGGGGCCGATGGTTGGCAACAATGTTTCCCATGCAAACAATAAGACGAAACGCCGCTTTTTGCCGAATCTGCAAAATCGCCGTATTTTTGTTGAATCTGAAAATCGCTGGGTTTCCCTGCGCCTTTCCAATGCAGGTCTGCGCGTGATCGACAAGCTCGGCATCGATGCGGTGCTGGTCGATATGCGCGCCCGCGGCGTAAAAATCTAAATAATTGCAGGAACAGTAAGACAGAGTCTCGTTGAGGGGGCAAAGGCTGACAGAGCCTGGGCACCGCATACTCGACCCCACAAATCAGCAGGCAAGAGCGGGACTCTGTCCCTCAAAATACAAAGGAATAATCATGGCTAAATCTGGCCGCGACAAGATCAAGCTGGAATCGACTGCAGGCACCGGTCACTTCTATACCACCACAAAAAACAAGCGCACCACGCCTGAGAAAATGGCGATCATGAAATTCGATCCCAAGGCACGCAAGCATGTGGAATACAAAGAGACCAAGATCAAGTAATACCGATCACCTCGCAGTTTTTGAAACAAGAAAGCCGTTCTCCACCGAGAACGGCTTTTTTGTTTCTGTCGTCATGGCCGTATCAAGGGGATTGCCCGTAGTTCGCTGCGCGATATGGTGCGGGAGGATGCCGTCGTATCTCTTACATCGGGCGCGATGATCGCCGTTGCGCGGGCGGGACCGACAGGTGCATGTTCATAGCAGCAAATTGTAAAAAAGCCCGGACAATCCGGGCTTTTTTCTGTGCTGTGCACGGTTACCTGCTTGCGTCGCGTCAGGAATAGCTGCGCAGGCGCAGAGAAAACTCGCGCAACGCATGGATCCCCGATGCCTCGGCACGTGCGCACCAGTCTTGCAGTTGCAGCAGCAATTGTTCGCGGCTGGCGTGCGAGCGCTCCCAAATTGCGGCGAGCTCGGACCGCATCTCGTGCATGGTTTGCAGCGCTTTGCTGTGCACGAACAATTCGGTCAGTTGCTGTTTCTGCGGCGCTTCCAATCGGGCCGGTTCGCATTGAATCAACTTTTTCGACGACTTCAGGAATCCCGATTCGAATTTCGCTTTTTCTGTCAACTGTTCGCGCTCGTCGCGCCATGTCCGCTTCAGCGACTTCGCATATTTTGCCATCACTTCGTAGCGGTTGGCGATCACTGCCTGTAAGGTTTCGAAATCGGCGACCAGCTTCTCGCGGTCGAATTTCGGTGCCGGCGCTACTTTCTTCACTTTCGCCAGTCCGGCGATTTCAAGGATGCGAATATACATCCAGCCGATATCAAATTCGTACCATTTGGAAGATAGCTTTGCCGAGGTGCCGAAGGTGTGATGATTGTTATGCAGCTCTTCGCCGCCAATCAAAATGCCCCATGGGAAGACGTTGGTGGCCGCATCCGTGCATTCGTAATTGCGATAGCCCCAATAGTGGCCGATGCCGTTGATGATGCCCGCCGCCATGATCGGAATCCAGATCATCTGCACCGCCCATACGGTCACGCCAATCACGCCGAATAGCATGACATTGATGACCATCATCAGGGCGACGCCCATCGCACTATGCTTCGTGTACAGGTTGCGCTCAATCCAGTCAGTCGGCGTCCCGTGACCGTATTTTTCCATTGTCTCGAGATTTTTCGACTCGGCGCGATACAGCTCCGAGCCTTCCAGCAAAACCTTCTTGATGCCGCGCGTTACCGGGCTATGCGGATCGTCCTCAGTTTCACACTTGGCGTGATGCTTACGATGGATCGCGGCCCATTCCTTGGTCACCATGCCGGTGGTCAGCCAGAGCCAGAAACGGAAAAAATGGCTCGGGACCGCATGCAAATCAAGCGCTCGGTGCGCCTGGCAGCGATGCAGGTAAATGGTCACGGCAGCGATCGTGATATGGGTGACGGTAAGCGTGTAGATCGCCACCTGCCATCCCGACGCACGGGACAAGCCATTCGCCAGAAAATCCAAAACCGAGTCAAAAATCGTACTTAAAATCATTCCCACTCCAGAGTCAATGCATCCCGGCGTCGCGCCGGCCAGCATTGGAAAAGCCGCCGAGTTTATTTTTTGTCCGGATTGTACGCCTTTTTGAAGCGTGAAAAGCTTTTCTCGCAGTAATCTTTTCAGTCCGCGATATGCCTCACTTCACGCTGCGGATAAGGGATATTTATTTGATGGTTCTGCAGTGCTCCCCAGATTGCACGATTGACATCCGATGTCACGCCTTGTCGCCCGTTTTCCGGATCGACTATCCAAAAGCCCAGCTCCAATTCCAGCCCGTCCGCACCGAATTTGATCAGCATTGCCTGCGGCGCCGGACTGGTACAGACCCGGACGACTCCCGCCGCGGCCTGCTCCAATAATCGCAATACCAAATCGACATCAGTCTGATAAGCAACAGTTACATGGGTTGCCAACCTCCATTCGCGGCTACTCAGCGAGTAGTTCTGGACCGGATGCGATACCAACATTTCATTTGGCACTACCGACTCCACGCCATCCAAGCCTCGCAGCACCGTGTAGCGCGTGTTAATCTGGGTCACCTGTCCATAATATTTGTCGACCGCCACCATATCGCCGACCGTCAGACTGCGTTCCAGCAAAATCACGAAGCCGGACACGTAGCTGCTTACGATTTTCTGCAAGCCCAAACCGAGCCCGACGCCGAGGGCGCCACCGAAGACCGATAAGACGGTCAAATCGATGCCCACCAGCGACAGGCTGACCAAGACCGCAATCAGGATCAGCGCTGCGCGCCCCATGCGCGCCATAACCAGCCGCAATGACGAATGCACGGTGTCGAGACGCATCAAGCGCTCTTCCAGCAGCGCCCCGATCCACAGCGCCAGTATCAGCGTCACTGCGACCGTCCCGAGGGCTTGCAGGATGGTCGATAGGGATTCCTTGAAGCGCCCGATCGGGATCACGGTATCTTCCAGGAATCGGATCAACTCCGGCCACAGCCCCGTGATATACAGCGCGACGCCGACCCATACGAGAATCGCGAAGACCTTTTCGAACAACAATACGAAGCTGCCCGCCTTGCCGCCGCGAACGAATACGCGGCGCAGCACGTAGAATGCCAAGCGGATCAATGCGAACGATGCCAGCAGCGGGATCGCGACGCGTAGCAGATTTATATGGTGCCACCTCGCCAGTATCGGCTTCGCGATAGCCACCAGGAGCAGCGCCAGCACCGGCGACAATACCCACGAAAAACTTTCCACTCCGAGCCGCACCGCGCGCAACTGAACATCCTTGGCAGAGAAGGCGGCGCGCAGAACACGTGCAATGCCCCACCCCAGCACAATGCAGCCAACGACCGTCGCGAGTTGCACCGATAAGCTGGGATCGCTCAAATCATCCGACAGATCGGACCAAAGGCTGGCGAATGCGGTTTGGGTCATTTTTTATAAGGTGTCGCTTGCTGCCGGTGACGTTCCCAGTTCGCCGCATAACGCGCAGCGAGTATCGGACTGTTACGCGCGATCAGAACATTTTCCGCATTCGTGTGCTGCGCACTCCATGTGAAATTGAAGCTGCCGGTGATCACCGTCGCATCGGGCGCCGCGGCATCGATCACGATGATCTTGTTGTGCGCGCTGTGATACCGGGTCTCCAGCCAAACCGGGATACCGGCCGCCGCTAACTCGGAGAGCTTGGAGGATTCGACCTTGGCGAACTGCTCGGCGTCGGCCAGTACGCTGACGTCGATGCCGCGCCGCTGCGCCGCAATCAGCGCCGCCGCAATTCTCCTGTCGGTCAACAGATACGCCTGAACCAGCACCTGCCTGTTCGCGCCGTCGATCGCGCTCATAATCAGGCCTTCGATATCATCCCACGGAGCGAATGCCGCTTGCAGTGACCCTTGCGCCGCTTCGATCGGCGGCGGGTTGTCGAACGCAAAGGCCTGCGGAAATGCAAGCAGCACACAGACCGATCCGATCACAATACGCCTGAGCCGAATCATTTTTTGCGCTCAAGAACTGCGGCAAAAAAGCCATCGGTTTGATGCTTGTGCGGGCTCAGTTTCAAGTAATCGCCCATCTCAAGCGCGATCTTCTGCTCGGCCAACACATCCTTCATCGGCACCAGCATAAATTCTTCATGGGCTGCGACGAATTGCGCGACGATCGC
The DNA here is from genome assembly GCA_002415335.1 of Oxalobacteraceae bacterium UBA5157. GTDB lineage: Bacteria > Pseudomonadota > Gammaproteobacteria > Burkholderiales > Burkholderiaceae_D > UBA5157. Next base: position 19,380 of record DHXL01000291.1, read on the forward strand.
TTCGTTTTCCTCATCCAGTAGACTGCAGGTCGCATACACCAGCCGTCCGCCCGGTTTCACCAGCCGTGCCGCGCCGGCTAATATCGCACTCTGCTTGACGTTCAGTTCGAGCAGAGATTGCGGAGTCTGGCGCCATTTGACGTCGGGATTGCGGCGCAGCGTGCCAAGACCGCTGCACGGCGCGTCAACCAGCACACGGTCGATTTTCCCGGCCAGGCGCTTGATCTTGGTGTCGTTTTCGTGCGCGATTTGGACTGGATGGACGTTCGACAAGCCGCTGCGCGCGAGGCGCGGCTTCAGTTTCGCCAAGCGCTTTTCCGATACATCGAACGCATACAGGCGGCCGGTGTTGCGCATCGCGGCACCCAGGGCCAGCGTCTTGCCGCCGGCACCGGCACAAAAATCGACCACCATTTCGCCACGCTTGGCGCCGACGATTTGTGCCAGCAGTTGACTGCCCTCATCCTGCACTTCAATCGAGCCGTTCTTGAATAACGGTAGATTCTGCAGCGCAGGCTTCTTGACGATGCGAATACCCAGCAGCGAATAGGGCGTCGCCTCGCACAGAATCGGCGCGGTCGCGAGCGCCGCCATGACGTCCTCGCGCGTGGCCTTGATCGCGTTGACACGCAGATCGAGCGGCGCCGGTTGGTTCAAGGCTTCCGCCAATTGCAGCGTCTCCGCCTCGCCGTCTCTTGCCACGAGCCGTTCGAACAGCCATGGCGGCAGATTCGAGCGCAGTGCTGCCGGCAGCATGCTGCGATCGATCAGCATCACGCGACTCAGCCATTCTGTCTCTTCCTCCGACAAACCGCCGAGCGCATCGACGCCAACCGCATCGGCCAAGCCGAGCAAGGTAATGCGGCGCATGGTTGGTCCATTGCCGGACTCGGCAAAACTGGTGTACACGGCCTTGTTGCGCAGCAGGCCATACACGCCTTCCGCAATCACACCGCGCTCACGCGAGCCGAGCTTGGGATGCTCGCGAAAATAGCGCGACAGGGTGCCGTCCGCCGGCCCGGTAAAGCGCAGAATTTCGCGCAACACTTCTTCAGTGTAGGTAATGATCGCGGGTGGCAATCTCATGGGGATTCTTTCTGATAGGTTCGGGATGGAATGCAGCCAGAATTGGCACTGTCCCGGACTGCTCTAAAACTGCGGCGGATAGGCGCCCAACTTTATCCGGCTTCCGCGGCCACCTGCACGCGGCCGTCCGCCACGGACAGCTTGTCCTCGATAAACCAGCGCACCGCACGCGGATAAATGACATGCTCTTCGCGCAATACCCGAGCCGCCAAGGTTTGCTCGGTGTCGTCGGCCAAGACCGGGACCGCCGCCTGCGTCACAATCGGACCGTGATCGAGATCCGCAGTCACAAAATGCACAGTGGCGCCGTGGATTCTTACACCAGCCGTCAGTGCCTGGCGGTGTGTCCCCAACCCGGGAAAACTCGGCAACAGCGATGGATGGATATTCAGTATTCGGCCGGCATAGTGCGCGACAAAGGGCGCGGTCAGAATGCGCATGAATCCGGCCAGCACGACCAGATCCGGCGCAAAGCGATCGATCGCAATTTGTAGCGCAGCGTCGAAGTCGGCCCGGCTCGGGTAGTCCTTGTTGGCCACGACCGCGGTCGGGATTCCCTGCGCGGAGGCGAATGCCAAACCTTCGGCATCGGCGCGATTACTGATGACGGCTGCGATCCTGGCCGGCCATTGTTCGGCTTGTGCGGTGCGGACGATGGCTTGCATATTGCTGCCACGCCCGGAAATCAGCATAACGATATTTCTCATGGCGCGCATTGTACCGTACCGCTTGCGATCAGTTAAGAGGACAAGCTGCCGCGCTCGAAAAACCCGACCAGTCGATCCGCTCTCCACTGCCGCCAGCTCAAATCGATTATTGAAAGGAGTAAAACGCACGGAACGCAATCTTCTTGTCGGCCCAGAAATCGGCCGCATCGCGGAATACGTCCAGGAGTATCTCGCGTGCTTCCTTGTCAAACTTTGGCGTGTTCGGCAATTGCTCCAATACCACGACAAAGCCCGGCTGCACGCCTGATTTGTGGGGCAGATCGGTGAGGCAATCACCGAGCGCATCAAAGCTCTTGCCGAAATGTTTGGGCAAGAGAAAGGCCTCGGCGATGGTGCCCAGCACTTGCTGCTTGGTCGTTGCGTCAGCGCAGTAGGCGTACAGAAAATGCTGCCCCAGGCGCGTCGCCTCATCTTGCAAGTCGGCCACACGGAACGCGCGTATGGACTGCACCACATTCGGTGGTACCGTTTTGAACAAACTCATTTCTCCCCTCAGGTTCGCGCTGTGCTGCTGATTCACAGCTATTTTGAGCAGTAAGACGTCGATAATCAATTACTCTTTTATGCGCCTGAAGCTCATATAGTGATCGTTAGTATAGTAACGATCCAGCGATGAGACTGGCTTCCCGCCAACGATAATCCGCCGGGCGCCGCGGTTCCGCGCACCGGGCGACTCGACCGTGAATTCATGATAATAGCCGCGCGCACGCCTCGGTAAGGCATGTTCGTAATTACCGAACGTAACACCGTCTTTGGCAAAAGGGAACGGCCCTCCCTGCCTGATGAGCACGAGCGTCTGTTGCGCCTCCCGCGGCAGATCGCCGGCCGCGACGAGCGCCTGCCAGCTGGCGTCTCGGGCCACGACGCTGACTGAGAATAGCAAGGCCGCGACGGAAAACATCCAATTTTTCAGAGACTTGGCATTCACAGGGAACTCTCGTCGTTGTTTTTGAACTACGCTCTGATAAACGTACATCGCTACGATACCGTAGGGTAACGTGTTGTAGAAAACGAATCAACCTGTATCCCATCAAATCCGCTCACCCGGGCCGGCGGAAGCACCCGCAGACCGCAGCGTACCCACGGCGCCACGACGCACAAGCAAGGGCTGATACAGTTTGTTTCAGTTCTTACCCGACTCTTGCTACACATCGCTGGTCTTTCAGCGTCCTTTCCGGTTAAATGGTTACAGGGAAATTCGAAACAACCTTGAAGGAGAACACACCATGAAACGAGCGCTAGCCATCACGACCGCCGGGCTTGCACTGGGCACCATGCTGGCCTTTGCTGCACCGGCTGCAATGGCACACGATCATGTCAATTGGTCGCTCAGCATCGGTGCCCCGTTCGGGATGCCGGTCTACAGCCCTCCGCCAGTCGTCTACGTCGAGCCGGCGCCGGTTTACGTGCAGCCGCGCCGCGCCTATGTGCGATCGGAGCCGGTCTATGTCGAGCCGGAACCGGCCTATGGCAGCGTCTATTTCAATGGCTACAGCCGCCCGTATTACCAGGAACGTTCCTGGCACCGGCGCCACCGCTGGCATCGCGATCATCACGATCGCGATTGAAACGCGCCGCCGTTGTAAGCCGTCCATCGGCGTAGTACCGAGGAACAGGTATTCAGCGGTAACTGGCGTTGGCGACAGGTTGTAGACGGACGCCGGCGTTACGCTCGGCACCAAAAAAGGCCAGCACGTCGGCGCGATGTGCGATCGTGTCCTGTTGACCGAGACGGATCAATTCACAGGTGTAGCTCGCTTCAAACAATAAATAAGAGGCCAGCGCGGCGCCGCGCACTTCGGTGGCGCCTATCCCGCCAAGCATCATTCTGACCGGACGCGGCAAGCTGCCGATATGGCGGCTGGCGATTTCATCCAGGCGTTCGGATGGCGCGATGATCAGCATCTCGATCGGCCTTAACGGCGTTTTGGCTTTTTGCTCTTCGCTCAGCACCGACAGGGTCAGATTGACCCGATTGATACGTTCGATATCCACAGCAAGACTGTCCAGGAAGATACTGGACATGGCATGGCCTGCAATCTGCGCCAGGCTCGGATACTGGGCTGATTCGGCCGTATCACGCATCGGCTCGGTGAGCCGGCCGGCGCCGATCACCAGCACTTTGTCGGCGCCCAGATGGATCGCCGGCGAGATCGGTGCCAGTTGCCTCATCGAGCCGTCGCCAAAATACTCGCGGCCGCCATTGCAGTAGATCGGGGTCGCAGGAAAAATCAGCGGGATCGCGGAGGATGCGAGCAAGTGTTCCACGCCGATCTGGCTTTGCATCGCAATCCGTTGCATCCGTATCCATGGCTCTATCACGGCTTCAGTTTGATAAAACGTGATGTTCTGACCGGCAGTATAGGACGACGCCGTCACGGCCAGCGCGTGCAGGCTGCCATCCATGAGCGCCGCATCCAGCCGCGGAAAATTCAGCATCCGGTTCAACAAGGTCACCAGCGGCGTATTGTCAAGCAGCGAAGTGGGCGGATTGGCATGCCATTTGCGCAGCAGCCAGCCGAACGATAGCAGCGACAGCCACTTGGCGCCGGAGCGCATCACGCCGAGAGAATCAGCGCGATACACCTGCTCCGCCGTGAAGTTTTCCCACACGTGCAGCAGTTTTTCCATCCCTTCGCCGAAATTATCGGCATGACAGGCCAGTGCCGTCGCGTTGATCGCGCCGGCCGAGGTACCGCAAATGATGTCATAAGGATTGCGGGCGACAGGCCAACCAGCTTCGCACAATAGCGACGACACGGCTTGCAAAACGCCGACCTGATAGGCGGCGCGCGCGCCGCCACCGGTCAGGATCAGGCCGATTTTCTGTTTTTCACCCATACGCAGAGATTAGCAGGGTGAAAGGCGTTTGGGCAACTATCCACACGGGACTCCCATGCGCCGTCCGCTTGAACGGCGCTGGTCGGTCAATCACCCCTCACGACACCTTCGCGGCGCGGATCGGCACCGCCGAACCACATCTCGTCACCGTGGATATTGACCCGCATGATGCCCTGCAATCCGGAAGTTTGCTCCATCACGCGCACGTTGTGGCCTCTGGCTTTCAGGCCTTCGATCAGCGCGTCCGACACGCGCCCCTGCTCGAGTTCGGTCGGGCCGTTGCGGCTGCCGAAGTTGGGCAGGTTGATCGCTTGCTGGATATTCAAGCCCCAGTCCATGGTGCCGATCAACACCTTGCCGACGTAATTGATGATGGCCGAGCCACCCGGCGAGCCGGTCGTCAGCACCAATTTCCTGGTTCCCTTTTCAAACACGAAAGTCGGTGCCATCGAACTGCGAGGCCGCTTGCCGGCTTGTACGCGGTTGGCGATCGGGCCGTTGACATCGATCGAATCGAATGAGAAATCGGTCAACTGGTTGTTCAGCAAAAAGCCATCCACCATTTGGCGCGAACCGAATGCGTCTTCGATCGTGGTCGTCATCGATATCGCGCCCCCGTAGCCGTCGACAATCGAGATATGCGACGTGCACGGGAACTCCGGCGAGGTGTCGAGACCGCCGGCGGTCAATGCCACTGTCGGCGATGTGCCGAAGCTGGCCGTACCCATCGATCGATCGGTGATCAGGGCCGCGCGCTGTGCCAGGTATTTCTTGTCGAGCAAAGCGCCGACGCCATGTCCCGGCAAGGGCACGAAATCGGTATCGGCCACATAGCGGGCGCGATCCGCATAGGCGAGCCGCCCCACTTCCGAAAACAGATGCACCGCATCAACCGACAATTGCCCGTCCTTCGGCGCAAACGCACTGATGTCCCTGGTCTCCAGCATGCCCAGCATCTGGGCCAGCGCGATGCCCCCCGATGAAGGCGGCGGCATCCCGCATACGGTCCAGCGTTTGTAGTCAGTACAGATCGGATCACGCACCTTGGCTTGATAGCCCGCGATGTCGGCGGCACTCAATTCGCCGGGATTGGTCGAATGTCCATAGACTTTTGTTTCGATGTCCTTGGCAATGTGCCCGAGGTAAAACGCGTCGGCACCACCGACCGCAATTTCGCGCAAGACCTTCGCGAGTTCCGGATTTTTCAAGCGATAGCCGACTGGACGCGGATTGCCGTCGGTATCGTAAAAATAAGCGGCGGCGGTCGGATCTCTCTTCAGGTACAGGTCCGATGCCAGCAACGCATTCAACCGCGGGCTCACCGCGAAACCGTCTTCGGCCAGCTTGATCGCAGGCGAAAAGAGCGCGGCCCATGGCAATTTTCCGTATTGTTTATGCGCCAGTTCGAGCATGCGCAGGACGCCCGGCGCACCGACCGAGCGGCCGCCCACCACACCGTCGTAAAAGCTCATCGGCTTGCCATCAGCAGTCTGGAACAATCTTTCGGTTGCGCTGGCCGGCGCTGTCTCGCGGCCGTCGAACGCCTTGACGGCGTTGCCGTCGAAAAGCATGAGAAAAGCCCCGCCGCCGATACCGGATGATTGCGGCTCGACCAGATTCAACACCATCTGCGTCGCGATCGCCGCATCGATCGCGGCACCGCCTGCTTTCAGCACTTGATATCCGGCATCGGCCGCGATCGGATTGGCGGCGGCCACCATGTATTTTTTCGCGACCCAACCGGATTTTTCGACATAGCCGCTGGCGCCTTCCGGCGCTTGCATGCCGGGCGCCGGAACCCGATAGCGGAAAGCGGGTGCGGTGCTGGCGCATCCTGCGAGCAGGGTCGCGACGAGCACGATAACGGTCAGTCTGGATTTCATGTTGAAGTCCGATCAAATGAGGTGGAGGAGACCAGTCGCTTGACTCTTCCGACATTTCCGATCAATCGAGGGATAGAGTAACGCTACCACTTGACTCTTTCCCGCGAGATATTAAGAAAAGTAAACGGCAAGCGCGACGCTTGCCTCAGTCTAGTCTTGATTATCCATTTCGCCAATTAGGCGGCGTAACGACCGCTGGCGCTACTTTGGTTGCATGCGAATCGCGCCATCGAGGCGGATCGTCTCACCGTTCAGCATCACGTTTTCAATAATGGTCCTGGCCAAATGCGCATATTCCGATGGCCGGCCCAGACGCGGTGGAAACGGCACCATGCGGCCCAATGCGTCGCGCACGTCTTCCGGCATGCCCATCAGCATCGGTGTCTCGAAAATCCCCGGCGCGATCGTCATCACACGAATGCCGTTGCGCGACAAGTCGCGTGCCATCGGCAGCGTCAAGCCGACCACCGCTGCCTTGGAGGAGGCGTACGCCGCTTGCCCGATCTGGCCGTCATAGGCAGCCACTGACGCCGTGTTGATGATGACGCCGCGTTCGCCCTGCTCGTTAGCTTCGGTTTTCGACATTGCGTCGGCTGCCAGACGCGCCATGTTGAACGTGCCGACCAGGTTGATGTTGACGGTGCGCTGAAATATGTCGAGCGGATGGGCACCGTCCTTGCCGACCGTCTTCACCGCCGGGGCGACCCCGGCGCAATTGACCAGCCCGCGCAGCGTGCCCAATGCCAGCGCCGCGTCCACCACGGCCTTGCCATCGGCTTCGGAGGTCACGTCGCACTTGACGAACTTGCCGTTCAATTCTGCCGCGAGATTTTCGCCGGCCTCGACCTGTACGTCGGCCAGCACGACCTTGCCGCCGTTCTCGACGATCATGCGCGCGGTGGCCGCGCCCAGGCCGGACGCTCCGCCGGTAATGATGAACACGCTATTCTGGATTTGCATCTGGTTCCTCTTTGGAGAGTTGAAAAACAAGGATTGAAAACGAGCAGTGACGATAAGAACCTGAGTGAGAAGTGACGTTTACGTCAACGTCAAGGATGGTGGATTGTAGCGAATTTTCGAAGAAATCGGGATAGGGGCGACCAGTA
>DHXL01000288.1 GCA_002415335.1 Oxalobacteraceae bacterium UBA5157
CGCATCAGGCTGTACAGGCCGGCTGCTTCCGGAGCGAGCCGGATCGGAATCGATGCGAACGCCAGGGATGACAGCGGAATAAAGATCAACCCCATGCCCAGACCCTGCAATATCATCGGAAGAAATATGACGGAACCGGCTGCCTGCGGCGATAGTCGCGTCATTTCCAACGCGCCGGCGAAACTCAGAAGCATCCCGACGAAGACCATGCTGCGCGGGCTGAATCGGTTGGAGAAGCGTCCAACCAGGCTCATGCTGACAAATGTGGCAATTCCGCGCGGCATCAGGTAAAGCCCTGCTTGCAGGGTTGGGAAGCCCAACAGGTTTTCAAGGTAAAGCGGCAACAGCAATTGCGCGCCATATACACCCAGTCCGGTGCTCAACATGATGAGACAAGAAACTGCAAAATTCCGGTCCTTCAGCACCCGAAGATCGAATACCGGGTGCTCCTGCGGTCGCAGACTCTTCCAAAGAAAAACCACGAACGCAATCACGGCAATCACAGCGGTCGCCGTAATCGTGCCCGATTCAAACCAATCCTTTTCCGCGCCGCGGTCGAGTACCAGTTGAGACGCCGCAATCGCGATCGCCAGAGAACCGAATCCGGTCCAATCCATTTGACGTGCACGAATCGGTGTGTCAGGTACAAACCGTGACGCGAGCAGGAACGAAACGACGCCGATCGGGACATTGATATAAAACGCCCAGCGCCAGGACATGGCTTCGGTTAGATAGCCGCCCAGGGTCGGCCCCAGGATCGGCGCCACCATCACACCCATCCCCCAGATCGCCATCGCCTTGCCGCGCGATTCGATCGGAAATGTCTCGACCATGATGGCCTGGGAAAGCGGCACAAGCGCCGCACCGAACACGCCTTGCAGCAGCCGGAAAATAACCATTTCCGTCAGGCTGGTGGAAAGACCGCACAGCGCCGATGCGATGACAAAGCCGATAATACTGATCAGCAGGTACTTCTTGCGGCCGAGGCGGTCGGTAAAGAAACCGGCCAGCGGCATCAGCACCGCCGCACCCATCAGATACGAAGTCAAGGTCCAGGAAATCGAGTCCGCAGTTGCGCCGAGTTCGCCAATCATGTGCGGCAGCGCCACATTGATGATCGTCGTATCGAGCACCTGCATGACCGTCGCGGACATCACCGAGACGGCAATCCAGAATCGACTTACGTTCACCGCTCAGTCTTTCAGATCGATGGCGACATGAGCGCTGGCGCCGACCCGGAAGGCTTGCATGATATCGTTCCCGGCAAAACGAATCCGCACGGGCACCCGTTGGGTCACTTTCACCCAGTTGCCGGTCGCATTCTGCGCGGGTAGCAACGAAAATGCTGCGCCGGTACCGTTGCCGATCGATTGCACCTTGCCGTGAAAATGCTGGCCGGGCTGCATGTCGATCTCGATGTCCGCCGGCTCGCCGACCTGAATTCCCGGCAACTCGGTTTCCTTGAAATTGGCATCGACCCAAAAGCTCCCGCGCGCAATCAGCGCAAACAAGGGAACGTTGGCGGTCACCATCGTGCCAGGCGTGAGCGTCAGATTGGAAATCCATCCGTCCTTGCTTGCCACTACGCGGGTATGCGCGAGATCGAGGCGCGCCTGGTCCACTGCCGCGCGCGCAGCCAGTACCGATGGAGTCGCGCCGCCGACGGCAGTGGTATGCATCTTTGCACCGGCCAGTCGTGCCTCGGTCTGCGCGAGCATTGCTTGCGCGGTCCTGGTCTTTGCCAATGCGTCATCTTCCGCCTGTTTCGAGATGAAATTCTGCTTCACCAGCGCTTGCGTACGCAGAAAAGCGCTGCGCGCGCTGCCCAGGTCGGCCGCCGCCTGCATAACAGTGGCCTGATTCGCAGCGACGGTAGTTTGATCCTCGCGCGTTCCTTGTTCCGCTTCCGCCAACTTCGCTTCGGCCATCGACAGCGCCAGTTTCAAAGGAGTCGGGTCCAGCTCGAACAACAGCTGTCCTGCAGTCACCGGTTGCCCTTCGTGGACATCGACGCCGGCAATCTGGCCGTTCACCTGACTGGCAACCTGGACAATATCGGCATTGACGTAAGCGTTGTCAGTAGCCCGCGTATGCTCGGATCTTATCCAGTACCAGGCTCCGCCAGCCGCGCCGACCACGAGCAGCAAAACCGCAATGCCGATTTTTAGCGTCCTGTTCATTTGCCGGCCTCCGCGGCTTCGCGCAAGCTCTCCAGCAATTCGGTCACTTTGAGCAGCATTGTTTCGTCGACACCAGCCAGCAACTCGCGTCTAAAAATCTCGGCCTCGGCGCGAACGATCTGATATTGCGCAGACCCCGCTTGCGTCAGCGAAATCAACCTGACTCGCCGGTCGGTTGGCGACACGTGACGCTCCACGAGGCCGGCAGCCGCCAAGCGATCGATCGTGGCCACCATCGTGGCCCCTTCCACGCCGACACGCAGTGCCAATTCGGACTGCGATAGCGGCTCCTCCGATTTGGCAATCAGTGCGATGGCTGTCCATCCGGCTTGCCCCAGCCCAAGATGCTTCAGCCGTTTGTCCAGCGACAGTCGCCACACGCGAGCGGTGTGGAACAAGGCGGAGGAAAAGCGTTCTTGAATGTTTTGCATTTAAATAGTCGCACTTATCATTAGAGAGCTAATGATAAGAATACGCGATTAGATGCCTCATGTCAACGGCAGCATCCCGCGATTTCGATGCTCCACATTCATCGAGAAAGAGCTGGCATTGGTGTACGTGGGCATCGGTCTCGGCGGTCCGATGCCTGGTCAATGTCGCGGTTGTGAACGGGAAGTTGCAGCGGGTCATACCAAACCGCTGCGCGGGTGCCGCGTCGGCCGTTGGCTGACGGGAACGCTCAGCAGGGCACACCCTCCACTGCCATTTGAGCCACGACGTCGCGCAAGCGGGAAAATTCGGACGCTTTGTCGAAGAAGTGGCGCACCCCGTATTGCTCGCACAGCCGGCGGTAGGGGTCGTCAACGTGATTGCTGAACACCACCTTGACGGCTCCTGATTGCTGGTCGCTTCTGGCGAGTGCGCGCAGCAGATTTATGCCGTTTCCTTGCTGTAGTTGGATATCGAAAATGATGACGTCAAAGCGTTCGCTGCCAAGCCGGCTCATTGCATCGCTCTCCGTCGTAGCGTATCCCGCCATTGCGATGCCCGGAATCGCTGCGAAATCCTCATAGATCAATTCCCGAATCGCCTCCGAATCCTCGATCAGATACACCCGGATCGGAGATCGCTGCGTTCGAACAGAGGTCGAGGCCATTGGATTAATTGGTGATCAATCACATCGTAAATGTCGTATCAGCCGGTTGCTCCAGCTTGTAGCTCACAGGCTAGCATCTGCGGGCTGCCTCGCGCATCGGACATAAGCTGATACCGCTGTAGGACAGCATCACGCCAGCTTGTTGCGCACATTGCCTTGCGCCGGGTGGCATAAAAGTGTGTCGGTGCGATCCCACAAGAAAATAGGAAAAGTGCTGCTTCCGCATAGCCTTTGACTCGCCGATGATATAGACGCGGAAATCGGAAAAGGAAACGGGAATCCGATCCCGCAGGAGGAAAATCAAATGGATCAGTCTCTGGGCAGCGTTGGGACAGTCAGTCTTGGCTTGGAAAACAGGGACGAAACAACGGCCGCAAAAGCGGTTGCCCCCGATGCGCGTAGCATCACGCCCATCCGGCTGCAGGGCCTGTATGGACATGACCCGTTACAAAATCACTTGCTGGCCGCTCTTCCGCCAAGGGATTTCCAGCGACTGCTGCCCGACCTCGAGTTTGTCGTTATGCCGTTCGGGATGGCCGTGTGCGAGACAGACATGCAAATGACGCATGTTTACTTTCCGACGAGCAGTGTTGTGTCGCTGTTGCACGAGACAAGGGACGGCAGCTCGGCCGAAACAGCGGTCATCGGAAATGAGGGAATGCTCGGGGTGACTCTGTTCATGGGCGGCGGCAAGAGCCTGAATCGCGCCACCGTCAAGAGCGGAGGATACGGCTTCCGCCTGAAATCGAATCTCCTCAGGGAAGAATTCGCCCGCGGCGGCGCCCTTCAGCGGCGTCTGCTGAACTATACCCAGGCGCTGCTTGCACAAATGTCGCAGACCGCAGTGTGCAATCGGCATCACAGCGTCTCGCAGCAATTATGCCGCTGGCTACTGCTGACGCTCGACCGGATATCAGTGAATGAAATCTGCGTCACGCAAAGCCTGATTGCGACCATGCTTGGCGTACGGCGTGAATCTATCACGTGTGCCGCCAACAAGCTGCATGCGGATGGCGTGATCGAATACGCGCGCGGACGCATCACCGTACTGGATCGTCCAGGCCTGGAAAATCGCGCGTGCGAATGCTACGCCGGCCTGAGAAAGGAATACGACCGTTTGCTGGCATCAAGAAACGTCCGCTAGACCGCATCGATCTCTTGTTGATGACTGGTCAAAAATTTTGACTGCGCATAGAACTTCTCAAATTGATGAGAGTCTGACATGGGAGTTCGACCAGAATGAATGGAAGCCATCTTCACAGCGACGCGACGGCCACCCACCATGAGCGAATCGGAGAACAACGCCTTCGACGGTGAAAATGAAGAAATTTTCTGACTCCCTGCCCTCTTACATTACGGTCATTTTCGCGCTCTGCGCCGCTATTCTATTCGGCAACGCGTTCAGTCTGTACGACAACCTGAAAACCCTTCGCCGCACTAACGCCTCCATCGAACACGCGTGGGATATCAAGGATAATCTCAAGTACATCACCGTGCTGATCATGGACGCAGAGAGCAGCACGCGCGGGTATTTTTTGACCGGTGACAAAGTCTATCTTGGGCCGGTGAAGACTGCAAAAGACAGGATCGAGAGCGAATTCAAGGCGCTCTCTGCCTTGTTGGCGAGCAATCCCGCTCAAATGAAATACCTGGGTCAGCTGCAGACCTTGTTCGCCGGGAAAATTCGCCAACTGGACCAAAGTATCGCCGCATTCGACAGCGGCGGACTCGGGAAAATAGTGGCCCAGGCAAGACAGGCGAAGGGAATCGACTCACTGGACGAAATCCGTCTGCTGGTAGTCGTTATGGAGCGGGAAGAAAATGAACTGCTGGCAGCACGGAGCAAGCTGTTTTACGATGGATACCGGAAAGCCGTCATGGTCGGGATGGTCATCAATGGCATCGCCGTGCTGGTCCTCATCCTGTTTTATCGGCTGATCAAGCGCAATTTTTACAAGCGTCTATCCGTCGAACAGAAGCTGCAGCGCACCAACGACAATCTCGAAGCCAATGTCCTTGCGCGGACGGAACAGTTGTCCGTCTTATCCCGTCATTTGATCAATGTCGCGGAAGAAGAAAAGGCGAAGCTCGCGCGCGAGTTGCACGACGAATTGGGGTCAAACTTAACCGTCATCGCAATGGACATCGCAGTGGTCGCCGACAAGCTCACGCAATTCAATCCCGAGCTGGCGAGCCGACTGCGGCGCGCCATCTCGACGCTCAAGGAGACGGTAAATTTGAAACGCCGCCTCATCGAAAATTTGCGACCGAGCATGTTGGACAACATGGGTCTGTCGACGGCGTTGCGGGAGCATGCCCAGGAGTTCGGAAAAATAAGCGGCCTGCGGGTGCATGCCAACATCTGCGAAGAATTTGATGAGATCAATTCCGCTCCCGCCATCGCGCTATTCAGAATCGCGCAAGAGGCGCTGACGAATGCCGCCAAGTATGCGCAGGCGACGCAAGTGTGGGTATCGCTTCAAGCCAAGGGCGATGGGCTCAGCCTGCAGGTTGTCGACGATGGGATCGGGATCGCGCCGGATGCGCTAAACAAGCCGAAGTCGCACGGCCTGTCAGGCATGCGCGAACGAATATTGTTGCTTGGCGGCGGCCTGACGGTACGTCAAGCCATGAACGGGCACGGCGGCACTTCGGTGGAGGCTTACCTGCCGCTCAAGTCAATACCGGATCACGACTGCGACTTGGACGGCTACCGCTCCGTCAAGTCTGGCGTTCGCGCCGGGCACGATCGGATAGGCGTCGAGTTAAGTAGTGCGGCTTCACTCAGCGGCCAATCTACGGGAGCCTAACGGTTCGCAAGTGAAAAGGTCGCTTCCAAGTATCACCGGGAAATGCCGCCTCTCGATCCGGCATGGTTCCGTTTGTCTGACAGGACAATCGGCGCTCTCCTATATTGCACGGTCAGTCGCGATGCTAGCATGTAAAAAACGAGGGCTCGTGCGGCATGTCATGGCGGTCTGTGCCGCTCCCGTTTCGCGGGTTCTCGATTGTGTGCGTACTTCTTCATCATAAAAGGAATCATCATGGCCACTTTGCAAACCTCAGAATCTGTGCCGAGTCAAGTCAACAAGATGGCTGATCAAAAAATCGATCAGGCCAGCAGCAGCATGCACGGCGCCGTGGACAAGCTTTCCGAAGCCGCAAAGCCTGCGGCCGATCGCGTCGCGGCGGGTGCGCAGACCGCCATGGAAGCATTGGCCAAGGCAGTGTCCAAGGCAAGCGAAGCGATGGGAGCAAGCGCTGAACAGCTGAGTGATCTACAGGAGCGCGCAGTCGGCAGCGCTCGCACTTTGATTAGAGCGAAGCCGCTGACGGTCATCGGAATTGCAGTCGCGGCCGGCTTTCTATTGAGCCGCCTGATGAGTTCGCGTTAGGCCTTCTAGCTTGCTCCACCTGCTTGGCATTCCGACCCCGGAAATTACCCTGATCGCGTTGCTCACGCATTGAACGCGGGGAGCACCGTTGGCGGTGGCATCCTGACGATGAATGTTAATCGATGAGTTTCTCTTTGATTGCGTAGTAGATGATATCGGCGTTATTTGACATATTCATTTTCTGCAGAATGCGTGCGCGATACGTGCTGACCGTTTTTACGCTCAGGCATAAATCGTCGGCGATTTTGGTACTGCCTTCACCCCGGCTCAATCGATAGAAAATCTCGTACTCGCGGGTCGACAGTTTTTCGTGCAAGGGCTTATCAGCGTCTGTTTCCAGATCCATCGTCAACAACTCGGCCACCGTGTGACTGATGTATTTGTGGCCACGCGAAATAGTGCGAATTGCGTCGATTAGTTCAATCGCCAGTGCCTCCTTTTGCACATAGCCGCTTGCGCCGCTGCGCAATATTTTCACCGCGTAGCGATTCTCGGGGTGCATGCTAAGAATTAATACCGGCAACTGCGGCTTTTCACGCTTTATCTGCATCAGTACGTCGACACCGCTGCGATCCGGCATACCGATGTCCAGCACAACGATATCCCAGTCCTGTGCGCGCACCATCCGCATCGCTTCGGCTGCCGTTGCGGCTTCTCCCCCTACTTCTATGTCCGGTATCTCAGCGAGAAAGTGCTGAATCCCTGCGCGCACGACCGCATGGTCGTCAACAATCAAGAGTTTTATCATGTTGAGTGCTCGCTTAAAATGCGGAAGTTCTGGTTTCGCACTGACAATATTCCCACTGAATGATGAATCTATCGAGAATATTCTAGTCCGAACTCGAAGGCGTAGATAGGCTGGATAATCGTAAATTTTCAAGGTCGATCAACGAAGTAAATTGTAAAGATCGGAACTTCACAGCGGACAGATTGTCGATTTTTAAGGGCGATCTTTTTGTGGAGGAAAACATATTCCGTCTCTCGTGCTTTCGCCCCGGCATGATCCTGATATCCATTTGCCTGAGTGGTACGGCCGCCGCAAAGTTACCGCCGCCGTCGCCGCAACAGCTGGCCGATGCGGCGAGCGAGCAGGTTACTCTGGCGAAAGTGCAAGATCGGCTTGCGGCCGAGTATGCCGGGCGCAAAAAAGCAAGCGGCGTTGCCGTCGCGCCGACCGCCGGTGCGGAAAGCAAGTCGACCGAGGTGCCCTCGGCAGCATTGGAAAGTCGGCCGGTAGAAAAGAGCGGCGCCTACAGGACGCGAGACTGAAGTCTTTCGATTCGGCTGCGAGCGCCACGTTCAGCGCTTCAGTGTCCATCCGTACATTACCGCTGCCATGGACATTGACCTTTGGCGTGTCGAGTACCATCGCCTGTATCCGGAAGTCACCGTTGACGGCGTTCAGGTTGCTCACCATGCAGTCGAACGGCGTCCGCCTGTCGCCGCCGATCAGACGGGCGAGCGCATTCGACGTTGTGATGGGGAACGCCGCCTGGAGCCGATGCGCGGGCGAAGCGAGAGTCGCACCTTCAGGTCGCCATTGATGGCGAAGCTTCTGCCGGTCACGCTGGTAACGCGGTGCCTGATGTAAGACCGCAGCAGATTCCAGTCCAGAAAATAAAGCGCGATTGCTGCCGCGAGCAATGCACCGGCGATGCCCACGAGCCATTTTTGGCTGCGCATCATAGATCACCGTTGATATCCGGCCTGGGGACAAGTATCTGCAACCGGTATCCGAAGTCAATCCGCGCTACTCACCAATGCCGGTAGGATGATGCCGACAGAGGCGCGATGGCCGGCGGGCAGCTCTGCGAAAAGCATGACTGGCTCCATAAAAAACAAAGCTGAATCATGACGATTATCAAACCGGGCAAGATACCGCTGAGTATATTTTGACTAGCGGTTCAGGTAATCCGAGATTGCGGGTTGCCTTTTACGATGCGCTTATCGACCGGGCTGGACGGAGACCATCATGCAACGACGCGATTTCGTACTTGACACTGTGCTCTTCGCGGCGAGCAGCTTGCTGCTGGCCGGCTGCACGACCACGGCAACCACTACGGCTCCCACGGGCGACACTAGAGCACTAGCCAGCCATCACCGCGAAATCAATACGAGCATTGATGCAAGCCTGGCGCATCTGTATGCCAGCGTGCCGGGATCGCGCGAACTGGTTGCAAAGGCCAATGGCGTATTGGCCTTTCCGTCGGTGATCGCCGCAGGGTTCGGCGTAGGCGGGCAATTTGGCGAGGGAGCGCTGCGCGTCCGCAACACTGCACCCGAGTATTACAATTTGGCATCGCTCTCGGTTGGATTGCAGATCGGCGCGCAATCAAAGGCGATCATCTTTCTGTTCATGACGCAGGACGCGCTCGATAAATTCCGCAGGAGCGAGGGCTGGTCGGTCGGCGCCGACGCATCGGTCGCGGTGCTGAAGGTTGGCGCGAATGGCAGCATCGACGTCAATTCGGCAACCGCTCCGATCCTCGCGTTTGTCGTGACCAACGCCGGCCTGATGGCGAACCTGACACTGGAAGGAACAAAGATAACCCGTGTCAAGAGTTGAGCGGCAAATACGGAATCGTCTGCATGTTGACGGAGCCGGCTTACCGCTGCGCTTCGGAGCCGGACCATGACGCAAAGCCTGCTCATGCGATCCGGCAGCGTTTCTTTCGGACGACGCATCCTGACAATGATCGGCCGGGCAGCGCGCGAATGGAT
>DHXL01000098.1 GCA_002415335.1 Oxalobacteraceae bacterium UBA5157
GGTGTTGATGTGCGAGCGATGCCGCCAGCGCCAGCCTTGCCGCAGTGCGTTCGCCATGGTCAAGGTGAACCATTAGATTTTTCAATGACATTTTTTATTCTCCACTTTGTCAGAACAGCTATCTTCAGATGGCGCCAAATGGCGACACGCATGGAACGGTATCGAATCCGCGACTTCCTGAGGCGGGGAGGGTTGATTCCTCTGCCAGCTTCGGTGTGTCAGTATATTTCAAGTTCTACCGATCGCGTTCAAACAGGCCAAAAGTCACCGCCGATCGCCACGGAGAGACCCGCCCTGCCCAGTGGGTGAGCACCCAACTGCCCGCTACGGCAAGAAAAGACGAAAGTGTTTATATTGGTCGTTCTGTCCGTCGTTGTGATCGACAGGCATAGGCCTCAGCGCCATCGCTCTCTCCAAAAGGATTCATGATGACCGATCTCTCCGCTTTTCCGATCACCAAGAAATGGCCCGCCCGGCATCCCGACCGGTTGCAGCTCTATTCTCTACCCACGCCCAACGGTGTCAAGGTTTCGATCATGCTCGAAGAAACAGGGTTGCCCTACGAGCCCCATCTTGTCAGCTTCGACACCAACGATCAGACCTCGCCTGAGTTCCTGTCGCTCAACCCCAACAACAAGATCCCGGCCATCATCGATCCCGACGGTCCGGATCGCAAGCCGCTTGCGCTGTTCGAATCCGGTGCGATCCTGATCTACCTGGCGGAGAAGACCGGGCAATTCATGCCGCAGGATTCTGCCGGCCGCTACCAGACGATCCAGTGGCTGATGTTCCAGATGGGCGGTATCGGCCCGATGTTCGGCCAACTCGGCTTCTTTACCAAGTTCGCCGGCAAGGATTACGACGACAAGCGCCCGCGGGAGCACTACGCGGCAGAGTCGAGGCGCCTGCTCGGCGTACTCGACCGGCAACTGGCCGACCGCACCTGGATCATGGGCGACGCCTACACGATCGCCGATATCGCCACGTTTCCAGCGGTGCGCAACCTGATCGGCTTCTATGGGGCTGGCGACCTGGTCGGGATTAGCGATTTCCCTCATGTGCTGCGGGCGCTGGATAGCTTCGTCGCGCGGCCGGCGGTAGTGCGCGGACTGGATATTCCGAAGCGGGGTTGACGGCGGCGGCCGGGCAGCGACGCCTAAACGGAGGGCAGCGCCTTGTATTCTATTTGTCGGAATTGAAGGATACTGCTGGTTTTGCTTCCGACATTACGATGAAGATCTGTTATCTGGACTATGACGCCGTCCTGCACGACGGCAATGTACTTCGCAATCGCACCACGGGCATGACCATCAAGACTGTCGGCCGCATCTTCTTTGAATGGATGCCGATACTCGATGAATTGCTTGCACCCTACCCGGACCTGAAGATCGTTTTGTCGACCACCTGGGTGCGCGAATTAGGGTTTAATGCGGCCAAGCATGAGCTGTCAAAATCGCTGCAGGAGAGGGTGGTCGGGGCGACTTTTCTGCATCCGAAAATTGTGAAAGCGGAGTTCGACACCATGTCGCGCGGCATGCAGATCTGGGGCGACGTTGAGCGCCGCAAGCCGTCGCACTGGTTTGCGCTCGATGACGATGCCTTCGGGTGGCCGGCCTGGTGCAAGGAGCATTTGATTCAGACCAGCGACCGGCTCGGCTTGAGCGATCCGGCGGTGCAGGAACGCGTCCGTCAGAGGCTGGCGGAAATTGACGGCAGGTCCTGCGCGGATTGAACCGTGCCTGCTTGCGCGATGAGCTGCACGGTGCAGCGCGAATCAATCTCCGTGCGGAAGAAAAAACCGCCGGTCACGAATCCAGCGTTCTCAAGCCGGCGACGACGCATTGATTGCGGCCGTTCTCCTTGGCATGGTACAGCGCCTGGTCGGCATGCCTGAAAGTCGCACTGGTATCCTCGTTGCGTCGCGAGTCTGCGATACCGATCGAAACGGTCACTTTGAGACCGGCATTGATTTCGGGAAAAGACAAATTCTCAATGCGTAGCCTCACGCGTTCGGCAGTGATCAGTGCGCCTTCAACCATGGTATCGGTTAATACGAGAGCGAATTCCTCGCCCCCGTAACGGCCGAAATAATCGGTTTGGCGCATCGCATCGGACGCGGTCCTGGCAATCGTGCGAAGCACTTCATCGCCTGCCAGATGACCGTATGTGTCATTGACATTCTTGAAAAAATCGACATCGACGATGCAAATTGAAAAGACCCGTCCGGTGCGATCGCTGCGTTGTTTTTCCCTGCTGATTATTTCCATCAGATAGCGGCGGTTGAACACGCCGGTGAGTTCGTCGCGGATCGCCAGCTCCTGGTTCCGGTGCAACGCCTGTTCCAGTTCGACATTGCGTTTCGCCAGTTCCTGATTCTTCTCTTTGACCTTGTGGCGAAGACCGCCGATATAGCTGCCCAACGCGCTGAACTGCAATAGCGCGGCAGCCAGCGCAATCAACTGGAGGATTTCGATTTGCAGATTGATTTCATGCGGCCGCCGGGCCATGAGCGACACGATCAACGCGGCATATCCTCCTAACAGGACCGTGGTCAGGATGACGAAATCGCGCGTGCGGAACTGGAACAGGCCGTACATCGACGCCGACAGGGCCAACAACAGGAACACGCCGCGCGCGTCCCTGGCGTAATACATCACATACAGGCCGGTGGGAAGCGATATGGCAATCTGGGCCAAGGTCAGGCTGGGGTCGGCGAAGCGCAGGTTCAAGCCACTGCGGACCAGCAGATAAAATCCGAGGTTGACTGTCAAAATGATCGCTACATACGTCACGACCACTTTTCCATCGAAATAACCCAGCCACCAGAATGCCAACACCAGCAATAGCGTAAAGAGGTAGGAGACGCCGCCGAGCAGCACGCGCTTCAGGCGCAATGCCTGTTCGGGTGCGTGGTCGGGAATGAGCAGGCGTGCGACGCGATTCATCTTGCCCTTGTTCTGTGGATCAGCGGCCGACGTGGCTGCTTGGGACGCGTCAAGCGTTTAGCCCACATGGCGAGAAGGATGCTCATGACGAAAGAGTATCAGAGTTTGGCTGCCGCAAGGCGCGCTTGTGAAAGACGCGGAACGGGAGAGTCGGAGAGGTACTCGCTGATATTCGTCAGGTTCCTGCGAACCGGCTCGCGCGATATTCGCCGGACGCATCCGCAATCACTGCGCCGGCCTCACCGTTCCGCAGCTTGCACCGACCCATCGACCATTGACATCGGCATGTTCATTGACCGGATTTCCCTGTGCAACCCCATCGAATTCAGTTCGCCCCGAAAAGCTCTCCGGGTTCGTAAAGGTTCCTTCCGCGGTTCCATTTCCGCGCAGGTTGGCGTTGGCGCAAACGAAGTTCAATTTGTATTTGCTGCCGACATGGCTCGCGTCTTTGGCGCTGCATCCCGATTGGTTCTGCAGGAAATCGAGCGGGCTTTTTTGATCCGCCATTTTTTGGGTAATGCAGACGCTGGAAATTGCCGCACCATCGCGAATCGGCGGCAGCTCGAATCCATTCTGCTTGGCGAGGCTCATCAACTGTTGCATCTGATCCGGCGGAATCTGCGATGCCAGCTTCAGCAGATCCGAACTCGTTTTCACTTCCCATAGCCCCGGGCGCATAGTGCTCTCTGACGAATGCGCGGTCGACGCCAACAAGGCGGTCGCGACTACGAGGGAAATGAGGATATTGCGCATGGAGCCTCCTGAAACGATTGATATTGCACATCTTTCAGAGAGCGCATCAGCAAGTAAGTTCAGAATATTCAAAGGCCCGTTTTGAGACTATGCTGAACTATCCGATTAACCGGTACCACAATGGAAGCTTACGATGATCGATTATTCTGAAATCATATTTCGCCTGGTCTCTGCCGTGCTCGTCGGATGCGCCATCGGGCTTGATCGCAATTTGCACGGCAAACCAACCGGCATCAAGACGCTTGGGCTGGTCGCGCTCGGGGCATCGCTGGTGACGATGGCGAGCATGGATTTTGCGTTTTCCCACGGGGCATATGATTCGGCAGCGGTAAGCCGCACGATTCAGGGCATCATCACCGGCATCGGCTTCCTCGGGGCGGGCGTCATCATCCACGACCATACGACTGAAAAAGTGCGCGGATTGACCACCGCGGCGTCTATTTGGGTGACCGCTGCGTTGGGGATCGTTTGCGGTATGGGATCGTGGCAGATTGCCGGCGTGGCGGCGGTGATCGTTTTGCTCTTGTTCGTTCTGGGCCGGCCCCTGGAAAGGATGCTTCATCGACAATGGTTAAGCAAGACCGATGAAGAGCGGGCCGATATATCGGGGCATGAGGAGTGATTCCGCTCCATGCTTGGCGCTGGATATTGGATTCGAATTTCTATAATATGTAGCAACAAGTCTGTCCCTCGGGTGTCTAGCACTGTCCTTGTAATTGGGAATTCGCCACTGACTGCGGTGCCTGCACGCCGCCGGTTCTAACGGGATGACAGTCCTGCGCTGCACGATTACAACAAGGAACCGGTAATGGCGATTCAAAAAATACTGGTGGTGGATGACTCGTTGACGCAAAGACTTGTCCTTTCGGCCATACTCGCCGAAGAGGGCTACGAGGTCCTGACCGCCAACGATGGGACCGAGGCCGTCACCAAAGCAAAAAGCGAAATGCCGGATCTGATCATCATGGACGTGGTGATGCCTGTATTGAATGGATTCCAGGCTACCCGCGTCATTACGACGGACGAGACCACCTGGCACATTCCGGTGATCCTGCTGACTAGCAAGGATATGGAATCGGACCGGGTGTGGGGCTTGCGCCAGGGTGCCACGGCGTTCCTGCACAAGCCGGTGCAGCCCGGGGAGCTGATTGAATTGATCAACGCACTTCGCTGACACTTGGATAGATTGCAGGTGTAGTGAATCTCTGGAACCGGACGGTCAGTCGTTCATGCAGTTGAAGCCGAATTTGTCCACAGCCTGTTTCAGAATGGAGTGTCTTCTAACATGTCGCATCCGGTAATCAGCCAGGAGCTTTTCAACACGGTCAACGCCGATGTTTCCACGTTTATCAAGAAGAAGTTGAAAGGCATGGAAATCGAAGTGACCGATCTGGAGTTGCACAATTCTTCAGCGACGAAGACATTGCGCGTCTACCTCACGCTGAAACGCACGACCAATCTGAAGGCGCTTTTTCTGGCGGAGCAAATCGTCACCAAAGAAATCGAGAAGCAGTTTCTGTTTCATCCGCACGCCTTCTACTGGCGCTATCTGCCCGAATAGCACGCAGCCCCGGCACAGAAGATTCTTCGTGTGAGCCGGGAATTCCTTTTTTCTCTAGTCGCCCGATGGCCAATCGTTGAACGGGAAAGGAATATCTTCCGATCCAAAGGTCAGGAACAACGCGATTTGCTGCAGGTAATGTCCCAGACTGCGGCCAAACGAACGCAGCCGCTGATTCGGACCGTCGCTCACCAGGGATATCGCAAGTTGAAGGATCGCCACGATGAACAGCAGCGTTCCGCATAGCTGGAACACGAAGGCCATCAACACCATGAACAGCGCCCGGGTCCAGAGGTTGCGTTTATTTGTTGCGATAACAGAATTCTCGTTCACGCTGCTTCCTTTCTGAGGGTTCATCGATCGGTAATTGCGGCAGTCATTTTTTGTTTGCACTGCGTCTTTCTTGAGCCACGTCATTCGCCTTGCCGGCCGAGATTTTCGAGTTTGGACAACCATTTACTCGCGGTCTCCGGCTTCATGTTTCCGGTCAGCCCGATCAAGGACGTGTGGACCGGTGAGATCCCGACGAAGCCGAGAATATTTCGCTCGAGCGACTTGATGCCATGCGCACGAAAATACCAACGATACATTAATGCCGGCATACCCATCGTGACCGCCACGCGCGCCGATCTTCCGGACAACGCCTTGTGCGCCAATGGATTCTTTCCTTCAGCCGCGAACGCGAAGCCGGGACGCGCCACTTGTTCAAGAAAACCCTTCAGCAGCGCCGGCATGTCGCCCAGCCACAGCGGGAAAAACAGCACCATGTGTTCGCACCATGCGATGGCGCTTTGCGCTTCGGCCAATGTGGGCGGCAGCGCCCCTTTTTCCCATTCGTGCTGGCTGCGCAACAGCGGAAAGTCGAGCGTGGCGACGTTGATGCGTTTGACGTTGTGGCCCGCTGCCGTCGCACCTTGTCCGTAGGCGTCTTCCAGGCCATGGCACAAGTGACGCTGGCAGGTATCCGGGTGGCCTTGAATCAAGAGGATCTGTCTGCCCATATGGCGCTCCGAATAGCGTGTGCGACTACCCTGACACAGCTGCCTGCACACGCTATTGATCCTTCTCAAGGTCCTCTCGAATGGCGTGACAGGCGCGGGGATGTCCAACGGAAAGCAGATCCGTATGCCGCGACAATGTTCGGCTTACAGCACGAAGCGCGCTTTCTCGGCGGCGCTCAGACGCTTGCCGATGATGGTTACCGTCGGGATGGTTTCGCTACTCACTGCAGGGGTATCGTGAGCTGCAGGGATCGCTGCGGCTGCGTAGGTGGCGACGCAAGCGAGGGCGATCGTGATGAGGGCAATCGCTTCCATGTGTTTGGCGATGTTCATGATGTTTTCTCCGGTTGACCGAGTTGGGATGACCAGACTTTAGTCAAGCACGGCCCGCGGTTCCAACGGTATGCGATGAACTGCCAATTTGAAGGAACAGGTTGCAGGAAATCGGGGCCGGGCCGCTCGCCCGCAGCACGCGTTGCCGGCGTTTCGCTAGCTCAATACAGGCCGGCCCGCGCGGTCAACATGTTGTCGCCGCGCACGCGCTGCGACGACAGCCGATCGAGGAACCACACCAGCAGCAATGCCGCCACCGTCAACCCCAATACCAGTCCAATCCAGAACCCGGTCGCCGCCATCGGCACTGCCGGTCGCCACGGCATCCAGCTCGGCGCCAGCCCGAGCACGCAGCCCAGCGGCAGCGAAAATCCCCAAAACGCAGTCAGGTGGATGATCATCGGCGGCCGCGTCACCTTGTAGCCACGGATCGCGCATGATGCCGCCACCTGGGTCGCGTCGGACAGCTGGAACCACGCGGCGAAGACCAGCAATTGCGCGGTCAGCGCCTGTACCGCCGGATCGGAGGTGTATGCCGCCGCGATCTGGTGGCGGAATGCGCCGATGAAGGCGGCCGATGCCACCGCGAAAGCGAGCGACATGCCGACCCCGACCCACGCCGCGAAGCGGGCGCGCGCCGGGTCGCCCTCGCCCAGCGCATGGCCCACGCGGGTAATCAAACCGATGCCGAAACTGAGCGGCACCATGAAGACCAGCGACGCGAAATTGAGCGCGATCTGGTGCGCCGATACGGTGACCACGCCGAATCGCGCGACCAGCAGCGCGACCGCACCGAAGGCGCTGACTTCGGCGAAATAGGTGATGCCGATCGGCAGCCCCATCCTGAGCATGGCGCCGATCTCCTGCCGGTTCGGTCCCTCCCAATGCGTAAACGGAAAGGTCGGGCGATAGACAGGCGCGATGCGAATCCAGATCAGGATCGCCGCCAGCATCAGCCACAGTCCGCTCGCGGTCGCGACTGCGCAGCCGACTCCGCCCAGGCGCGGCATGCCCCAGTGGCCGTAGATCAGCAGCCAGTTGATGAAGACGTTATACAGCAGCGCGCCGAGCGCGATCATCATGATCGGCTTGGTGCGGTTCAGGCTCGTGGTGTAGCCGTACAGCGCGCGATAGGCGGCGAAAGGCGGCAGGCCGAAGCTGATGACATGCACGAACATTGCGGCCTGGTCGCGCACCGTTGGCTCCAGCGACAGGTGGTCGAACACCAGCGCGGCGCAATTCAGCAGCACGAAAGCGATCAAGCCGATGCCGAATGCCTTCCATAACGCTTGCCGCACCACGTGCGGAATCCGCCCGAGTTCGCCGGCCCCAACCTCGTGCGCGATCACCGCGTTGATCGCCATCATCACGCCCATCACGGTCACGATTACCATCGACCAGATCGACGCGCCCAGCGATACCGCCGCCAGGTCGCCGGCGCTGGCGTGGCCGGTCATGGCGACGTCGGCCACGCCCATGCCCACGGTCGCGAGCTGACCGACCAGCATGGGCCAGGCGAGATGCCAAAGGGCGATGATTTCTGTTCGGACGGCGGTAAAGCGGCCCGGTGTGGGATCGGACATCGCGGCATTCGAAGCGCAAAGGAAGGATTCTACGGACAATTCAGCGAGTCGATCGAACCGACTCGTTCCTGGCGTCCTCTTCCCGTGCGCGCGAGGGCACTAATGGCGCAACAAGCGGTCGTATTCCTCTTTGACGCCGGCATAGCACTCGCACACCCGCGCCTCCAGGCCGGAACGGTCGAGGACATTGATATGGCCGCGGCTGTAGTGGATGTAGCCGTCGTCCTGCAATTTGCCGGCCGCGGCGCCGACGCTCTCGCGGCGTACGCCGAGCATGCCGGCGATGGTTTCCTGCGTCACGCGGACTTCATTGGAAGGCAGGCGGTCGAGATTAAGCAACAGCCAGCGGCACAGTTGCTGCATGACGCTGTGGTGGCGGTTGCAGACCACGGTTTGTGAAGTCTGCGTGATCAAGGCCTGCGTGTAACGCAACAATAGCTGCTGCAATGCGCCGCCGCGTGTGAACTCTTCATCGAGGATGCCTTTTCGCAGCCGAAAGCCATAGCCGGCGCCGTTGACGATCATCCGCGTCAGCACCGATCCGCCGCCCATGAACAAGCTTACGCCGACCACTCCCTCGTTGCCGATCATGGCGGTTTCGGCGGATGCGCCGTTCTTGGTGTGATGAAGCAGGGAAACGATGGAGGTGGTCGGGAAATAGGCATGTTGCAGCTCGATGCCGGGCTCGCAGACCACCATGCCGAACTGCATCGTGACCAATTCCAGTTCGGGCAGCAGGCGTTCGTAATCGGCCGCAGGCAGTGCCGCCAGCAATCGGTTTTGTTTCGGATCGTGACCACGGAGCCCCTGGATGTGTATCGGGGGCGCAACGCTCGGCGACGGCAAAGCGTGCGCGAACGGCGCGATGCTGTCGGGCGCCGCATGCGGATGCGTTGTCGCGTGGGCGAGCGCCCGGTTACTATCGCGCCCCGTTAGTCTGTGCGTCATTGGCTTCTCCATCAATGATTGAATGCGTAGCCTCTTTCAAGCGAGCCGGTTCTTGAAGAAGGGATCGGCCATTTCGTCGTTGCGTATAGAAATTCATATGCATTGCCGCCATGAGAAAGACAGTTTTTCGTAGTACGAGTTCTACTCTTCCGCTGGATCTGCGTGGCGTTGGCGGCCGCCAGCGTGGCGCAGGTGCGGAGCGTTCGATCAGCACGTTGCCGGGCAATTCGCGACGGGCGTGATTCCCACATCGGGCCGAGCGCTCTGGTATGATGTCATATCACCAAACAGCGCCGAACCGGCGACTCCGGCATTCCATCATCCCGTCAAACCATGTCCGCTGCCGATACCGCAAACCCGTTGCTTCGTCCCCGCAAGAGAACGCAGAGCCTGTCGCAGGAGGTGGCGGCATCGCTGAGCGAGATGATTCGCAACGGCGGCATCAAGCCCGGCGACAAGCTGCCGACCGAGTCGGCAATCATGGCGACGCAGGGCGTCAGCCGGACGGTAGT
Source organism: Oxalobacteraceae bacterium UBA5157 (assembly GCA_002415335.1). Classification (GTDB taxonomy): domain Bacteria; phylum Pseudomonadota; class Gammaproteobacteria; order Burkholderiales; family Burkholderiaceae_D; genus UBA5157. The sequence continues at coordinate 9,637 of DHXL01000098.1, forward strand.
GCGGGAAGCGTTATCGAACCTGCAGGCGGCCGGACTGGTCGAAACGCGGCACGGCATCGGCACCTTCGCGCTGGAAGCGCAAAAAACTGCCAACATCACGATCGATCCCGCGACCATCACGACCATGCAGGATTTGCTGGCGCTGCTCGAATTGCGGATCAGCCTGGAAACGGAAACCGCCGGCCTGGCGGCGGCGCGCCGCACACCGCAACAGCTTGCGGAGATGCGCGAAGCGCTGGATGCTTTCCAGCATAACCTGCAGGCCGGTGAAGATACGATCGGACCGGATTTCCGGTTCCATTTCCAGATTGCCGGCGCGACAGGGAACCGCTACTTCATCGACATCATCAGTCATCTCGGCTCCGGCGTGATTCCGCGCAAACGCCTGAATACCGCGCAGCTGGCGCGCGCCCAGCAATCCGAATACCTAGACCGGGTGCAGCGCGAACATGAAGACATCTACGACGCAATTGCCCGTGGCGACAGCGAAGCGGCCCGGGCCGCGATGCGCAATCATCTGACCAACAGCCGCGAACGCCTGCGTCGCGCACATGAGGCGATGTTGGCGCAAAGCGACATGAAAAAGCAGTAGCAGCAACTCTACCAACCGCACCAGGCAATTTCAACCGCCGTCGCCCATCATTTCCGTCCCGAACCGAATTCGTCTTAAAAATATTTGATAAATTACGATTGATGTTATACGATGACTGACATCATAAGACATCCGACCAATTCCTCGGCGAAGGCCTCCCAAAAAAATGAGCATCGATCCTCAAGAACTCAAACAAATTCTATCTGCCGGCCTGTTGTCGTTTCCGCTGACCGACTTCGACGGGCAAGGCAACTTCCGCCGCGGCAGCTACATCGAACGCCTCGAATGGCTGGCTCCGTATGGCGCCAGCGCATTGTTCGCCGCGGGCGGTACCGGCGAATTCTTTTCCCTCACGCACGCCGAATACAGCGACGTGATCCGGACTGCGGTCGAAACCTGCCGCGGCAAGGTGCCCATCATCGCCGGCGCCGGCGGGTCCACCCGCGACGCGATCGCTTATGCGCAGGAAGCGGAACGCCTCGGCGCGCATGGCATTCTGCTGTTGCCGCATTACCTCACCGAAGCGAGTCAGGACGGATTGGCCGCACACGTGGAAGCGGTGTGCCGCTCGGTGTCGTTCGGCGTGATCATCTACAACCGTGGCATCAGCCGCCTGACGCCGGAGACGCTGCTCAGACTCGCCGGCAGTTGTCCCAACCTGATCGGTTTCAAGGATGGCATCGGCGAAATCGAACTGATGGTATCGATCCGCCGCCGCCTCGGTGATCGCTTCACCTACCTCGGCGGCTTGCCGACCGCGGAAGTGTATGCCGCCGCCTACAAGGCGATCGGGGTGCCGGTGTATTCCTCGGCCGTGTTCAACTTCATCCCGAAAACGGCGATGGATTTTTATAACGCGATCGCGGCCGACGACCACGCGACCGTCAATCGCCTGCTCGATGATTTCTTCCTGCCTTACCTCGACATCCGCAACCGCAAGGCAGGCTATGCCGTGAGCATCGTGAAAGCCGGCGCCCGCCTGGTCGGCCACGACGCCGGCCCGGTGCGCACGCCGCTCGTCGATTGCAACCAACAAGAGCATGAGCAACTGGCGCAACTGATCAAACGCGTCGGCGGCCGATAACGCGGCAAGCAGATCGGCGCGAGGCACGTTTGCAGCTCCGCCTTGCGGTCCATGTCGATAGCTTTACCCATTTGGAGAATACGATGGCGCAATACGCGAATTACATCAACGGCGAATGGGTGCACGGCGCCAGCGCCAGCACCAACATCAATCCGTCCGACCTGAGCGACGTCATCGGCGAATATGCGCAGGCCGATGCCGCGCAGACCGACCTGGCGATCGGCGCCGCCCACCATGCGTTCGGCGCATGGAGCATCGGCAGCATCCAGGCGCGCGCCGACGCACTCGACCGCATCGGCAGCGAGATTCTCGCCAACAAGGATGCGCTCGGTTATCTGCTATCGCGTGAAGAGGGCAAGACCTTGCCCGAAGGCGTAGGCGAGGCCACGCGGGCCGGGAATATTTTCAAGTTCTTTGCCGGCGAAGTACTGCGCATCCGCGGCGAAAAGATGGCTTCGGTGCGGCCCGGCCTCGAAGTGGAAATGACGCGCGAACCGCTGGGCGTCATCGGCATCATCGCACCCTGGAATTTTCCGATGGCGATTCCGGCATGGAAGATCGCGCCGGCTCTCGCCTACGGCAACACGGTGGTATTCAAGCCGGCGGAATTGGTGCCTGGCAGCGCGTGGGCGATCGCCGACATCATCAGCCGCTCCGGCATCGCGCCGGGCGTCTTCAATCTGGTCATGGGGCGCGGTGCCGTGGTCGGGCAGCGCATGATTAACGATCGCCGCGTCGCCGCGATCACCTTCACCGGCTCGGTTGCCACCGGCAAACGTGTCGCCGAAGGCTGCATTGCACGGATGGCCAAGTTCCAGCTGGAAATGGGCGGCAAGAATCCGCTGGTCGTGCTCAATGATGCCGACCTCAACACGGCCGTGACGGCCGCCGTGCAGGGCGCGTTCTATTCGGGCGGCCAGCGTTGCACCGCATCGAGCCGCATCATCGTCGAGAAGAGCATCTATCCGCGTTTCGTGGACGCGGTGTGCACACAGTTGGCCGGACTGCGCGTCGATCACGCATTAAAAAAGGAAACGCAGATCGGCCCGGTGGTGGATCAGTCGCAACTGGAGCAGGATCTGTCGTATATCGAGATCGGCAAGCAGGAGGGCGCGCGCCTGCAATTCGGCGGCGAACGCATCCAACGCGACACCGCGGGCTTCTTCCTGACGCCGGCCCTGTTCACCGATTGCAGCAACGATATGCGTATCTCGCGCGAAGAGATTTTCGGACCGGTCGCGTCGGTGATTGCGGCCGATGATTACGAGCATGCGCTGGCGCTGGCAAACGATACCGAATTCGGTCTGTCGGCCGGCATCTGCACCAGCTCGCTGAAATATGCGTCGCACTTCAAGCGCCATGCGCAGGCCGGCATGGTGATGGTGAATACGGCAACCGCCGGCGTCGATTATCACGTGCCGTTCGGCGGCCGCAAGGCATCGAGTTTCGGGCCGCGCGAACAGGGTGCGTATGCCGCCGAGTTTTATACGGCGGTAAAAACCGCGTACGTGGCGGCCTGATTATTCTGACGCCCGTAGATAATTTTTTAAACGAAGTAAGCGCAATAGAACGTCCCGAAAACAATGCCCCATAGACGGGTGGACGATCTGCCATGCAGCATCGCCCGCAATCTTCTAAAGAGGGTCGGACTTTAAACACGAACTTGCGCAATTGCGCAAGAACAGGAGAGACGAGTGAATATGAATATTGCTTCCACTGGCACGGCGAACGCGAAGGCGACCCGTACGCGTTTCGTCATTCTGGCCATGCTGTTCCTGGTGACCACGATCAATTATGCCGACCGCGCCACGATCTCGATTGCCGCGCCGGAGATCAAGAAACTGTTGGGATTGTCGCCGGTGGAAATGGGCTACGTCTTCTCGGCATTTGCGTGGTCTTACGTGCTGGCGCAATTGCCGGGCGGCTGGCTGCTCGATCGCTTTGGCTCGAAGCTTACCTATTTTGTCAGTATCTTCATGTGGTCGTTGTTCACCTTGCTGCAAGGTGCGGTGGGCTTCTTCACCGGCGGAATGGCGGTCGCGATGCTGGTCGCGCTGCGACTTCTGGTCGGGGCGGCGGAAGCACCTTCGTTTCCCGGCAACAGCCGCATCACGTCGGCGTGGTTTCCCACCGCCGAGCGCGGGACGGCGGCGGCCATCTTCAATTCGGCCCAGTATTTCGCCACCGTGCTGTTCGCCCCGTTGATGGGTTGGCTGGTGCACACCTACGGCTGGCAAAGCGTCTTCTACGTGATGGGATCGCTCGGTCTCGTGACTGCGGTCGTGTGGACAAGGACTATCTATGCGCCGAAGGACCATCCCGGAATCAGCGCCGGTGAACTCGCCTATATCGACGCCGGTGGCGCGCTGGTCGACCTGGATAGCCCGAAGACCGCAGCCAAGCCGAAGCAAATCGATACCTGGCTCTGCATCAAGGAACTGCTGGCGAATCGCATGTTGTTAGGGGTGTATATCGGCCAATACTGCATTACGACGCTGACCTATTTTTTCCTGACCTGGTTCCCGGTCTATCTGGTCCAGGAGCGCCACATGACCATTCTGAAGGCCGGTTTCATTGCCGCGCTGCCGGCAGTGGCGGGGTTCATTGGCGGCATTTTGGGCGGTTATGTATCCGACCGTCTGCTCAAGCGCGGCTATTCGCTGTCGTTGTCACGCAAGGCGCCGATCGTATTCGGCATGTTGATGTCGATGAGCATGATTTTCTGTAACTACGTTTCCGCCGACTGGCTGGTGGTCGGCATCATGTCGCTGGCGTTCTTCGGTAAAGGAGTCGGCGCGCTCGGCTGGGCCGTAGTCGCGGATACGTCGCCGAAAGAGGCGGGCGGTCTGAGCGGCGGGTTGTTCAATACGTTCGGCAATACGGCGGGAATTACCACACCAATCGTCATCGGCTATATCGTGCAGGGCACCGGCTCCTTCGCCGGTGCGTTGGTGTTCATCGGTGCCAATGCCGCAGTGGCGATCCTGTGCTATCTGTTGATCGTCGGTGAGATCAAACGTTTCGAGTTCAAGAAATCGCCGCTGCTATCGGCGGCAGTGGCGGTGCCGCAAAATGCATAGTGCGCGCATAGTACGCATCCGGCGCGCCGATTGATGAAGAGTCGATACTCATAGAGACCTTATGGCAAATGCAATCACAGGAGCGTCGATAAAGTCGGCGCCGATCATCACGGAACTGCAAGTGATCCCGGTGGCCGGGCACGATAGCATGCTGCTCAATTTGAGTGGTGCGCACGGCCCGTTTTTCACGCGCAACATCGTCCTCGTCAAGGATAGTTCGGGCCATACCGGCTTGGGTGAAGTGCCGGGCGGCGAAAAAATCCGCCAGACGATCGAAGATGCACGGGCGCTGATGGTCGGAAAGCCGCTCGGCGAATACAACGGCATTCTAAACGCGATGCGCAAGACCTTTGCCGATCGCGATGCCGGCGGCCGCGGCCAGCAGACGTTCGACTTGCGTATTGCGATTCATGCGGTGACGGCGGTCGAGTCCGCGCTGCTCGATTTGCTCGGCCAGTTCCTCGACGTGCCGGTGGCGGCTCTGCTCGGTGAGGGGATGCAACGCGAGAAGGTTGAAGTGCTCGGCTATCTGTTTTACATCGGAGATCGACGCAAGACCGATCTGGCTTATCGTGGCGATCGTGGCTCTGGCAGCGCTAGCGAAGGCGATGCAGACGATGCATGGCTGCAGCTGCGCAACGAAGAAGCCCTGACACCGGAATCGATCGTGCGCCTGGCCGAAGCCACGCATGCGCGCTACGGGTTTAACGACTTCAAGCTCAAGGGCGGCGTCTTGTCGGCCGATCATGAGATGGAAGCGATCATCGCGCTGGCCGAGCGCTTTCCCGACGCGCGCATTACGCTCGACCCGAATGCCGCATGGTCGCTGGAAGAAGCGGTCCGGGTGTGTCGCGACAAGCGCGGCGTGCTGGCTTACGCGGAAGACCCGTGCGGTGCGGAGAACGGCTTTTCCGGACGCGAGGTCATGGCCGAATTTCGGCGCGCCACCGGCTTGCCGACCGCGACCAACATGATCGCCACCGATTGGCGCCAGTTGGCGCATGCGATCCAGCTGCAGTCGGTCGACATTCCCTTGGCCGACCCTCATTTCTGGACCATGCAAGGTTCGGTTCGCGTGGCGCAGTTGTGCCAGATGTTCGGTCTGACGTGGGGTTCGCATTCCAACAATCACTTCGACATTTCACTCGCGATGTTTACGCACGTGGCTGCCGCCGCTCCTGGAAAAGTGACCGCGATCGACACCCACTGGATCTGGCAGGATGGGCAGCGGCTGACCACGGAACCGTTCAAAATAGAAGGCGGCTTGCTGACCGTGCCGCCGAAAGCCGGTCTCGGCATCGAGATCGATCTTGATCGGTTGAACAGTGCCCATCAGGCTTACCGCCAGATGGGGCTCGGCGCACGAGACGATGCGGCGGCGATGCGGTGTTTGGTACCGGGCTGGACCTTTGACAACAAGCGCCCCTGCCTGGTGCGTTAATAGCGATGAGCAGCAATGGGCAGCAATGAGCAGCAATCAGCAGGAATGGATCATGTGATGAACATCGAAAAAACTGACAACCTGGTGCAGGCCGAATGCGCCGCGCCGCCGAGTATCCCGCTGTATATTCGCATGCATGCCAACGACAATGTCGCCATCGTCGTCAACGACGGCGGCCTGCCTGCCGGTGCGGAATTTCCCGGAGAGTTTGTTCTGCGCGAGCGCGTGCCGCAAGGACACAAGATCGCGCTGCGTGATCTGGCGGAGGGTGATTCCATCGTGCGCTACGACGTCGTCATCGGTTACGCCGTGCGTGCTATCGCACAAGGCAGCTGGGTCGAGGAGTCGCTGATGCGCATGCCGCCGGCGCGCGAGCTGGTGAATTTGCCGGTCGCAACCCGCGTCCCGGCGCCGGTTGCACCACTGGAAGGCTATACCTTCGAAGGCTATCGCAACGCGGACGGCAGCGTCGGCACGCGCAATATCCTCGCGATCAGCACCACGGTGCAATGCGTGTCCGGCGTGGTCGAGCATGCGGTCAAGCGCATCAAGACCGAGCTGTTGCCGCAATACCCGCATGTCGACGATGTGATCGGACTCGAACATACTTACGGCTGCGGGGTCGCGATCGATGCACCCGGCGCCGAGATCCCGATCCGCACGCTGCGCAACATCAGCAGAAATCCCAACTTCGGCGGGCATGCGATGGTGGTCAGCCTCGGCTGCGAAAAGCTGCAGCCGGCCCGGCTATTTCCGGCCGGCTCGATTCCGATCGGGAGCGCGGAGCCGGTCGTGGTGTGCCTGCAGGACCAGCAGCATGTCGGCTTCGAATCGATGATCCAGTCGATCATGTCGACGGCCGAGAAACAACTCGCGACGCTTAACCTGCGCCGCCGTGAAACCTGCCCCGCATCCGACCTAGTGGTCGGCGTCCAATGCGGCGGCAGCGACGCGTTCTCCGGTGTGACCGCTAACCCTGCGGTTGGTTTTGCCAGCGACCTGCTGGTGCGCGCCGGCGCCACGGTGATGTTTTCGGAAGTCACCGAAGTGCGGGACGGCATCGACCAGTTGACCGCGCGCGCCATCAATGCCGAGGTGGCACAGGCGATGATTCGTGAAATGGATTGGTACGACCGATACCTGGCAAAAGGCGGCGTCGACCGCAGCGCCAATACCACGCCCGGCAACA
>DHXL01000421.1:0-10532 GCA_002415335.1 Oxalobacteraceae bacterium UBA5157
ACTAGGGGTTTTTTGCTTTGGACAGGCACTTTATTACGATACTGAGCGAAGCACTATAAACACAGCGCCATCCAGTTTCGAAAATGTAGTCATTTGCGCTTAAATCATGGTCTGATTTTGTTCTTGTGACCAAATTCTTGATAAAATGAATGACTTCGCTGATGTAGCTCAGTTGGTAGAGCAACTGATTCGTAATCAGTAGGTCGGACGTTCGATTCGTCTCATCAGCACCAGTAGATTGCTTTAAATTAAAGGGTTAGCGACGTAGTGGTCACTGGCCCTTTTTTCTTTAGCGGTCCGGCATGGCTGCCTCACTTTCGCGTGACTCAGGTTGTCACCAGTGAGATCATTCTGGTCGAAGCCGCAACTTCAATCTGTTCTTGGCTACGCTCGATCTCGGACATCAGACTCATCAGCCTTTCCATCCATGGATACTGGCTGTGGCGCCTCGTGCGATTGCTGGCTTCGAGGTCTGCGAGCATTTGTGGCGTCAGGATGCGGGGCTTCGTCTTGCTGCATACCCCGCCATATAGCTGTGCGCGTTTGCCGAGATAGGCAAGGGCGCAATCTCGTTTGTAATCCAATAATCCATGGGCATGCTTGCAAGGATGCTCTGGATTGCGGCGAAATGCGCTCTGGTACAGATATTCGTTCCAGTCTCCTTCCTGATTCTGGACGCGGGGCGGCTCGAATGGCAAGATCGACGTGGCACAGCTGGTGTCTAAGATGGCTAACATGCGACCTCCCGTTATGATGACCTCTGTCGGAATAGATCCGGAGTGCTCGCGCCAGTTCAAACCACCTGGTGAGCGCATCCGACTTCTGCGATTACGCCAAAATTACTCCCTTGGTAGTAATTAAAATGTGCGGCAAGCCACATAGCGTCAACAATTTGCAATTTGTTGTAATCCAGACACTCATCTTGCCAAATCAGAGCGCTCGTACACAAAGCCGAAAATCCGCATCGTCCTCGTACGGCCCGATCTTGAAGTCGAGGCTGCGCATCAACTTAAGCATGGCTGCATTCTTACTCAGCACCAGGCCTTCGATCCGGGACAGCCCATTACTGCGCGCGACGTCGATGATCGAGAGCATCATGCGCGAACCCAGTCCCTGGCCGCTGAATTCATCGGCGATCACCAGGGCAAATTCGCAGGTGCTCTTGTCTGGGTTGGTCACGTAGCGCGACACGCCGATGATGCGTTGCGTTTCAGTGAAGCCGCCCTCCGGATTCGGTTTTCGCTCGGGATAGATCGCGACGAGCGCCATTTCACGGTCATAATCGATCAGCGTAAAACGTGCCAACATGCGATCCGATAGTTCGCGCATCGCCGAGACGAAACGGAAGTAGCGGCTCTCCTGCGACAAGCCGCGCACGAGAGCCTGTAGCATTTCGGCGTCGTGCGGGTGCAGCGGTCGCATGATGTAGTGGCTACCATCACGCATCGGCCACTCGCTTTCGCGATCGGATGGATAGGGCAGGATCGCCAGATGCTGGTAATTGCCGGGCTCGGCTGGCGTCTGTTCGATCACGATCCGCGCATCCACCACGAGCGCGCCGGCGGCGTCGACGATCACGGGGTTGATATCCATTTCGCGTAATTGCGGCAATGCGCACACCATTTCTGATACCCGCAGCAGGATCCGCTCGAGCGCTTCGCGGTCAGCCGCGGGCGCGCCGCGCCAGGCACCGAGTGTCTCGGCGGACCGCACGCGGTCGATCAGACGCTGCGCGAGGAACTGATTCAGCGGTGGCAATTCGATCGCGCGGTCCGCAATCAGCTCGATCATGGTGCCCCCGGCACCGAATGAAATTGCCGGGCCGAACGGTTGGTCGGTGATCACGCCGATATACAGTTCGCGGCCATCCGGCTTGCCCGACATGTTCTGCACGGTCACGCCGTTGATGCGAGCATCGGGGCGTAGGCGGCTGACGGTGGCCATCATGTCCTGCCAGGTGTCGCGCACGCTGGCGCCGTTGTGCACATTCAGCGCCACTCCCTGCACGTCGGATTTGTGTGTAATGTCCGCCGAGTCGATCTTCAGTGCGACCGGATAGCCGAGTTGGTTGGCCACCAGGATCGCCTCGCTGGCCGAGCGCGCCAGGATCGTCTTCGTGACCGGGATGTGGAACGCCGACAGCAAGGCTTTCGACTCCATCTCGGTCAACACGTTGCGGCGCTCGGCAAGTACGCTCTCAATCAAGATGCGCGCGCCTTCGAGATCAGGCTTGGCCAATTGGGACAACGGCGGCGGCGCCTGGCGCAGCAACTGCTGGTTCTTATGGAACAGAAGGATATTGTTGAACGCGTCGACCGCCGCTTCCGGCGTGCGAAACGTCGGGATCGTCGCGTCGTTGAGAATCGCCCGGCCGGCCGCGACCTGCTCGTCGCCCATCCAGCAGGTAATTAACGGTTTGCCGATCGTCGGCTGCAGATCTACCAATACGCGCGCGATCGCACCCGTGTCGAGACCCGGTTTGGGCGAGAGAATGACCAGCATGCCATCGATGCCGCCACTTGCGGCGCAGGCGCTGACGGCGGCGCGATAGTGCGCTGCATCCGCGTCCTCGGCCAAATCGATCAGGTCGTGCAGGGTGGCCAGTGGTGATAGTTGCGGCGCGAGGGTGGCGGCCGCCGGCGCCGGCAGCGTCGCGAGTTCGAGACCGAGTTCATTGGCCCAGTCCGCCGCCAGCACGCCAGGTCCGCCGCCATTGGTAATGATGGCAAGACGTTTTCCGACAGGAAGATAGCGCGAGGACAGGCATTTGGCGGCAGAAAAAAGCTGCACGAAAGAGCGCACCCGCACTGCGCCGGCCCGCTGCAGCGCGGCGTCGAACACATCGTCGCTGCCGACAATCGCGCCGGAGTGTGTCAGCGCGGCTTTCGAGCCGGCCGGCTTGCGTCCCGCCTTGAGCACGATGACCGGCTTGGCGTTGGCGGCCGCGCGCAAGGAACTCATGAAACTGCGCGCATTGCGTATCCCCTCCAGATACACCACGATGCTTTGCGTCCCACGGTCGTCGGCCAGGAAATCGAGCACTTGCGCGATATCGACGGCCGTGTTCGGGCCCAGCGACACGACCGTCGAAAAGCCCACGCCATTCTTGGCGGCCCAGTCGAGGATGGAGGTGGTCAATGCGCCCGATTGCGACACCAGTGCGAGCGAGCCTTCATTTGCCAAGCGACCGAGTGTGCTGGCATTGAGCAGCAGCTTCGGCCGCTGGAATCCCATGCAGTTCGGCCCCAACAGATAAATGCCGTGCCGGCGCGCAATCCTGTGCAGGTCTTCGGCCTGTGCGGCATTGACGCCGCTGGAAACGATCAGCGCCGCTTTGCACTGAATGCGGCCCGCCGTTTCCAGCGCCGCTGCCAGTTGCTCGGCCGGCAGCGTGATGATGGCAAGGTCGGTACGCGACTGCGCGAGCTCGCCCAGTGTGCCGCTCATGCCGCTGTCGAGGAAATTAAGGGGGCCGCCAAAACCGCCGCTCTTGAGGTGTTCGATCAACAGGCGCGCGTGCGGAGTCTGCGAATCGGGCATGTTCGTGCTGCCCGCGAACACGACAATCGAACGCGGGGAAAAGAGAGGTGTCAGGTAGTGCTTATCCATGCTGGTCCCAGTTGATGGCTAATCTGTCGCGCTGCTATGCCTGTTTCAGTCGGCACCGATCAGCACCTTTATATGGGCGGCGACGCTGCGTGCCAGCGGCGACAGGCCGTAGCCGCCTTCCAGGCAAGATACGATCCGTCCTTGTGCATGGCGCCGCGCCACCTGCATCATTTGCCGCGTGACCCATTCATAATCCGCCTCGACCAGTCCGAGGTTACCCATCTCGTCTTCGCGGTGACCGTCGAAACCGGCCGAGATGAACAGCATCTGCGGCTTGAAGACCTCCAGTGCCGGCAGCCATGCGATCTCTACCGCGGTACGAAATGCATCGCTGCCCGAGCGGGGCGCCAGGCCGATATTAACCATGTTAGGCCCTCGCGGGCGCGAGCCGCAGAACGGGTAGATGCCCTTTTCGAAAGTGGAACACATCAGCACGCGCGGGTCGTCAAACAGGATGTCTTCGCTGCCATTGCCGTGATGGACATCGAAATCGATCAATGCAACTCGTTCGAGACCATGCTCGTCGAGTGCGTGGCGAATGCCGACTACGACGTTATTGAAGAAACAGAAACCGCCGGCCGCCGCGCGCTCCGCATGGTGGCCCGGCGGGCGCACATTGCAAAAGGCCACCGGTGCCTGGCCGCTTATCACCAGATTGGTCGCGAGCACCGCCGCACCCGCCGCCCGCAATGCGGCCTGGTACGAGCACGGATTCATCAGCGTGTCCGGATCGATCTGCGCGTAGCCTGAGGCCGGGACGCGAGCCGCCAGCTCATGCACATACCGCATCGAATGTGCGCGGCCGAGCTGCTGTTCCGTGGCGAGCGGCGCATCGTAGGACTGCATATAGTCGAGCAGTCCCTTGATCAGGAGCAGATCGTGGATGGCGCCGATGCGTTCGGGGCGTTCCGGGTGCTGATCACCCATTTCGTGCTTGATGCAATCACTGTGGCAAATATACGCGGGCAGCATGCGAATCCTGAACTGAAAAATGCGGCTTCGGCGCTATGCACGCCAATTCGGCGATGCGCGATCTGCGGCCGCCGAATTCCAATAAAACATCATAGCCCGAACATTGCACAAAAAGCGCAGCGTTTGCGATAAGTGATGGATGAAATCATGAAGTCGCGGGCGCCGCGCGAGCAAATCATGCGAAATTCGGTATTGATTGGCTGGGCACTTGAAATAATATTTCGCTGCAACCTAGCCGCAATAAATCGGACCGAGCGATAATGCGTATCAGTCCCCCGACTTACCAACGGCAATAATCGCGACGCTGATACGCATCGGTGCCGGATTTGCCCCTCATTATTGGAAATTGCGCATTTTGAACATAAAGAGAAACAAACGCTGGAATGGCAGTATCGACACCCTGAACGCCGACTACTTCAACGACGTCATCGCGCAAATGATGACCTACGGCGACCGCGTCCAGTTCGGATTGACCGGTAGCGGACAACGCCCGAATTACCAGGTCATCAATGCGGCTGGCAAGAAGCTGGCCTTCGACTGCAATAATCACTTGCTGCACCCTGGCGCCGATGAATTTTCGGGCAGCAACGCCACGCCCGTGTTTACGCTTGATCAAGTCAAGGCGGCGATGGCAGGCGGCGCTCGCAAGTCGAGCGGCACAACGCGTGTTGGACGCGTCACGAGTACCGGTACCCGCAGCACCGCTGCTACTAAAGCCAAGGAGGTGGTCGATACTGAAAAGTACGTCTACTTCAAGAATAATCGTCAAGCGTTACCGCCAGCGATCGGGGATTATTCTGAAGAAATCAGCGAGCTGATGAAGAAAGGGATGTCGGCGGAAGAGGCATTCGGCGATGTTGTTAGACGCCATTTTTGAGCCTGGCCCGGCCCGCCTCTGAACGTGAGGCGGGGGGCAATTCTACTAGTCGTATCGTGCAAGCCACGTCTCGCCGGCCGACGGTGACCAACTTGGTTGGGCAGGGCGACTTCCGAAGCAGGCTCTTGCGTGCGCTCACGCCCACCGTACGGCTTGATTCATCTTGGCGCGGCAATCGGCGGCAGGCGTTACTCCTGACCAGCCATCACTTCAGGTGGTTCGACACCAATTTAGTCATTTCGAACATGGACACCTGCTTCTTGCCATCAAAAACAGCTTCCAGTTTCTGATCGGCATTGATCATGCGACGGTTCGCCGGATCTTGCAGATCATGCTTCTTGATGTACTCCCATATTTTCTTGGTCACTTCGGTACGGGGCATCGGTTCTGGGCCGATAACGTTCGCCAGCACTGCGGACGGTGTCACAGGTTTCATGAAACCTGCATTCGGCTTGCTTTCCTTCTTTGCTGTTGTCGCCATCAAATACTCCAAAAATTCATTCGTTCCAAAAACTCGAAACCCCGCATGCGATTTCTCGGGCGGGGCTTGCAGTGTGGGTACCGAAAAGTCCGGGCCGCGGAGTGCATTCTAACCCACTTTGATCGATGGCCGTTACTCTGCTGCGATCGGAATCGATCGGGTGCCATGGCGAAGCTGCGAAATGCTGCGCGCCATCGATCAAGTGCTCTCGCGCACCACCACCGCGAACCCCAGGTCGAGTACGGTGGGGTCGGGCAGTTCATGCTTCATGAGCTGAAGCAACATTGCCGCCGCGGCATGCCCGATCTCATAGCGCGGCGTAGCGATCGTCGTGAGAGTCGGGCTGACCCAGGCTGACGCCGCGAGGTCATTGAAACCGGCAACCGCCAGTTGCTGCGGTACCCGGATGCCGCGCCGCTGGCATTCGAAGAGAACGCCCAGCGCCAAGTCATCATTACAGCAAAACAGTGCATCGCAATCAGGCGCCTGCTTCAGCAATCGGTCGAGTAGATGGACGCCCAATCCGATCGACGACGGGGTCGCGTCGAGAATCTCGCCTGCCGGATAATTGCAATTCGCGGCATTCAGTGCAGCGCGATACCCTGCCAGGCGCTGCATCACGCGCGGATCGAGCTGTGCGCCCAGGAATCCGATCCGCCGATAGCCGCGCGACAATAGATGCGACGTCATGGCAAGCCCCGCGTCGTACTGCTGCAAGCCGACTGCATACGTTGTGGAATCCATTAATTCCATCATGTGCACGACTGGAACGCGGCTCGTGCTCAGTAATTGCTTGGTTGCCTCCGTCTGATCGAAGCCGGTGATCAAGACGCCATCCGGCGAATGCTCCAGGTATGCACGGATCAGGCTCTCCTCTTCGTCCGGCGAATAGCGGGTATCGCCGATCAAGGTGCGATAGCCGTGGCCGTGCAGGACGTCGCGCACGCCCTCCAGGAGTTCGGTAAAAACCGTGTTCGACAGCGACGGAATCAAGACCGCCACGCTGTCCGAACGCGCGGACGCGAGTGCCCGTGCCGCACGGTTAGGCAGATAGCCGAGCGTTGCGATGGCGCTTTCGATGCGGGCACGCAATTCGTCGGAAACCCGGTGCGGCTCATTGATCGCGCGCGATACGGTGATGGCGCTGGTGCCAACGCATTGCGCGATTTCGGTGAGCGTGACGCGTCCACCATGCGTGATACGGGGTTTACGAGTAGACATGACGCAGCGTTGTACCTGAATAGGGGGAAATCTGCAACCGGCGGTGTTTGCCGGGGGGCTAGGTTGTACGGTCCTTCGCATCAAAAAGAGGCTTCAAATTTGCTGCATCGCGGCATCGAAAGTACTTTACAAGCATGCTCACCCAGCTACAATGCAAACCAATGTTAGCGCTAACATAAACTGATTCAGACGAAAAAACAAGCAGCCATACAAGAGATTCCGGGATGAGCCACCGATTGACAAGAAACGCGCATAACGCACAACGCTGGATCGTGATGGGCGTCAGCGGATGCGGCAAGAGCGAGATAGGCCGCAGGCTTGCGGAGAGGTTGGGAATCGAGTACGCCGAAGGGGATGACGATCATCCGGCCGGCAATGTCGCAAAAATGGCCGCCGGCACGCCGCTGGATGATGCGGACCGGTTGGCGTGGCTATTGGTGCTGCAGTCGAAGATCAAGGCGGCGGCGGAAAAAGACAAGGGCCTGGTCCTGTCTTGTTCGGCTCTCAAGCGGCGCTATCGGGACCTATTGCGCGCAGGCGATCCGGCACTGCTGTTCGTTCACCTGGATGGGGATCCGGCATTGATCGCATTACGGATGCAGGCAAGGCCGAACCACTTCATGCCGCTGTCGCTGCTGGATAGCCAGTTTCGCGATCTTGAACCGTTGGCGCCGGACGAGCGTGGAATCCGCATCGATATTCGGACCGCGCCGGAACGGCTGGTGGACGAGGTGGTGCAGCAATGCGCGACAACCCGAATCGATACAACAGGAGGGGCGATTAAATGAGGCAACTGGTTCCCCATCTCGAGCGCACGGTCGAATGGCTGATGGCGCTTGCATTGACGGTCATGGTGGTGATGGTTTTCGGCAATGTCGTATTGCGTTACGTCTTTAACTCCGGCGTTGCCGCAGCCGAGGAAATATCGCGTCTGATGTTCGTCTGGCTGATCTTTCTCGGCGCGATTCTGGCCTTGCGCCGCCATGCCCATCTCGGCGTCGAACTGGTGCAAGCGAGGCTGCCGCGCTGGGCGCGTCGCAGCTGTGCCGTGATCAGTCACTTGCTGATGCTCTACGCGCTGTGGTTGTTCCTGTCCGGCAGCTGGACCCAGACCGTGATCGGCATGGGAACTTACTCGACGGTCCTGGGCTATCCGACTGCGCTCATGGCATCCGCCGGCCTGGTATGTGCGGCGTCGATGATCGTGATTGTGGGCGTCAACCTGATACGGATTGTGATCGATCATCCGACGGCCGTCGTGCCGGGCGAACCGGCCACGGTCGATAGCGCGGTCATGGCGCAAGCACAAGTCGCCACGACGGGAGCAGCGGAATGACGCTCACCATATTCCTGGGTTCGCTGGTATTGCTGATGGTGCTCGGCATGCCAATTGCCTTTGCACTGATCCTGACCGGCGTGGCCTTGATGGTGCACCTGGATTTCTTCGATGCGCAACTGGTCGCGCAAAACCTGCTGTCCGGCGCCGATAATTTTCCGCTGATGGCGGTGCCGTTCTTCATTCTGGCGGGCGAATTGATGAATGCCGGCGGCATCTCGAAGCGCATCATCAACCTGGCAGTCAGCCTGGTCGGCCATATTCAGGGTGGTCTCGGCTATGTCGCGATCGGCGCCGCAGTGCTACTGGCCAGCTTGTCCGGTTCGGCCATCGCCGATACGGCGGCGCTGGCGACGCTATTGATACCGATGATGCGCGATCACGGCTATCCGGTTCCGCGTTCTGCCGGGCTGATCGCCTCGGGCGGCATCATTGCCCCGATCATCCCGCCATCGATGCCGTTCATCATTTTCGGCGTCACCACGAATACCTCGATCAGCCGCCTGTTCATGGCTGGCGTGGTGCCGGGCATCCTGATGGGGGCGGCGCTGATCGTCGTCTGGACCGTACTTGCGCGCAAGATGAAGGTGACGCCGCAGCCGAAAAGCTCATGGGTGGAACGGCGTCACGCGCTAGTCGACGGGCTGTGGGCGCTGATGTTGCCGGTCATTATCCTGGGCGGCTTGCGCGGCGGTTTCTTTACGCCGACCGAGGCGGCGGTCGTAGCCGCAGTCTACTCCTTGTTCGTGAGCCTGTTCATTTACCGGGAAGTCAAACCCGCTGCGTTGCTCGACTTGCTGGTAGGCGCTGCCCGCACCACCAGCACGGTGATGTTTCTGTGTGCCGGTGCGCTGGTATCGTCGTACATGGTTACCTTGGCAGATCTGCCGGCCCAGGTCAGCGATTTCCTGGCACCGCTGATGGGGGATCCGCGCGTCCTGATGGGCGCCGTGATGTTGCTGTTGCTGGCGATCGGCACGGTCATGGATTTGACGCCGACCATCCTCGTCATGGCGCCGGTCTTGATGCCGCTCGCGACCAAGGCAGGCATCGATCCAACCTATTTCGGCGTGATGTTCATTCTGGTCGGAACCCTGGGCCTGATTCATCCGCCGGTCTGCACGGTCCTGAATGTCGTATGCGGCGTTGCCAAGATTTCGCTGGAAAGTGCGACGCGCGGAATCTGGCCGTTCCTGCTCACCTATATCGTCTTGATCGCGCTGTTTATCGTTTTCCCTGGAATTATCACTGTTCCGTTGACCTGGTTTCACTAACAACACCACTGGAGAAGTCATGAGAAATATCGCTAAATCCCTGGTTATCGCGCTTGCGGTCGCCAGCGCCAGCGCCGTCGCCACCAGCCATGCCACCGATTTCAAGCCGCGCCTGATTCGATTCGGCTACGGTCTTGCGGAAGACAGTAACCAGGGCCGCGCCAGCAAATTCTTTGCCGAGGATCTCGCCAAGCGCACCGGAGGCAAGATGAAGCTCAAGGGCTTCGGCAATGCCAGCCTGGGCAGCGACATTCAAATGCAAAACGCCTTGATCGGTGGCGCCCAGGAAATGATGGTGGGATCGACCGCCACGCTGGTTGGGATTGTCAGCGACTTCGGCGTCTATGATCTGCCTTTCGTGTTCGGCAATGAGCATGAAGCGGACCTGATATTGGACGGCCCATTCGGCCGCGATCTCGCCGCCAAATTGGACGAAAAGGGACTTGTCGGACTAGTGTATTGGGAGAATGGCTTCCGCAACCTGACCAACGGCAAACATCCGGTCGCGAAGCTGGAAGACTTGCAAGGGATCAAGCTGAGGGTGATGCAAAATCCGGTCTATATCGACATGTTCAATAATTTCGGCGCCAACGCAGTGCCGCTGCCGTTCTCGGAATTGTTTTCGGCGCTCGAAACCGGCACGGTCGACGGCCAGGAAAATCCACTCAATACGATTCAATCAAGCAAATTTTACGAGGTACAGAAATACTTGTCGCTTACCAAGCACGTGTACAGTCCATGGATTGTCCTGGCCAGCAAGAA
>DHXL01000421.1:10736-11005 GCA_002415335.1 Oxalobacteraceae bacterium UBA5157
AAGGATAGTCGAGAAGCGGCTGCCAAGGCGGTCGATTTTCTGAAGCAGAAGGGCATGCAGGTCACCGTCGTCAGTGATAAGGAACTGGGACGCATGCGCGAGAAATCACGACCGGCGATGCAGAAATTTGCGGCCGATGGGCATGTGAAACTGATCAAGGATCTGCAAAGCGACCTGGAAAAAATACGCAAGTAATGCCGGCATCGATCGTGCCGCGATGATGACATCCATACCTCCCTCTGCCGTCATGGTCCTGGCCGGGCGCCGGC
>DHXL01000421.1:11355-11542 GCA_002415335.1 Oxalobacteraceae bacterium UBA5157
CATTCCAAAACATATCGCGAAGGCGTCCCCTATTTGTTCTCAGGCCGTTATACTTTGCTGATTATTTTTGGGAGGATGTGCATGAAGAACAGACTGTTGTGGATACTGCTGGCGATTGCCACGGCGTCACACGCCGCCGTGCCGGCCCCCTCCGCACCGCCGATACTGGCACCCTTGCAGCAGCAAG
>DHXL01000421.1:11807-11998 GCA_002415335.1 Oxalobacteraceae bacterium UBA5157
GACATCGACAAGTTTGCCGCCGCACGTACCCAGCTTGACGACGCGATCTACCATGAGGACCTGCATATTCCGTTCGCGATATTCAATCTCTTTCAGCGCCGGGTTGTCGAGCGCTTGGCATACGCGCGCGAGATACTCAAGCAAGACCACAATTTCAGTCGGGTCGAAACCTATCAATACGAACGCAGCAA
>DHXL01000099.1 GCA_002415335.1 Oxalobacteraceae bacterium UBA5157
CGAGACGCTGGCACTTTCCCTAGCAGTTTGCGGAAAAATGGGAGCGATTTAGGTCGATTTTAGCAGTGGTGTGCGGTATCATTAGGGCAAGTCTCCTCGATGCTCTTTTGAGGTAGCGGCCGATGCGGTCAACGGATATTCAGCACACGCAGATTTGGACGACGGTGTCGACGGAGGACCTCGTTCCTTCCGATCACCCGTTGCGCGACATTCGGGTGATGGTCAACGCAGCGCTTGACGAACTCTCTCCGGCATTCGCGAAATTGTATTCCGCTTTTGGCCGCCCGTCGATCGCGCCGGAAAAGCAATTGCGAGCGATTCTTTTGCAGATGCTCTACACGGTTCGCAGCGAGAGGCAATTGATGGAGCAACTGCGCTACAACATGCTTTTCCGCTGGTTCGTCGGCTTGAGCATCGACGAGCGTGTATGGGACGTAACGGTGTTCACCAAGAACCGCAAGCGGTTCTTGAATGGCGAGATTGCCGAGCGCTTTTTTCAGGCCGTCTTGGCTCAAGCGCGAGCGGCAGGCTTGCTCAGCGACGAGCATTTTACGGTCGATGGCACCTTGATCGAGGCGTGGGCAAGTCACAAGAGCTTCCAATCGAAGGATGACCAAAATCCACCAACCGGTGGGGATGCCGGGAGTAATCCGACCGTCGATTTCAAAGGCACAAAACGCAGCAACGATACCCATCAATCGACGACCGACCCAGACGCACGCCTTTACCGAAAAAGCAAGAACACGGGCGCGTACCTGGGCTATCTTGGACATGCCTTGATGGAGAATCGGAACGGTCTGGTCGTGGATGGCCTGTTGACCTCCGCAACCGGCACGGCGGAACGCGAAGCGGCCTTGGAGATGATCGATCGCCTTGGCGGGTCCGGCCGCATCACGCTTGGCGCCGATAAGGGATACGACACGGCGAACTTTGTTGAGGAGCTGCGCGCTCGCGGCGTCACGCCGCACGTCGCGCAGAATACGACCAATCGGCGCAGCGCAATTGACGAGCGGACGGTGCGCCACGAAGGCTACAAAATTAGCCAGCGGAAGCGCAAACGCGTCGAAGAAATCTTCGGCTGGCAGAAAGTCATCGGCGGAATCCGCAAGGTTAAAGTGCGTGGATTGGGCCACGTCGGAAGCGTCTTCACCTACGCACTCGCCGCGTTCAATCTCGTTCGCATGCGCAAGCTGGTTCCTCGATGTACTTGACGACGGGATCAGTGTGTCCAAACGTGAGCAAGAGCCTCGAAATCGAGGTGAAAGTGGTCGCGATTGGACGTATCTTGGCGCAAAAACGCATTCAAATGCTGACTTCTCGCGCTCTATCATCCATAAATCCGCGACCTGCTAGGAGTCTGTCTGACTTGAAATCAGGCGAATAGGGTGGGCGACACGATTGGAGGAGCAGATTCGTTGACGCGGACCGTGGGTTTAAGGGGCACCCATGTTCGTAGTCATCGTTTACGCCATTGCCAGCACGTGCAGTCTCTTGATGTTCCAGGCGGTACATCCGAGGAGGTACTCACCTTTCGCTTTCTCATGCCCACGAAGCAAGAATTGTCGGAATCCCATGACATGCTTGAGTATTCCGAATACCGGTTCGACGGTGCATTTTCGTCGAGCGTAGATCGCACGGCCCTCGTCGGTGCGCAAGCGGTACAACATTTTCTTGAGCTCACTTGCTCGCGGTCCCGGATCGCTCGCACGTCGCCAGCGCCGCAAGCCCCAATGGTGGCGGTCACGTTTAGGAACGATGTAGGGCGTGATTCCATGCTCGGCGCACAGCTCGACGTTGAGTTCGCTGAAGTAGCCGGCGTCGGCCAGGATCGCCTCGGGCTTACCGACGCAGAGCGTAGAGAGCTTCTCGAGCATCGGCTTGAGCAACCGCCGGTCCGTTGGCCGCTGACTAAGTTCCGCACTCACGACGAGCATCGAGCCCGCATCGACCGCGGCCTGAGCATTGTATCCCTGGATGAACCCCTCGCTACTGGGCATGATGCGCGATTCCGCGTCGGTAAGATTGAGTTGCGCTTGCTGCCGAACGCCTTTTTGCGTGCGTTTGGGAGGGCGGCTTTGCAGTTTCTTGCCGTTTTTCTCTTCGATGCGCGTGCGATCGTCGAGAATCTCTTGGTGTTCGGCTTCGTCCTGCGCCTCTCGGTCGGCTTCGCGCGCTTTGATCCGAGCCATGGCCTCGTCGATGGCTTTGAGACGGTCTTCTCGCCGAGCCAGCTCCTTGGGAATATCGAATTCCTCGCTCGCCGCTTCATCCGCACGATCGGCTTCTTCCGCGAGCTCGAGCATGCGCTTGACCTCGCGCTGCAATTGGGCCTTGATCCGCGCCGCGCCTTGAAGACTAAAGGCACGATGCTTGGAAGCGTTGGCCTTGATTTTCGTACCGTCCAAACTGACGTGCCCAATTTGCAAGAGTTTCATCTCCCGCGCCAACACAAGGATTCGGTCGAATATCCCGTTCAAGTGCGGCAAGAACCGTCGACGGAAGGCCGCAATCGTCTCGTGATCGGGATGCGTATTCGCCGCAATGTAACGGAACGCAATCGAATCATACGTTGCGCGTTCGAGTTTGCGGCTCGAACGCACGCCCGTGGAATAGCCATAAAACAGCAGCGCGACAAGCATCTCGGGATGATACGCCGCGGAGCCACGGCCATCGTATTCAGCCTTCATCGTCGTGAAGTTTAGCTTGCCTACCACCTCGACAACGAATCGCGCCAGATGTTCTTGCGGCAACCACTCTTGCACGCTCGGCGGCATTAAGAACAACGTATCACGATCAAACGAAACGAAGTTGCCACTCATACTTGAATTATACCATAATCCAAGCGCATTAAGTCAGACAGACTCCTAGTG
>DHXL01000300.1:0-4533 GCA_002415335.1 Oxalobacteraceae bacterium UBA5157
TTCGAATCTCACCGCCTCCGCCAGTGCTCCTGTGAGGATGCATTAGAAAAACGATGCACCCCCAAAGAACCCGCCATAAGCATGTGTTGACTATTTGCCATAATAGTGCGAGCGAAAAAAACCTGACAATCTCTCGATTCCAAGGCAAAAAGCCGCGCATGTCGGGCTCTGCCTACCTGAAATTCATTTCAGCGTCACTCAGAGTCAGGAAAAAACCTCTGTATTACTGTCCGCAATGAATTACCGTCAGTTTGGATGCGATAGAAATATCGCTTTCCCGACTTCAAGTCTTGGTCAATTGTATTGAGCGAATAAGTGCCGAAGGGATTGGTTGGCACTACTCCGAAGATGTGTTCCCCCGGAGACAAAACGAATTCAACCTTTTCACCAGGATTTAATGATGCGGCTTTGCTTCCGTCAATAAACAGATGTTGGTAGAGTGCGGCCTCTGTGAAGCCCACATCGCGCACAAAGACGGCTTGAACGTTGCCGCCCTGAGGAAGTTGCTGCGTTCGGAATATGCGGTCAGCCGGAACAAAAACGGCGTCTTTTGTCGGAATCGTTGAAGTTGCGCACCCTGATACCCCAATTATTAAAATAATGAACCCAATTGCAGCAGCTTTCATATTTTTCCCTTGATTGTGAATATTGCCAAACCCCAAATTCTTTAAAAATCAGTATGAAGCCTAAATCTGGTTTGATCAATCAAGCAGCGCGCTTGTATTGCTAAACCTTGGCGCAAAAAGAACGGGAGCCTTGCAACGCCGGCCCAAAGTACCGCACCTGAAAATCTAAAACAGTTGCGACTGTTGACGGTTGGCCTGCCAACATTTGACTGCGAAGGCCGCTCGCCATGCCAGCAGGCCGTTGTTGCGCTTTTCTTCGATGATGACTTGGCGTAGCTTTGCCTTCCGGCCACGAATATCGGTGATTCTGTATTAGTACCAATTGACGAAGGTTCTTGCTCCATGTAACCATCGTTGCGTTTCACCGGCTCTTGGCTCCGGTCGAGGGTTACCCGTGGTTGGTGTGCTATTTGCTGACGCAGTCATGCGTTTTCCGTGAAAAGCCGGATCCTTGCAAGGATATGCATCATGGATGATTTGAGTACCGGCTCCGGCGTCGCATCCTTTCACGACCCCAGTCGAGATTTCCACTACCTGGCCTATCCCTCGCACACGCTGGTGTGGCTGTGCGATCGGTGCGGCCAGTGCGACTTCGTGAGTCCGTCCTGGCCGATTTTTACGGGACGCGAAATTGGGCATGAATTGGGCAGCGGCTGGCTCGATCGCGTTCACCCGGAAGACCTCGCCGTTTTAACGCGCGCACTGGCGGACGCAATTGAAGAGAAGCAGCCATTTCGGCTGTTGTACCGCTATCTGCGCGCCGATGGCGTCTACCGCTGGTTTGTCAATCAGGGCATGGTGCGCACCACGCACGGCGAAGGATTCACTGGCTATGTTGGACAGTGCTTTGATGTCACTGCGTACCAGGAAGGCGAGGCGGAGTTGGAGTGGTCGGCCCAGCGCATGATCGCGCTACTCAAACAAACGCGGCTCATTGCGCTGGTGGCCGATCAAGAGGGGCGCGTGCTGTTTTCCAATGGCAGCCTGTGCCGGCTATTGCACCAGGGTGGCAATGAGCTGATCAACGCCCGGCTATTTCAACGCCACCTCGCGCCCGGCAGCGAGACCTTGCTGAACAGGCTCTATCCCGACGGCGCGCAGATCGCACAGTTTCCGTCCGAATTCGAGTCCGCGCTGCTGACCAGCCAGGGCGAGACGCGCCATGTAATGTGGCACAGCATTTCGCTGCATGAATACTCGGGCCACGCCAAGAGTACGATTCTGATCGGCGACGATATTACCGCTTCGCGTCGCGAAGAGCTGCGGTTGAAGCTCAGCGCCAGTGTGGTCGAATTTACCAGCCACGCGGTGCTTATCACCGACGTCGATTTGCGTATCATCGCGATCAATCGGGCGTTCTCTGAATTGACTGGCTACAGCAAGGAAGACGCGCTGGGACGGCATCCTAGAATCCTCAAGTCCGGTCGGCACGACAAAGGATTCTATGTGCAGATGTGGAAGAGCATCGCGGAGACCGGCCATTGGCGCGGGGATGTATGGGATAGGCGCAAGGACGGCGGCATTTATCCGAAATTCCTGTCGATCAGCGCGATCAAGGATGCCGCTGGCGAGATAACGCATTACGCCGGTATTTTCTATGAGGTCACTGAACGCAAGGCGATCGAGGAGCGTCTCGACTTGCTGGCGCATTACGATACGCTTACCGGTCTACCAAACCGCTGCCTGTTATTTGACCGCCTGGAGCAGGCCGTCGATCGATCGACACGCAATGGTACGAAGATAGGATTGCTCTATCTGGACCTCGATCATTTCAAGCAGGTTAACGATACATTCGGCCATTCCGCGGGCGATAGCTTGCTGCAAGCGGTTGCACAGCGCCTGAAGGCTTGCGTGCGTACGGTCGATACGGTGGCGCGGCTGGGAGGGGACGAGTTCGTAGTGCTGCTGCCCGATATCAAGACGAAAAACGCGTGTGCTCGTGTCGCGCAAAAAATTCTGGATGCGATGAGACCGATATACGATCTCGGCGGCAGATCGGTGACGACGATGTCGAGCATCGGCATCAGCATCTACCCCAACGATCATGGCGGCGCGGAAGCGCTACTGCGCAATGCGGACGCCGCGATGTATGCGGCCAAGCAAGGTCAGCGCGGAAATTTCAAATTCTTTAGTGATACCGCCAATGCGGCGCGGATCGAGCCTTAGCGTTACAGAGTCAAGCCCGAGAATCAAGTCTGAGAATCAAGCTTGAGAATCAATCCTGCTCCTCAAGCGCCGAAATCATCTCCAGCGCGCGTGCGTATTGCACATGGTCGGCGCCGCACACGTCGCAGCCCGCGGTCAGTAGCGCACGCAGCGACTTGACGTCCGCATGGTCTTTGGCCACGATGAGGAACCAGCCGACCGTATGATCGACCGGTGACACCAGCGGTTGGACCATCGCTTCGATGCCGATCTTTCTCAGGTTTTTCACCGCTTCATGCAGGATTGTCTGGGCTTTTTCATTTCTCAAGATATTGTCGAGAACGCTGATCGGGCGCCCGTCGCGATCGACTTCGATATAGCCGTCGGCCAGCATGGCAGCGCGTATCTCTTCTTCAGTCTTGCTGGCCGAAATCTCGGTAACGCTCTGGCTTGCGCCCGATTCGATTTCCACGCTCCGGTGCGTGCCGGAACCGATTCCGACATTCAGAAAACGGAACGTGCCGCGGATCGGCTTTACATCGCCAACAGATTCGGTCGTCATGGCAATCCTGCCTTTCAAGGGATCACAGTTCAGGCTTTGAGATATTTCCGCACGCCTTCCTTGTTCAGTACGTCACCCCACGATTCGATGCGGTAAACGGTACCGGTTTTATGCAGCACGACGCCGAACTGTTCCTGCAGTTTCTGCAGGTCCGGTTCGATCGTGTTCCGCTCATGGCTGGTGAGGTCGGCAATGGCTGATAGGGTCGGGCGCTCCAGCAAGTCAATCGCGGAAAGCAAGACGAACAGCCTGCGCGCGTCATGCTCCGGATACTGCGGCACGCCGAATTCATTCCTTGTGAATGACATCAGAATACCCTTTCGCTTAATTTTCAAGCTAGAAAATTTTACTCCTTCTCCTCGGCTCCGCCAAATACCTTTCCGACCCAACCGGGCCTCGGCTTGCTGCGCATCTCTCTCTTGAAGGCATCAGTTTTCTTCTTGGCGATATCGCGGTTCATTACGTCGAGACTGACCAGGATAGCGGCTGCTCCTTCGATGCGGCCAATCGCGCGGTCAGTCCCGAGACGATCCGCCGATTTGGCGGTACGATCGCTTAGCGAGCGATAGGCTTCGCTCAACGCACCGTAAGCGCGGTTGGTGAGTCCGACCTGCGCCATGTCGGCAATTTCCTTCGGGCCTTTCATGTAGTGCTCGAACAGATCTTGCAGGCGTTTCCGGTACTGCGGTTGCAGCTTGAAATCGTTTACCATCAAGTGCGCCAGATTAGCTGCCGATTGCTGGGAAGTGTCACCATTGCGGGCGATATGCGCGAAACCGAATCCCTGTTGATGCAGGCTGGTAACGAGGCGTTCGATTGCCTGGAACACCCGCATGTCGTCCAGTTCGGCGTGCGGCATGGAGCCGTTTTCATCCTCGGCAGCGCGCAATCCGACCCATTGTTCAAAAGTCGGCGGCAAGGATTGTTTGCCGAGTCGCGACCAGGTCGCGGCCATACTTTCATACTCGCCTCGCAGCTTCTTGTGGCTTTCTTCGCTCAGTACGACGTCGATGACGGACATGGATTACCTTTCAACGATGACTGCGGCGCACGGTCCTTGTCACACAACCCTTATCCTAATCCTCAATTCGTTCAGTGTGAAGGGTGTCGTATGTCCGGTGGGAGGACTCCGACTAGCTATCCGCTGAAGCGGATGCAAGATCGTATGCCCCACAAGGGGACTCCGACTTGCTATCCGCT
>DHXL01000300.1:4749-11510 GCA_002415335.1 Oxalobacteraceae bacterium UBA5157
CTTGCTATCCGCTGAAGCGGATGCAAGATCGTATGCACAAAGAAGATGACTGAGATATCCTTGTCCCGCTCGCGTTAATATATTCGCTATATCGGATCCGATACAGTAGAAATCGTTGTCCTTGCGCGCCTTGCCAGCCATCACTACGTCAAGGCCGCCGGAGACGCGATGCCCAGGTAGTTTTCCATACTTAAAAGAGGAATAGCAATGGATGCCGGCTTGCGCACCACCCTGCAGGAAATGCCAAAGGCAGAACTGCATATCCATATCGAAGGCTCGCTGGAACCGGAGCTGATTTTCGCTCTGGCCGCGCGCAACGGGATCACGCTCGCGTATCACTCAATCGATGAATTGCGCCGCGCGTACGCGTTCACCGACCTCCAATCCTTCCTCGATATTTATTATGCCGGAGCCAGCGTACTGCTGACCGAGCAGGATTTTTTCGACATGACCTGGGCGTATTTGCAGCGCGCGCATGGCGACCATGTCTGTCACACCGAAATCTTCTTCGATCCGCAAACGCATACCGCGCGCGGTGTTGCGTTCTCGACCGTGATCGACGGCGTCCATCGCGCGTTGCGCGAGGCGCAGGTGCAATTGGGAATGAGCGGCGCGCTGATCATGTGTTTTCTGCGCCATCTGCCGGAAGAAGATGCATTGGCGACGCTGGAACAGGCGCTGCCGCATCGCGCCAAGTTGATCGGCGTCGGTCTCGATTCGTCCGAACGCGGCCATCCGCCGGAAAACTTTGCACGTGTGTTCGCGCGTTGCAAAGCGCTCGGCCTGCATCTGGTCGCGCATGCGGGCGAAGAGGGCCCGCCGGCCTATATCGAGACCGCGCTCGACGTGCTGCATGTCGAGCGTATCGACCATGGCGTGCGCTGTCTGGAAGATGCCGCACTGACGCAGCGTCTGGCGCGCGACAAGGTGCCGCTGACGGTGTGCCCGCTGTCCAACGTCAAGCTGCGGGTATTTGATCGACTGAGCGACCACAACTTGCTGCGGCTACTGGACGCAGGCCTGGTGGCGACCGTCAACTCGGATGACCCGGCCTATTTCGGCGGCTACATGAACGACAATCTGGTACAGACGTTTGAAGCCTTGCCGTTGCAGCGCAAGCATGCGCAGCAATTGGCGCACAATAGTTTTGTCGCATCTTTCCTTGATAACGTGACCAAGGAAAAATATCTGGCTGAAGTAGATGCCTTCTTCCTCCGATGAATCTGCTGCTGCAATCCCTGCGTATGACCCGGCGCGATTGGCGCGCCGGAGAATTGCGCTTCCTGCTGGTGGCGCTGATCGTCGCGGTGGCGGCTTTGTCTTCTGTCGGTTTTTTTGTCGACCGCATGCGTACCGGCTTGAACCGCGATGCGCACCAATTGCTCGGCGCGGACCTCGTGATCAGCGCCGACCAGTCGCTGCCTCCAGCATGGCGTGCGGAAGCCGAAAGGCGCGGCTTGACGCTGGCCGAGACCGTGGCTTTCCCCAGCATGGCGTTGACTGGAGAAGGCGACCGGAGTACCTCGCAGCTGGCGGCGATCAAGGCAGTGTCGCCCGGTTATCCCTTGCGCGGCAATCTCAAATTGGCGACGCCAAGCGACGCCGAGGGCATCGCGACGCGGAATATTCCGGCGCCGGGCACGGTCTGGGTCGATGCCAATCTGTTGTCCGCGCTTAACGTGGCGGTCGGCGCCCGGATCCAGCTCGGCGACAAGCAGTTCAGGATCGCGCAAGTGATCGCGGCCGAGCCGGACCGCGGCGCCACCTTCATGAACTTTGCGCCGCGCGTGATGCTGGCGGCGTCGGATTTGGCGGCGACCAACCTGATTCAAAACGGTTCGCGCGTCGCTTATCGTTTGCTGGTTGCCGGCCAACCGGCGGAAACGGCCGGATTCCAGCAATGGGTGCAAGCCAGGATCGAGCGTGGCAACCTCAAAGGCGTGCGCATCGAGTCGCTCGAAACGGGGCGTCCGGAGATGCGCGCGACGCTCGATCGCGCCGAGCAATTCCTGTCGCTGGTCGGCTTGCTGTCGGCGATGCTGGCAGCGATCGCGGTGGCGATGGCGGCGCGCCGTTTCATGCTGCGCCACATCGACGCGTGCGCGATGCTCGGATGCCTCGGCATGACGCAAAACGAGGTGACCGCGCTGTACGCGATCGAGTTCTTCATGGTGGGAATGGCCGGCAGCGTGCTCGGTGCGCTGGCCGGATTCGCCGCGCATTTCGCATTGCTGGAATGGCTCGGCAGGCTGGTTGCCAATTCGCTGCCGGCCCCGACCTTCTTGCCGGCACTGCAGGGTGTGGCGACCGGTTTGCTGTTGCTGATCGGCTTTGCTATTCCGCCGATCCTGCAATTGCGCGACGTGCCGCACAACCGGGTGATCCGGCGTGAGCAGGGCGCACCCAAACCAATGACCGTCGCGACTTATGTGCTGGGTCTGTGTAGTTTCGTCGGATTGTTGCTATGGCAGGCCGGGAATCTCAAGCTCGGCTTGCTGACAGCCGGCGGGTTCCTGATCGGTACGGCGGGATTCGCGCTGATCGGCTGGTTGAGCCTGAAGTCGCTGCAAGCGTTGCGCGGGCTGTTCAATCACGCGAGCTGGCGCTTTGCGGTGAGCGCCTTGCAGCGCCGCCCGGCCGCCACCGTGGTGCAAATCGTCGCCTTGGCGCTGGGATTGATGGCCCTGCTGCTGCTGACTGTGATTCGCGGCGACCTGGTCCAAGCCTGGCGCGCCGCGACTCCTGCGGATGCGCCGAACCGGTTCGTGATCAACGTGTCTCCCGACCAAAAGGCCGCGTTAGAGGCACGCCTGATCGAGAACGGCGTCGTGCAGCCGCGGCTATACCCGATGATTCGCGGCCGCCTGATACAGATTAATGACACGCCGATCACCGAGGGGACCTACGGCGACGACCGTGCCAAGCGCTTGGTGGATCGGGAATTCAATCTCTCGACGATGCGCGACCTGCCGCCGCAGAATCAGATCGTAGCCGGCCGTTGGTACGACGATAGCAGGCCGGAAGCGTCGGTTGAGGAAGGACTGGCAAAGACGCTCAGGCTGAAGCTGGGTGACCGCCTCAAGTTCGAGATCGGCGGCAGTGCGATCGAGGTGAAGATTACCAGCCTGCGCAAACTCGAATGGGGCTCGATGCGCGTCAATTTCTTTGTGATCATCAATCCGAAGGCGATGATCGCTATGCCGTACACACTCATCACTGCATTTCACTTGCCCGATGCGCGTCGCGCGATGGTCAACCAGCTGACGCGCGATTTTCCCAACCTGACCGTGATCGATGTCGGCAGCGTGATCAGGCAGGTTCAGGCGGTGATCGACCAAGTGGTGACCGCCGTCGAATTCCTGTTCTTGTTCACGCTCGCGTCCGGCGTGCTGGTCCTGTATGCGGCGCTGCTGGGGTCGCAAGACGAGCGCACCCGTGAGGCCGGCTTGTTGCGTGCGCTGGGTGCCACCCGCAAGCAACTGGCGCAGGCGCAGCGGATCGAATTCGTGCTGGTTGGCGGCTTGGCTGGCGTGCTGGCAGCCAGCGGCGCGGCTGCGGTTGGCTGGACGCTGGCAAAATTCGTGTTCGAATTCGAATGGGTGTTCGACCCGATGGTGTGGCTGGCCGGGGTGGCGGTGGGCGCCGCGTGCGCAATGATCGGTGGCTGGATTGGCTTGCGCAACGTGCTGAACCAGCCGCCGCTGCAGACGCTGCGCGAGGCTTGACCGCGACCCGGCCGCGACTTGACCCGAAGATCGGTCATTTCATGCGTTATCATTCGCCTTATGACACATAAAGAAATCCATGCGACGCTTGCGATTGCATGCTCCGAACGCGACCAACGCCTGCGCTGCCTGGCACTGTCGATGCGGGATATCGCCGGCGCCGAACCCTTGCGGGAACGGCCGATGCAATCGTTTTACGACACCGCTGACCGAATCCGCAACAAGGCTGGCACCCCATGACGACTAGCGAAATCATCATCCTGCTGTTGGTCGCGGTCGTCCTGATTCTCCAAGTAATTGGCTTGCTGCGCGGACGCGCGGGGGATGTCCCTGCAGAATTGACGCAACTGCAAATCGCGCTGCAACAGCACCAACAGCAAACCGGCGAACGGATCGAGCGTGAGTTGCGCGAGCAAGTGCAAAGCACGGCGCAAGGCACGCGCCAGGAATTGACGGGCAATTTCGCGCAATTTCAGCTCACGCTCGGCGCGCAGCTCGAGGCAATGCGGCAGGCGATGACGCTGCAAGCGCAAAACGGGCGCGAAGAACAAGCGAGCGCGCTCAAGCGCTTCGGCGACACGATCAATCAGTCGCTCACCACCCTGACCGAATCGAACGCGCAACGCATGGCCGAAGTACGCGCCACACTGGAAGCGAAGATCAGGGACTTGCAAACGGACAACGGGGCGCGGCTGGAAGAGATGCGCAAGACGGTCGACGAGAAGCTGCATGCGACGCTCGAGCTGCGGCTCGGCGAATCGTTCAAACTGGTCTCCGATCGGCTCGACAAGGTGCATCAAGGCTTGGGCGAGATGCAACAGCTGGCGATCGGCGTCGGCGACCTGAAACGCGTCCTGACCAACGTCAAGACACGCGGCACCTGGGGTGAAGTGCAGCTCGAAATGCTGCTGGAGCAAATGCTGACGCCCGATCAATACGGAAAGAACGTGGAGACCGTGCCTGGCACCGGCGAACGCGTCGAATTTGCGATCAAGCTTCCCGGACAGATAGACGGCGGTGCACCGGTCTGGATGCCGATTGACGCCAAGTTTCCGAAAGAACAGTACGAGCGACTGTCCGAAGCCGCCGATCGCGCCGATGCGGACGGCGTCGCCGTGGCCGGCCGCGAACTGGAACGCGCGGTGCGCGGCGAAGCGAAAACGATCGCCGAGAAATATTTGTCGCCGCCGCTGACCACCGATTTTGCGATCCTGTTCTTGCCGACCGAAGGCTTGTACGCCGAGGTGATGCGCCGCCCCGGATTGGCCGATGACCTGCAACGTACGCATCGCGTCAGCATCGCCGGTCCGTCCACCTTGTCGGCTTTGCTGAACAGCCTGCAAATGGGCTTCCGCACGCTGGCGCTGGAGAAACGCTCGTCGGAAGTGTGGCAGGTACTGGGTGCAGTCAAGACCGAATTCGGCAAGTTCGGCGACGTGCTGGCGGCGACCAAGTTGACGCTGGAACGCGCAGCGAAAAATATCGATCAGGCCGAAACCCGCAGCCGTCAGATGGCACGTAAACTGAAGTCGGTCGAGGCCTTGCCATCGGATGCCGCGCAGTTGTTGCTCGGGCCAGATATGGCTGATACGAGCGAAGAAAAAGACGGCGGCTCCAACTGAATCATATGGCCTGGATTCCGCACCGGGCATAGCCGGGGAACGCATTTCGCGGCACGTTTTCCGGCTCTTTTCAGGCTAACCCGTCAAACAGAACCACGTCCACCGCATCCCCCGCATTTACAGCACCCTGCTCGTGATGCAACACCACCATGCAATTCGCCGCGGACATCGAGCGCAAAATTCCGGAGCCTTGCGCGCCGGTGATGCGCACTTGCTGATTGCCGTTGGCGTCGCGTGACAGGATGCCGCGCTGGTATTCAGTGCGGCCCGGTTTCTTGCGGATCGCTGATTGCGAGATCACGCGCATGAGTGGCAGCGGGTCGCGGGCGGCGCCCATCATGTGCAGCAGCGCATCGCGCGCAAAAAAATAAAAGGTAACCATCACCGCGACCGGGTTGCCCGGCAAGCCGAACAGGTAGGCACTGTGGCCGTTCGATGCAATCTTGCCGAACGCCATAGGACGCCCCGGGCGCATGCCGATTTTCCAGAAGCTGACGTCGCCCAACAAGGCCATCATCTGCTTGGTGTAATCTGCGGCGCCGACCGATACGCCGCCCGACGTGATAATGGCGTCGGCGTTTTCACACGCTGTGCGGAATGCCGCCTCAAGCGACGCCGGGTCGTCCTTGACCACGCCCATGTCGATCATGTCGCAGCCGAGACGGCTCAGCATGCCATAAATCGTGTAGCGGTTGCTGTCGTACACGCAGCCTTCGTCCAGCGTCTCGCCGATCGAACGCAACTCATCGCCGGTCGAGAAAAAGGCCACACGCAAACGGCGCTGCACGGGGATTTCGGCGATCCCGAGCGAGGCCAGCAAGCCGAGGTCGGCGGGACGCAGGATTTTTCCTTTGTCGAGTGCCGGCTGGCCGGCTTGCAGGTCCTCGCCCTTCAGACGGCGATTGTCGCCGGCCTTGACCACGCCCGGCGGGATAGTGACGGCCGTGTCGGACGCTGATCGCGTGAATTCCTGCGGGATGACGGTGTCGCAAGCCGCCGGCATGACCGCACCGGTCATGATGCGCATGCATTCGCCTTCGGCCACTGCGCCATCACAGGCGCGTCCGGCGTAGCTGGTGCCGACAATCCGGAGCGAGATGGCGGCATCGTCGCGCAGGTCGCCGCTGCGCAGCGCAAATCCATCCATCGCAGAATTGTCATGCGACGGCACGTTGATCGGTGAGATGATATCGGCGGCGAGTACGCGGTCCAGCCCACTGCGCAGCGCGACTCTTTCGATGGCATGGATCGGCGTGATGAACTGGCGGATGATGTGCTGCGCTTGCGCGACAGGCAGCGCATCGGGATCGTAATCGGACAGGCAGCTGACGACGTCGGAGAGGGTACGGTGACTCATGTTTTGATCTGGGAGATGGGAATGATCGGTGGAGTCAGCCGGCTTCAAATTTCCGCA
>DHXL01000325.1:0-3399 GCA_002415335.1 Oxalobacteraceae bacterium UBA5157
CTCCACATCATCGGCACCGAGCGCCACGACAGCCGCCGGATCGATAACCAGCTCCGCGGCCGTGCCGGCCGCCAGGGCGACCCGGGCTCGAGCCGCTTCTTCCTGTCGCTGGAAGATCCGTTGCTGCGTATTTTTGCTTCCGATCGGGTTACGGCGATCATGAACAAATTCAAGTTGCCGGAAGGCGAAGCGATCGAGCATAGCTGGGTGACGCGCGCGATCGAGAATGCGCAGCGCAAAGTCGAGGCGCGCAACTTTGACATGCGCAAACAGATTCTAGAATACGACGATGTCGCCAACGATCAGCGCAAGGTGATCTATCAGCAGCGCAATGAATTGCTCGAGTCGCAGGATATCTCCGAACTGATCGCGTCGCTGCGCCATGGCGTGTTCAGCGACTTGTTTCGCACCCACGTGCCGGCAGAGTCGATGGAAGAACAGTGGGATATCAAAGGGTTGGAAGCGGTACTCGGCGGCGAATGGCAGCTTGACGTGCCGCTATCGGACATGCTGGTCGCCGAACCGAACCTGACTGACGAGGAATTGCTGGCGCGCGTATTGCAGGCGGCGGACCAAACCTACGAGGCGAAAACCGCTGTGGTCGGCAAGGAAGCGTTCGCCGGCTTCGAGCGCAGCGTGATGCTGCAAAGCGTCGATACTTACTGGCGTGAGCACCTGGCCGCCTTGGATCATTTGCGCCAGGGTATCCACCTGCGCGGCTACGCGCAGAAAAATCCAAAGCAGGAATACAAGCGCGAAGCGTTTGAATTGTTCGGCCAAATGCTCGACATGATCAAGAACGATGTGGTCAGGGTTGTCATGACGGTGCGCATCCAGTCGCGCGACGAAATCGATGCGGCCGAGGAGCAATTGGCGCTGCCGCATGTCGCCAACCTGAACTATCAGCATGCCGACTTTAACCCGGAGATGGCGGCGGAAGACTTGCTGGCGCCGACCGCCCATCCCGACGAAGCGAAGCCGCAACCAATGGTCAATGTGCTGCCTAAGGTCGGCCGCAACGATCCCTGCCCTTGCGGAAGCGGCAAGAAATACAAGCAGTGCCACGGCAAGCTTGCCTGACGAACTCGATTGAGTGGCGGTAAGAAAAGGCGGGTGGCGCAACCCGCGCTGCGTTTATCGTTAGGTTTTATGGGAAAGAGTTGTTCGCAACCTCTGCGGCGAGACTGCCGCCCTATCGCCGGATTGACCAGCGCAATCCGCCGCCTCCCGATCCGATTACAATAGCGAACCGACCCTTCCCCTACAAGAAATCCTATGGCCGTCAATCTCCCGCTCCCCATCGCCGCCAACCTGAAACCGGTGGCCGGTATCGAGCTTGGTCACGCCGAAGCCGGCATACGCAAAGCCGATCGCAAGGATTTGCTGGTCATGAAGCTGGCAGCCGGCGCGACCGTCGCCGGCGTGTTTACCACCAATCGCTTTTGTGCCGCACCGGTGCAGGTGTGCCGGGCGCATCTCGAAGGCTTGCGTATTTCCGGTTCGCCGATTCGCGCGTTGGTGGTGAATACCGGTAACGCCAATGCAGGCACCGGCGAAGCCGGCCTGGCCGATGCCAATGCCACTTGTGCCGCGCTGGCCGAACTGCTCGATTGCGAACCGTCCCAGATATTGCCGTTTTCCACCGGCGTGATCCTGGAGCCGTTGCCGGTCGATCGCATCAAGGCAGGCTTGCCGCAGGCGTTGGCCAACCTCAAGCCGGACAATTGGCACAATGCCGCCGTGGCCATCATGACCACCGATACGCAACCGAAAGCTGCGTCGCGCACGGTACTCATCAGCGGTCAAACCATCACGCTCACCGGCATCAGCAAAGGAGCCGGCATGATTCGGCCGAACATGGCCACCATGCTCGGCTTCCTGGCGACCGACGCCAAGGTATCGCAGCGGGTGCTGGAGCACCTGGTAAAAACGGCAGCGGACAAATCCTTCAATTGCATCACCATCGATGGCGACACGTCGACCAACGATTCCTTCATGCTGATCGCGACCGGTGTCGCGCAGCTTGATGTGACGGAGATCGATTCGCCGGAATACGCGGCTCTGTCGGCCGCGGTAATCGACCTGTCGCAGGAATTGGCGCAAATGATCGTGCGCGATGGCGAGGGCGCCACCAAGTTCATCACGATCACGGTCGAGGAAGGCGCGAGCGTTGAAGAGTGTCGCAAGATTGCTTATTCGATCGGCCATTCGCCCTTGGTCAAGACTGCGTTCTTCGCGTCCGATCCGAACCTCGGGCGTATCCTGGCCGCGATCGGTTATGCCGGTGTCGACGACCTCGATGTGAGCCGTTTAGACCTGTATCTCGACGATGTATGGGTGGCCAAGCATGGCGGGCGCAATCCGGACTACCGCGAGCAGGATGGGCAGCGCGTGATGAAGCAAAGCGAGATCACGGTGCGCGTCAAGCTTGGGCGCGGCGGCGCGAGTGCGACGGTGTGGACCTGCGATTTATCGCACGATTACGTGACGATCAACGCGGATTATCGCTCTTGAGCTCAGACAATTTGCACGGTTTTTTATGACGCCACTCGATCAATTTCTCCAGCGCGCCGACGCGCTGCTTGCGCGGCTCGAAATGATCCTGCCGGCCACCGATGCGGCGCCCGACTGGAACGCAGGGATTGCCTTCCGCTGGCGCAAGCGCAGCGGTAACGATGGGCGCGGGTACCTGCGGGCAGTCGCCAGTATCGCGCCGATCGCACTGTCGGATCTGCAGCACGTCGCGGTGCAAAAGCGAACCATCGAACAAAATACGAGCCAGTTCGTGCAAGGCTTGCCGGCCAATAATGTGTTGTTGACCGGCGCGCGCGGCACCGGCAAATCATCACTGATCAAGGCTTGCTTGAACCAGTACGCGCAACAGGGTCTGCGCTTGATCGAAGTCGACAAGGACGACCTGGTCGATTTACCGGATATCGTCGACCTGGTGATGGGGCGGCCGGAACGCTTCATTATTTTCTGCGACGACTTGTCGTTCGAAGATGGCGAGAGCGGCTACAAGGCGCTCAAGGTTGCGCTCGACGGCAGCATTGCGGCGCAGTCCGATAACGTGCTGATTTATGCAACCTCGAACCGTCGTCACTTGATGCCTGAGCGCATGTCGGACAATGCGAGCTACACGCACGACGATGACGGCGATTTGCATCCAGGTGAAACGGTGGAGGAAAAAATCTCGCTGTCGGAGCGCTTCGGCCTGTGGGTGTCGTTCTACCCATTCAAGCAGGATGACTATCTCGATATCGTCGCGCACTGGCTGGGACATTTCGGTTGCAGTGCATCGCAGATCGAGGAAGCCCGGGGCGATGCGCTACGCTGGGCCTTGCAGCGCGGATCGCGTTCCGGCCGCGTGGCGTGGCAATTCGCGAAAGATCACGCCGG
>DHXL01000325.1:3612-6113 GCA_002415335.1 Oxalobacteraceae bacterium UBA5157
CCTCCCATGTCCCATGCCTTAACCACGCCGATCGATGTTGCGGTCGGCATCTTGATGAAGCCGAACGGCGATGTCCTGCTCGGCCAGCGGCCTGCCGGCAAGCCTTATCCTGGTTATTGGGAATTCCCGGGCGGAAAGGTCGAGTCCGGCGAATCCATTCTCGACGCACTCAGGCGCGAGTTCGTCGAGGAGTTGGGGATCGAAGTCATGTCGGCCGCCCCGTGGTGCGGTGTCGAGCATGTTTATCCACACGCCCACGTGCGCCTGCACTTCTATATCAGCCGCGAATGGCGCGGGGAGCCGCAAAGCCTCGAAGGCCAGGCATTCGCCTGGCAAGGCAGCGTCGACGTCGCGCCGTTGCTACCGGCGACTATTCCGTTGCTCGAATGGTTGGATCGACTGCGCTACGCTGCGCCGGAATAACCGCTATTCTCGCGGCCCGCTGTCGTCGTCAAGATTTTCCGGCGGGTTGACCGTCGGGATTACATATTTTTCCTCGGCCCAGGCGCCGAGATCGATTTGCTTGCAGCGTTCGGAACAAAACGGGCGGAATTTGTTTTTCTCCGACCATTCAACTTTTTTTCCGCAAGTGGGACAACTGACGAGTGTGGGCATAGAAATTTATTAATATCTTAGTGCAAAGTACCCCGCCGCTTAGCTCACATTCCACGTCCTGATATGCCGGGAACAGAACATCGCTGTGGAGTCACTCCGCCCGGCGATACTCAGAAACTGCAGAGGGTGAGTTCGAATGGGACATCGTTCTCGGTGGGCTTTGGCTTCATATCGCCATCTTGCGACGTAAACCGAACCCACAGCATGTATTTGTTGGCGGAAATTTCGGGAATCGCCCCGAGACTTTCGTCAATCGACAGCCTGAGCATCTGGTAAACCTTGCCTTGCAACATCTGCTGGTAGCTGCCACCCTGCGCAATAATCGTGGCCGCTCTGCCGGATTCGCGCAGCAAGCGCAGCACAATCCCGATCGCGTCGAATAACGGTGCCAGTGGCGCGAACCAGTTCGCGATGTCGGCAAACCGCCGCTCCACCGAATGCTGCTGCCACGCGTAATAGGACGGCAAGTCGAACTCGCAGGCGCCACCCGGAATGATGGTACGGCCGCGTATGCTCATCAGCCATTCATTGTCGCGTATATGCTGTCCGGTCTTCCCCTGCGCGGCAACCAGCGCCGCGCTCACGCGGTCGACTTCGGTCAGTACGGAATCGAGCCGCTCGGCCTCGACATTGGGATTAGACTTGAAACCGAGCAAGGTTTGCTTCTGCCGTTCCAGTTCTTGCAGAAGATCGGACTTGAGGTCGGCGCGACCCGCAACTTCAAGCATTTCAAAAATTGTGGAGAGGGCGACATGGTGTTGTTGCGGATGCTGTTGATATAAAAAGAACGTGAATTTCTCGTACAGGTCTTCCAATCGCAACAAGGTGCGAATACGCTCGTTGAAAGGGTATTCGTAGACGATCAAAGTGGCATCCCTCTAGTTGAGCATGGCAATAATTACGTGATTCTGAACGAAGCTGGCGAAAATTACAAATTTCTCATGTATTCCGGCCGCGCGAATACGGCTGGCTGTGCGAAGCGGTTGGTCCAGCTTGCATGCCATCACGCTGCGGCTAGCCTACTATACAGTGCGTGCAGCCGATCGACCTGTGGAACCAGCGCCGCCGGTTCGCCGTCATTGACCACTACGTCGTCCGCCGCAGCCAACCGCTGTTCCCGGCGGACCTGGGTGGCCATGATGGCGCGGACCTGGGCATCGCTCAAGGCACTGCGCTGCATGACGCGCTCGACTTGCAATTGCTCAGGGCAATCCACGACCAATACTCTCGATACCCGCTCCCGCCAACTACCCGATTCAACCAGCAAGGGGACCACGAACAAAAGGTAAGCGCCGCCCGCCTGCGCGGCCGCCCGTTCTGTTTCGACCCGTATCAGCGGATGCAGAATGGCTTCCAGGCTTGCTTTCGCGGCCGGGTCGGCAAAAACATATTCGCGCATCCTGGCGCGATCCAGTGCGCCGTCCGGCGTCAGGAAGCGGTCGCCGAACCGCGCGAGAATGGCAGCGATCGCCGGACCGCCCGCCACGGTCAGTTGATGCGCGATATGGTCGGTATCGATGACCGAGGCGCCACGTGCGGCGAACAGGTCGGCCACCGTGGTTTTGCCCGACCCGATGCCGCCGGTAAGTCCGACTGAGAACGGCTTCAAGGGAGTAGTGTCGACACGCGCCATTGCTTCGCGCTCAGGGAAAACCGAGAAAAGTTTGCGCGAGCGGCCGGCCGTACAGCAAGGTCAGCAAACCGGCTGCGGCCAGATAGGGTCCGAACGGCATTGGAATATCGCGTCCGCGCTTGGCGAGTATGATGAGGGCGATGCCGACCACTGCGCCGACCAAGGAGGAAAGCAGCACGATTACAGGCAGCATTTTCCAGCCCAGCCATGCACCCAGCGCGGCCAGCAACTTGAAATCACCGTAACCCATGCC
>DHXL01000325.1:6434-12378 GCA_002415335.1 Oxalobacteraceae bacterium UBA5157
ACGGCTTCCTGCAGCGGCACTAATGCACCGTGCAGATTTAGCAACAGGCCGCACCACAGCAATGGGAAAGTCAGATCATCCGGCAATAACTGCGTATCGGCATCTATGAAGGTCATCGCTATCAGCAGATAGGCAAATAGCAGCGTCGACAACCCGAGCACACCGCTGCCGAAATGCCAGATCAGGAACGCGGAAAGCGTTGCCGTCAAAAGTTCGACGACCGGATAGCGGATCGAAATCGGCGCCTTGCAGGCGATACATTTGCCGCGCAAGAAGAGGTAGCTGATAACAGGGATATTTTCCAGCGCGGTGATCTGGTGACCGCAATGTGGACAAGCCGAGCGCGGAACCGCCAGGCTGAATCGAGCGGTATGCGGCAAGGGCAGGCCTGACTCACTGGCAACGTAGTTATCCGACTCGCGCTGCATGATCTGCGGCATGCGATAAATGACGACGTTCAGAAAGCTGCCGATCAGAAGGCCAAAAATCCCCGCCACCGCGGCCGGCAGAATGCTCCCAGGCGCGGCAAACAACAGCAAGTCAAAGTCAAGCATTAAACAACCGATCCCAGCTTGAAGATAGGCAGATACATCGCGATTACCAGGCCGCCGATCAGCACGCCCAGAACAACCATAATGAGCGGCTCCATCAGGCTGGCGATCGAAGCAACCGCCTCGTCGACCTCGTCTTCATAGAAATCGGCGACTTTGCCGAGCATTGCGTCCAGCGATCCGGACTCCTCTCCGATCGACACCATCTGCGTCACCATGTTGGGGAACACGTCGGCATTTTGCATGGCGACCGTCAGGCTGGTGCCGGTGCTGACCTCATTCTGGATTTTCTTTGTTGCGTCCAGATACACTGCATTGCCGGAGGCGCCGCCGACCGAGTCGAGTGACTCGACCAAAGGAACGCCGGCCGCGAACATGGTCGCCAAGGTCCGGGTCCAGCGCGCGATCGTCGCCTTGCGTATGACCGCTCCGAAAATGGGCGCCTTCAGCAATATCCTGTCCATGAAGCGCTGCATCTTCAACGAGCGTTTCCATGATTGGAAGAAGAAATAAAGTGCGGCGAACAGTCCGCCAAAGATCAGATACCACCATTTGACGAAGAAATCGGAGATTGCCATGACGACCAGTGTTGGCGCCGGCAAATCGGCTCCGAAGCTTGCGAACACGGTCTTAAAAGCTGGTACGACCCAAATCATGATCACCGCGGTCACGATGAATGCGACCGCCAGGATGGAAACAGGATAGAACAAGGCAGATTTGATCTTGCCCTTGATTGCAAGCGTCTTTTCCTTGTAGATCGCCAGACGCGTTAGCAAGTCTTCCAGGATGCCGGCCTGTTCGCCGGCACCGACCAGATTGCAGAACAATGCATCAAAGTACAGCGGAAATTTGCGGAAGGCCTGGTTCAAACTGGTGCCGGTTTCGACGTCCGCGCGGATTTCTTGTATTAGTTTCGATACCGACGGATTCGAGTGGCCCTTGGCGACGATGTCGAACGACTGCAGCAAGGGGACTCCGGCCTTCATCATCGTCGCCAATTGACGCGTAAACAATGAGATATCCTTGTCCGTGATCTTCTTGCCGCTTGTGAACGATTTTTTCTTGACCTTCGTGATCAGAATACCCTGGCGCCGCAGTGTCGCATTGACCGTTGCTTCGCCGTTGGCGCGCAGCTCTCCCTTGACCGTTTTACCGGCCCGGTCCTTGCCTTCCCATGCAAAGATTGCTTCCTTCGCCAACGTGGTGCCTGCGGTCTTGCGCGTTGCTGTTGCCATGGTTCCGTCCTTCCTTATTCGTTGGTACAGCCGAGTACCTCTTCCAGGCTGGTGAGCCCTTGCTTCACCTTCATCAGGCCGGATTGCCGCAATGTCCGAACGCCGTCGAGACTGGCTTGTGCCTCGATCTCGAGCGCCGTGCCGTGTGCCAGGATGATGCGTTCGATGTTTTCGGAGATCGGCATGATTTGATAAATGCCGACCCGGCCTTTGTAGCCGCTGCCGCTGCAGCGCTCGCAGCCAACCGGTTTATACGGTAGCCAGGTGCCGTCCAGATCCTCTTCCTTGAAACCCGCTTCGAGCAGCGCTTCGTCGGGGATGACCGTGGTCTGCTTGCAGGTGCACAGGCGGCGCGCCAGTCGTTGCGCGGTGATCAGGATGACGGACGATGCGATGTTGAATGGTGCCACGCCCATGTTCATCAGGCGGGTCAGTGTCGCGGGAGCGTCGTTGGTGTGCAGCGTCGAAAACACCATATGACCGGTCTGTGCCGCCTTGATCGCAATATCTGCGGTCTCGAGATCGCGAATTTCGCCGACCATGATGATATCCGGATCTTGCCGCAGAAAAGCCTTGAGTGCGACCGGAAACGTCAGCCCGGCCCGATCGTTCACGTTGACTTGATTCACGCCAGGCAAATTGATTTCAACCGGATCCTCCGCGGTTGCGATGTTGATACCGGGCTGGTTCAGAATGTTGAGGCAAGTGTACAAGGACACAGTCTTGCCGGAACCGGTCGGGCCGGTGACCAGCACCATCCCATAGGGGCGCTGGATGGCGTTCATCAATGTTTCTTTTTGATCGGCATCGTAGCCCAGCGATTCGATGCCCATCTGCGCCTGCGTTGCATCCAGGATGCGCATTACGATTTTTTCGCCAAACAGGGTCGGCAGGGTGCTGACGCGGAAATCGATCGAGCGTGTCTTCGACATGACCAGTTTCATGCGGCCGTCTTGCGGCACCCGCTTTTCGGAGATGTCGAGTTTCGAGATCACCTTGATGCGTGAGGCGAGCTTTTCCTTGATCGCCAGCGGCGGTTGTGCAACTTCCCGCAATACACCGTCTACGCGGAAGCGGATTCGATAGAATTTTTCGAACGGCTCAAAATGCAGGTCGGACGCCCCGAGGTTGATGGCGTCGATCAGGATTTTCTGCAGGAAGCGAACGACCGGCGCGTCGTCGATATCGACGGTGCCGGCATCGTCCGGGACCGCCATTTCGGTGGTGGCGAAGTCGATATCGAGATCGTCGCCGGTCAAGTCACTGAGGCTCTGCTCCGCGCTTTGCCCTTGCTTCTCTATCAGCTGAACCAATACTTTGTGGTCGACAATGATCGGTTCGACAGTCAATTCCGTCTGAAACTTGATCTGGTCGAGCGCCTGGGTGTTGGTCGGGTCCGAAATGGCGACCGATACCTTGTTGCCGCGCTTCGATAATGCGATCACCCGCTGACTGACCATCAGCTTGGAATCGATCAGCTTATCCGGTAGCGAGTTGATATTGAACGCGGAAAAATCAAGTATCGGATAACCGAAGGTTTCCGAACAAAATGCGGCAAGCGCGCGTGATTCGATATGTCCGCTCTGCAGGAGCACGTCGATGAATGGGTTCTTTTCGGCGGCAGCCTGCCTGCTGAGCGTATCCGCCTGTTGCGCAGACAGTCGCCCGGCTTGCAGCAATGCGCGCGCCAAGCCGGACATCGCGCTGTGAGTAGCCGTAGTAGGAAGAACTGCCGCCATAATGTTTATACCAAAGATTACGCCAGAAACATCCAAGTGGCCTTAGATGATGCCTCTAGGCATCTGATTTGTAAAGGTATTGCGCTGGAATCAAATTTTTGCGCGCACAGTTGGCTTGACGCTAAGATTCTTCAATTTAATGACCTTGATCGCCTGGTTCTGAACCTGGACGATTTCGATTACGCAATTCGCAATCTTCAGGCTGACGCCTGCGTCCGGAATGTCCTGCAATACTTCCAGTATCATTCCATTGAGGGTTTTCGGGCCATCCAGCGGAAAATGCAGGCCGAGACGCTTATTGATATCGCGCAGCGTGGTGGCGCCGTCCAGCAGGCATTCGCCCTGCTCATTCCAACCAAACGCCTCGGCGCGCGCGGCGCCCGGCATCGAAGTCGTGAATTCCCCGATCATCTCTTCGATGATGTCGTCAAGCGTAACCAGTCCCTGAACTTCACCGTACTCGTCGA
The DNA here is from genome assembly GCA_002415335.1 of Oxalobacteraceae bacterium UBA5157. GTDB lineage: Bacteria > Pseudomonadota > Gammaproteobacteria > Burkholderiales > Burkholderiaceae_D > UBA5157. The sequence goes on from DHXL01000325.1 coordinate 10,427, forward strand.
CGATGATGCCCAGTCTTTCATGATTTTCTTGAAAGTATTGCAACTGCGTGAACACATCGGTATCTTCTGGAATGAAGTAGGGTGGTGTCAGCAGGGCCCGGAAGTGATCGACCGTCAATTCCTGTTCCTGATTGAGCAGCGCAATCGCTTTGCGTACGTGCAGGATGCCGGCGATCTGGTTGATCTCGCCTTCATGGACCGGTAATTTATTGTGGTAGCAGGTGGTGAGCTGATGTTTGATTTCCTCAACCGGCACGGACAAGTTGAGCGCTTCAATCTGGGCGCGCGGTGTCATCACATCCTCGACCGAGATTTTCTCAAGATCGAACAGATTGAGCAGAATGCTCTTGTGCTTCTTCGGGATGAAATTCCCGCCTTCCAACACCATTGAGCGCAATTCTTCGGGCGAGAGGCGGTGGTCGCGCGCGTTGTTGCCGGCCTTGATACGCAACAGCCTAAGCAAGCCGGAGACGAACAGATTGACGAACCAGATCACCGGTTTGCCCAATGTCATCAGAGGCTTCAAAACGAAGCTGGTCGGTAACGCGATACGCTCGGGGTAGGTGGCGCCGATGACTTTCGGGGAAATCTCGGCAAAAACGATCAGCAGGAAAGCCACCGCCGCCGTCGCAATCGTGATGACATGCTCATGGTTGCCGAACATGGAAATCGCAATGGCTGTCACCAGCGCGGTCGCCAGCGCGTTGATAAGCGTGTTCGCGATCAACACCAGCGACAGCAGCTTATCGGTACGGTCCAGCAGCCAGAGTGTGGTGGCGGCGCCCTTCCGGCCGCGCTTCGCCAAATGGCGTAGTCGATGGCGATTGGCGGCCATCAGTGCCGTTTCGGCCATCGCGAAAAATGCGGAACAAAAGATCAGCAGGGCGAGCGCAAGAAGCTGCACCCAGAAAGGCACGGTATCCACAGGGTCACCGCAAAGGAGTATGCATAAGGAATAGAATTGGTCGGGGTGAGAGGATTCGAACCTCCGGCCTCTACGTCCCGAATCCGGTCCCCGCACTAAAAGAGTCAGTTATTAAAGTCGCAATTACTATTAAAATCAACATATTAGCATTTTTGTTCTACTGCTTTCCACCCGTTTCCAGGGGTTTCTTATTCGCTAATTTGGCACAGTTTTGGCACAGTTTTTTCAGAGTGGCAAAACCCGATTGACCCAGTAATCAGCAATAGCTATCAAGTTTATACCATTGAATCTGCTGCTGATGGTTTTTGGTTGGCCCTCGCATCAAGCCGGGGATTTGTGACAACTGCGCTCCCTGACTCTCTTGAGGTGTCCATCTTCGCCACCGCCATCGTGGCGCGCATCGCACACGGAGTGAGAACGGACGACGAATGACTTATCGGTTATCCAGGACATCATTCCGTTGGATGAACACAGGCAATTTTTCCTTACTTACCCGCTAGCGTTGCACCAAGTTTCAGCTCGTCGACAAAAATTGCTGCAGGGTCATCACTACTGTCATGAAGCTTGCTGCGTGAAAAAGGCTAAATGTTCTACCTAGACTCGGTATCGTAACTTCCATCCCGACGTCATGACAAACCTTTCCACCTTCAAGCTAGTCACCAAAGCAGACGCTGCAGCCATTTTCGGGGTGTGCACCAAGTCGATAGACAACTACATCAAGCAAGGATTGCTTCCTCCGCCGGTGCAGTTTATGTCGAAAGAGTACTGGCACCCCGAAGAATTCAAAGCCATTCTTGACCAGATATTCAAGCGCCCGACGGGACGGGATATGACAGACGCAGAAACAGAAAAATCAGGAACGATCAAATCGGCCATTGCCGCAAACAGCTCTCAAAAGGGTAGTGCACGCCTTCGAGATTCCAGTGCGGCGGTAAGACAAGAGGCGCGGCAGTCTGAGAAGCTCAAAATGCTCAACGGTTGAGTGAAGAGGACTCGTCAATTTTTTGACGGGTCGACTTGCTCCCAA
>DHXL01000325.1:12534-14334 GCA_002415335.1 Oxalobacteraceae bacterium UBA5157
AATTTAGTTCGAAACCGACATGGAATATGCGGTTGAAAACTGTCTGAAAATCGGTTCGGCGTCAGGCAGTCAAGCGCGCTGTGCGGCTGTTCATTGTTATATTCCTTAAGCCATGCAGTAATGACTTGCCTTGTATCTCGCGTCGATACAAATAGTGCTCGTTCAAGCATTCATCCCTGAATCGTCCATTGAAGTTTTCAATGGACGCGTTTTGTTGCGGCTTGTCCGGCCGCGGGATGAATCGCAGCTGCGATTTCTGGCGATAAGCATCTTCGTCGAAGACATTACGGGAAAATTCAGACCATTATGTACCGTCATAAATTTCGGTAATTCCCGGCTTGCTGCCAGCCGCTTCGGGACACTAAGGTGCGCCGTTCAGGCAGCGATTTACCGACCGCGATTGCCAGGTGCTCCTACGTAAAATTATTCACGATATTTAAGCAGCGCAAACGACGCGCATCGGAAAATTCATCCGAGATAAAGTGCATTGGCCAGCTTTTATTCGGTGTTCGCGCCAAGACTTTCAAATGGCGCTCGACGCCCGCGATTCGTTTGCGTCGATGCACCGCCTGCTGCAGGCTACGCCCAAAAGGCTCGTTCGCGATTGATGAGCCAGCCTCCCGGGCACAGCAAAGCATGCGACCGGCGGCACCCTATTGTGAATCGCGAGAATGGCGATTGTGCCGGACCGCATGCAGCACTGCACGGCGCACCTCAGTAAGTGGCATCCGACGAAATGCTTCTAGCAATTCAGCTATCGAAACATGAACGCGTCCGATATCAATGCCGACAGATTCGCACCAGGACCGGATACCGTATTCACAGCTGCCGGAGTTGCGCGCATCATCGAGACTGACCTCGATGGTGCAAGCGGCATAATTCGAGATGAAGGCCTCCACCGATGATGACAAATCGGCAATCGTCGTCACATTTTTCTTTGCAATTTTACATTTGCGCAGCAGGCCCGCAATTGCCGTTTCCTTGGTTTCACCATGGAAGCTCTCGCCGCCACCGACTGCAATAAAGCCGCGTTCAGTTTTGACGTCATAGCGACGGCCTTGTGAGGCCCACACGGCCGCATATAGTTCGATGCCGGCTGGGGCCTCCATTGGCAGCGCATCGAGCGTCAGCAGCCCGCCGAGCAGCGCGAGACCCTTGCGCTCGACGCGGATGCGCCAGTCGGCGGGAACGCGAATCTGGTGCTGGTCCACGTTGGCGCCCCAGCCTTTGTATGCCCCGCGGTAGAGGTCGTAAATCCGGTCGAGTGATACCGAATAATTGACTTCGCTTGACTGAGCAGCGAACTCCACCGTGAAACCAGTTCCGCCCGGCGCACCATGGCGGAATGCTTGCTGAGCGTGTTCCGTCACCGTTCGCTTGCGCAGCGCAATCAGGCGCATTGCAGGCGTCCCAAGAGGCAATCGGATTGCCGGGCGTCCTGAAGATGAAGGGAGCGCCGAAATCGCCTTGGCGGTCCTGGCATTGGCCAGGTTGAGGCGGCGGTGGCGGCGCGCGGCATCAAAGTCGTCGCGGAATTCCTGAACGCGTTCGACATTCGCCGGATTGCCAGCAAGCCCGCCAGCAGGTAGCGCGGCAATGATGGCCTTTTTAGTATCGCCTTTTACCGACACTGCCGCCTTGATGAGTTTGACCTCGCGTTGGTCGTGTTCTTGTTGCGGGGTTGCCTTTTGCGGCTTGCGAACTGCTTTGGTCGAAGTTCGGGTATTGGTTGCCTTATTCATTTTTGTCCTCGGGTTTTACGGTTGGTGAGGACTGGTGTAGGCACCTGGCCTATTTTTT
>DHXL01000109.1:0-500 GCA_002415335.1 Oxalobacteraceae bacterium UBA5157
TTCCAGCCGGTGCGCACCGAAAACCTGGCCGAGCACAACATGCATAGCGAGTGGTACACGGTGCCGCAGGCGACCGTCGATGCGGTCAACGCAGCACGGGCGGCGGGACGCGCCGTGGTCGCGGTCGGCACCACCAGCCTGCGCGCGCTCGAGTCGGCTTCGCAGTCGGGCCAGCTGCAGGCGGGCAGCGCCGACACGCGGCTGTTTATCACGCCCGGCTACGCATTCAACACCGTCACGCGTCTGATCACGAATTTTCATTTGCCGAAATCGACGCTGCTGATGCTGGTGTCGGCCTTCGCCGGCTACGACGTGATCCGCGCCGCCTATGCCCATGCGATTATGCAGCGCTACCGGTTTTTCAGCTATGGTGACGCGATGTTGCTGACCCGAATTTAACTTGTGGGGTGCCGTCGCCATTGCGCCGGTACCGGCACTCGCACTCCGCTCAACTCCTTCCCCGATACTGAAAACAATATGCTCGATTTCAAACTTCTCAA
>DHXL01000109.1:725-943 GCA_002415335.1 Oxalobacteraceae bacterium UBA5157
GAAACCCCGATCTTCATGCCGGTCGGCACCTACGGCTCGGTCAAGGCGATGTCGCCGCTCGAGCTGAAAGACATCGACGCGCAAATCATCCTCGGCAACACCTTCCACCTGTGGCTGCGGCCCGGCACCGACATCGTCGCCAAGTTCGGCGGACTGCATCGTTTCATGGGCTGGGACAAGCCGATCCTGACCGATTCCGGCGGCTTCCAGGTATTTTC
>DHXL01000109.1:1258-1485 GCA_002415335.1 Oxalobacteraceae bacterium UBA5157
AGGATGAGGCGGCGCGCTCGATGCGGATGTCGCTGCGCTGGGGCAAGCGCTCGCGCGACGAGTTCGCGCACGGCGAAAATCCGAACGCGCTGTTCGGCATCGTGCAAGGCGGCATGTTCGAACACTTGCGCGACGAATCGCTGGCCGGGCTGGAAGAGATGGATTTCCACGGCATCGCGATTGGCGGCTTGTCGGTCGGCGAGCCGAAAGAAGACATGATGCGCGTG
>DHXL01000109.1:1776-8366 GCA_002415335.1 Oxalobacteraceae bacterium UBA5157
CGTTTCGGCGACATCAAGATCAAGAATGCGCGCTACAAGGACGATACGCTGCCGCTCGACGAAACCTGCGAGTGCTACGCCTGCCGCAATTTTTCGCGCGCTTATCTGCATCATTTGCATCGCACCGGCGAGATCCTCGGCGCGCGCCTGAACACCATCCACAACTTGCACTATTACCTGCAATTAATGCGCGAGATCCGCGCCGCCATCGACGGCGAGCGCTTTCTTGTATTTGTCGCGGAATTTCAGGCCGCGCGCGCGCGCGGAGCTTAGCGGCTGATACGAATACCCGGAAACGCTCTGCGTCGGCCCGCGCGGTGCTAAAATGCCGGGTTAAATTCTCATCCCATGGAGTACACCGTGTTTATTTCCGATGCTAGCGCACAATCCCTCATTCCCGGCCTGGACGGCAACCTGACCAGCTTTTTGCCGATTATCCTGATGTTCGTGGTCTTGTACTTCCTGATGATACGCCCGCAAATGAAACGCCAGAAGGAACAAAAATCCATGATGGATGCGCTGGCCAAGGGCGACGAAGTCGTCACTTCCGGCGGTGTGCTCGGCAAGGTCGTCAAGGTCACCGATACCCACGTGACGCTGGAAGTCGCCAACGGCACCGAGATCCTGGTGCAAAAAGCTGCCGTGACCACCTTGCTGCCCAAGGGCACCATCAAGTCGCTGTAACCGGGCTGCGCCTCGCGGCCGCCTGCCGGCCTGTTCCGGCGCGCATTGACACCGACTGACGCCTCACATTGAACGCCGAATCCATATGAATCGCTATCCTCTCTGGAAATACATCATCATCGCCGTCGCCCTGCTGTTCGGCGTGCTGTACACGGTGCCGAATTTCTTCGGTCAATCGCCGGCGGTGCAAATCAGTAGTGCCAAGGCGACCGTCAAGATCGACAGCAGCCTGGTCGCGCTGGTGGAACAGGCACTGCAAAAAGACGGCGTCAAATCCGATCTGGTCAGTTACGAGCGGCTCGGCACGCAAGGCACGGTGCGCGCCCGCTTTGCCGACACCGACGCCCAATTCAAGGCCAAGAGCATCCTCGAAAAAGAGTTGAATACCGACCCGGCCGATCCGACTTACCTGGTCGCCTTTAACCTGTTGCCGCGCACGCCGCAATGGCTGCAAAGCCTGCATGCATTTCCAATGAACCTCGGCCTCGATTTGCAGGGTGGCGTGCATTTCCAGATGCAAGTCGATATCAAGAGCTTGCTGAACAAGCGGCTGCAAGGATTCCAGACTAGCGTGCGCACGCTGTTGCGCGACAAGAACGTGCGCCACGCCGGCATCACGCGCAATGGCGATGTGATCGAAGTGCTGTTCCGCGATGAAGATACGCGCACCAAGGCAAAAGAAGTGCTGGCCTCACAGTTGCCCGACCTGGCGCTGGCCGATAGCCAGGAAGGAAGCAGCCTGAAATTGTTGCTGACCCTGCGCCCGGAAGCGCTCAAGCGAACCCAGGAAGAAGGCATCCAGCAAAATATGGTCACACTGGCCAAGCGGGTCAACGAGCTTGGTGTCGCAGAGCCGCTGATCCAGCGCTACGGCGCCGACCGCATCGTGGTGGAACTGCCGGGTGTGCAAGACGTATCGCGTGCCAAGGACATCATCGGCCGCACTGCCACGCTGGAAGTGCGGCTGGTCGATGAATCGGTCCCGCGCGGCACCGAGGCGACCGCGGCGGTGCCGTTCGGCTCGGAACTGTTCAAGGTCGGCAAAGGCGCGCCGGTGGTGCTGTACAAGGAACCGATCCTGACCGGCGACTATATCGCCAGCGCATCCGCCAGCTTCGATCAAAACCAGCAGCCATCGGTCAGCATCGATTTGAACGGCGATGGCGGGCGCAAGATGCGCGAGGCGACGCGCGAGCGGATCGGCAAGTTGATGGCGATCGTCTTGTTCGAAAAGGGCAAGGGCGAAGTGTTGACCGTGGCGACCATTCGCGACGAGCTGGGTTCGCGTTTTCAGATTACCGGCATGGGTTCGGCCGAAGCGTCTGCCGACCTGGCCTTGCTGCTGCGCGCCGGCTCGCTGGCAGCGCCGATGCAGATCATCGAGGAACGGACGATCGGACCGCAGCTCGGTGCCGACAACATCCAGAAGGGGTTCAATTCGACCTTGTACGGCTTTGCCGCGATCGCTATTTTCATGGTGATCTATTACCACTTGTTCGGCTTCTTTAGCGTCTTTGCGCTGGCGGTCAACTTGCTGATGCTGATTTCGACGCTGTCGGTGCTACAGGCGACGCTGACCTTGCCGGGTATCGCGGCGATCGCGTTTACGCTCGGCATGGCGATTGACGCCAACGTGCTGATCAATGAGCGGATCCGCGAAGAGCTGCGCGGCGGTAATACGCCGCAGGCGGCGATCGCGGCCGGATTCGATCGCGCCTGGGCCACCATTCTCGACTCCAACGTGACGACCCTGATCGCCGGCCTGGCGCTGCTGATCTTTGGCTCCGGCGCGATTCGCGGATTTGCCGTGGTGCATGTGCTGGGCATCATGACATCGATCTTCTCGTCGGTGTTCGTGTCGCGCGGTGTCGCCAACCTGTGGTACGGACGCAAGAAAAAGTTAGCCAGCGTGTCCATCGGACAAATCTGGAAGCCGAACGCCTGATGGGTGTGCCGGCATGGCATTGACGGTATGAACAGGGATCGCCGGCGCTGGCGCCGGCGGATCCAGAAGAAAGAGGAAAAAAATGGAGTTATTCCGCATCAAGAAGGACATTCCCTTCATGCGCCATGCGTTGGTTTTCAACGTGATTTCGGCGCTGACGTTTGTCGCAGCCGTGTTTTTCCTGTTCCACAAGGGATTGCATCTTTCGATCGAATTCACCGGCGGTACCGTGATGGAAGTCAGCTACCCGAAAGCGGCGAACCTGGAGGCGATCCGCAAGACTGTTGAGGGACTCGGCTATACCGACAACCAGGTGGCGAGCTTCGGCACCGCACAGGATGTGATCATTCGCCTGCCGGCGCAAAAGAACCTCAACTCAGCGGAGATCAGCGAGAAGGTAAAGTCGGGATTGCTGGCGCAAGACCCCAGCGTGAAAGTGCAGCGGGTCGAATTCGTCGGTCCGCAAGTCGGTGAAGAACTGGCCCGTGACGGCTTGAGCGCACTGGGGATGGTCGTGATCGGCATCATGATCTACATGGCGATTCGGTTCGAATGGAAGTTCGCGGTGTCGGCCATCATCGCCAACTTGCACGACGTCGTCATCATTCTCGGCTTCTTCGCATTCTTTCAATGGGAGTTTTCGCTGACCGTGCTGGCGGCGGTCCTGGCGGTTCTGGGCTATTCGGTGAACGAGTCGGTGGTGGTGTTCGACCGCGTGCGCGAGACCTTCCGCGACCGCCGCTACGGCAAGCTGGCGACGCCGGAGGTAATGAACCACGCGATCACCAGCACGATTTCACGCACCATCATCACGCACGGCTCGACCCAGATGATGGTGTTGTCGATGCTGGTGCTGGGCGGCGAGACGCTGCATTATTTCGCGCTGGCACTGACGATCGGCATCCTGTTCGGTATCTACTCGTCGGTGTTCGTGGCGGCCGCGGTGGCCATGTGGCTGGGTGCCAAGCGCGAAGACTTGATCAAGCCGATCAAGGAAAAGGATGAGACGGATGGCGCGGTCGTCTGACGGCACGCCGTTCGGTTTGGGACAGCGCTTCCGGCAGCCGATCAGTCGATGATCGGCCCTGTCGCTTAAGCCTGTCCTGCATTAGTGGAATTAGCCGGCACTTGCGCCGGCTTTTTTTCGGCCTCGTCCGATTGTCGATGCGCGGCCTCCAGATGCGCCTTCAATTTCGCCAGCTCACGCTCGAGCGCGGCAAAGTCCGCTTCGCCATAGGCCAGGAACGATCGCTTGCAATGCTGGACATGCGGCGCAAATACGCGTTTGAATTCGGATTCGCCTTTCGCAGTCAACCGCACGATCGTGCTGCGCCTATCCTCGGATTGGACGGTGCGGGTTACTATGCCTCTGGCTTCCAGGCGGTCGATGACGCCGGTCAAGGTGCCTTTGGTGATGAGCGTCTTGCTGCCGAGTTCCTTGAACGACATGCCCGCCGTATTGCCCAGGGTGGCGATGATGTCAAACTGGGAAGGCGTCAGCCCCACTGTGCGCACGTGCGCACTCGATACCTGCTCGAATCTTTGGTAGCACTCGGACAGCAGGCGGATACTGCGCAGGAATCGTTCATTCATGGCGGCTCACGACCGATGCGGGACCAGTCCGGTACGCTGTGCGCCGGACTGGTCCGCATTGGGCAGATATATTTACTCCGTCTTGATGGCCTCTACCTGGATCGCGAGTTTCACTTCCGGAGCGAACATCGGCGTCCCGTAGTTCAGTCCGAAATCGGTGCGCTTGAATTCGGTACTCGCATCGGCGCCGCAGACTTCGCGCTTGAGCATCGGATGCATGATGCATTTGAACTTGTTGATCGTCAGCCTGACCGGCCTGGTGACGCCCAGCATGGTCAGGTCGCCCTCGACTGCGACCGGCTTATCGCCGGCGAACTTGATCGACTTGCCGATATAGGTCATGGTCGGGAATTTCTCGACATCGAACATATCCTTCGATTTCGCATGGGCGTCGAGTTTGGGATAGCCGAAGTCGATTGAATTCGCATCGATGGTGATGTTGACGGTGCCGGTCTTCGCCACGCGGTCGAGCGACACGGTGCCGGAGCTCTTGGTGAACTTGCCGCGCCACACCGAGATACCCATGTGATCGGCTTCGAAGCTGGGGTAGGTATGAACGGGGTCGATGGTATAGGTTTGCGCGAAACAGGCTGCGGCGCTGAGCGCGAGCAGGGCGGCGAAGAAAGGCTTGAGTGTCATGCAGTGGTCCTTGAAGGTAGTGGTTTGCCGATTTTCGGCTTGGTATGGCCGGTATTGCACAGTGCTGCTTATTGCGTCGCGACGACGCGAAACTTGATCGTCACTTCATCGGCGACGATATCGGTGTCCTTCCATTCGCCTTCGCCGATATTGAATGCCAGTCGCCTGATCGGCAGCGCGCCTTCGAACACCCGGCTGGCGCCGTCTCTCTTGACACTCATGGGAAAGCGGACATCGGCGCTCCTGCCCTTGATCGTGAGCTTGCCGGTAACGTCAAATTTGCCGTCTGCGCCGGCCTTCATCGCGCTCGATACGAAACTCGCCTTCGGAAACTGGGCGGCATTGAACCATTCCTTCTTCATGACTTCGCTATTGAATTCGGGGTCGCCGAGGTCGAAGCTGGGAATGTCGATGTCGACGCTGGCGCGCGACATCTCCGGCTTGGCGTCATTGAAATCGATCTGCGCATGGAATTTCTTGAACTTGCCTTCGACCGGGACGTTCATTTGCTTGAACACGGCGGACACGCTGCTCTTGGCGGGGTCGGTTTTCAGTAGCGCGGCGGCGATACCGGGCAAGCCGACACAGAAAGCGACGACGGCGGCGCCAAGGGCACTGCGCCGTGCGGCGGAACGGATCAGCATGGGAAAAAATCCTTGTTGATGAAAAATGGCGTTAAGGAAGGATGCGTTTGAACACCCCGTCGCGATCGACAAACTGGTGCTTGAATGCGGCCAGCACATGCAGGCAAACGGTGACCAGCAAAATGACGTTAAGCGTGTAGTGGACCAGCTTGAGCACAGGCTTCCACTCCGGATTCGGATCGATCAGTACCGGCAACGGGAGCACGCCCAGATACACGACCGGGACGCCGGCGGCCAGCGTATAAAAATAGCCGGATATCGGTACTGCGAATATCAGCGCATACAGCAGGCCATGCACCGCGCTCGCAGCCTTTCGTTGCCAGTCGCTCATGCTGTTCGGGTAGGGCGGCACCGGTTCCTTCAGGCGCCACAACAGACGCAGGCAGGCCAAAGTCAGCACGGTCACACCCAGCCATTTGTGCCATGAGTAATACTTCAGTTTGGTCGGCGTCAATCCATGAATGCCGACCATCGTGAGTCCCAATGTAAAGGCGGACACGATCAAAAGAGCCATTAGCCAATGCAGCACGATGGCGGTGTTGGAATAGCGCGGCATAAAATGTTGAGTTGGCAAATAGTCCGAATTAGAACTAATGTACCAAAGAAAGTTCATCGCTGCTTGCCGCCGGCCGATTTGGAGCTCAGCCAAGCCTGGCTCAAGATTGCCCGTCTGGAGCCAGGGCGATCGGAGGCCTGCCTAGCGGTGCTTAGATCGTGCGCGCCAGCTGCGCCGCCAAGCCGATGTAATTGGCGGGGGTCATGGCCAGCAAGTGATCCTTGGCCTCTTGCGGGATCGCGAGACCGAGAATGAATTCACGCAAGGCGCCCTGGGAAATTCCCTTGCCGCGCGTCAGATCCTTCAACTGTTCGTACGGATTTTCGATTCCATAGCGGCGCATCACGGTTTGCACCGGCTCGGCCAGCACTTCCCAGGTGTTGTCCAGGTCCTCCGCCATGCGCGCGGGGTTGACTTCCAGCTTGTTCAAGCCGCGCAGGCAACTGTCATAGGCCAGCACCGCATAGCCGAAGCCGACGCCGATGTTGCGCAGCACGGTGGAGTCGGTCAGGTCGCGCTGCCAGCGTGA
>DHXL01000109.1:8668-9126 GCA_002415335.1 Oxalobacteraceae bacterium UBA5157
GTTGACGACCCGATTTCGCCGGCCTTGGTGCTCTGCTTGAAATAACCGAGCGAAATGTAACCCCAGATATCGCGATTCAGGTCGATCAGAATCGTGTTGGCGCGCGCCACCGCGTCGAACAGTTCCGCCATGTAGTCATGCGGTTCAATCTGGATCGTGTAGGGGTTGAACATGAGGCCCAGGCGTTGCTCGATCACTTTGCGCGAAAACGCCTCCCAGTCGAAATCCGGATAGGCCGACAGGTGCGCGTTATAGTTGCCGACCGCGCCATTCATCTTGCCCAGGATCTCGACCGCGGCAATCCGTTGCATCGCCCGTTGCAAACGCGCCACAACATTGGCGATCTCCTTGCCGAGCGTGGACACGTCCGCCTTGCCAGCGGTGTCCTGAGCCTTCTTGCGCTGGTTGAGGAACTTCGGAATCGCAATCGCGGCCAGGATGCCGATGATGACGACCAC
>DHXL01000109.1:9243-9621 GCA_002415335.1 Oxalobacteraceae bacterium UBA5157
GGCGATCTCCTTGCCGAGCGTGGTCGGGCTGGCGGGCTGGCCGTGGGTGCGCGATAGCATGGGGAGCTCCGCGTTAGTGTGCGCTAACTCAGTGAGCTTTGAGATCAGCCCTTGCAGAGCGGGCAGTACCACGTCATTGCGCGCAGCTTTCAGCATCATGCCGTGCGAAGTATTGTTGATATCTTCCGAAGTGCAGGCAAAATGGATGAACTCGGACGCCGCCACCAGTTCCGGCACGTCCTTGACCTGTTCTTTCAGCCAGTACTCGACCGCTTTCACATCATGATTGGTGACTGCCTCAATCGCCTTGATTCGTTCCGCATCGGCTTCGGTAAAGTCGGCGGCGAGTTTGTCGAGCAGCGAGTTGGCGAACGCGGA
>DHXL01000109.1:9853-10118 GCA_002415335.1 Oxalobacteraceae bacterium UBA5157
TTGATTTCCGCAAAACCTGCGAGCGAGAGCGCTTGCAGCCAGGCGATCTCGACTTTGACGCGATGGTGCATGAAGCCGGATTCGGACAAGATCGGGCGCAATTTGCCGGTTTTCGCGGCATAGCGGCCATCCAGCGGGGAAAGTGCGGAAAGCGGGGAAAGGGACATGATATGGGAGCAATGAAGGGAGAGGAAAGGTAAAATGTATGCGCGGTGCGGCTCAAACGGTGATTTTACCATTTGCAATCGGCGATACTCTGTCCTCG
>DHXL01000109.1:10360-10684 GCA_002415335.1 Oxalobacteraceae bacterium UBA5157
CCGGGCAGGCCGGTGCGCGATCCCGCAATCCTGGGGATGATAAGCAGGCGCTTGCCGGCTGATACCCTTGGCCGCGTCCAAAACCGACAGTTGTCGATGTTATAATCAATTTAAAATTTCCTCTTGAGCGTCTATGAAACTAATCGGTTCCCTCGCTAGTCCGTACGTACGGAAAGTCCGCATCGTGATGGCGGAAAAGAAGCTCGACTATGAGTTCGCGCTGGAAGATGTGTGGGCCGCCGATACCACGATCCTGCAAGCCAATCCGCTCGGCAAGGTGCCGTGCCTGATCATGGAAGATGGCGGGGCGATGTTCGATTCGCA
>DHXL01000109.1:10817-18757 GCA_002415335.1 Oxalobacteraceae bacterium UBA5157
GTGATCGTCGAATACCTGGATACCCTGACGCCGGTCGGCAAGCTGATCCCGGCCAATGGCCGCGAGCGGGCCGAAGTCAAATGCTGGGAATCCTTGGCCGACGGCGTGCTCGATGCCGCCGTCCTGGTCCGGCTGGAGAAGCTTCAACGTCCCGCCGCGCAGCAGAGCGCGTCCTGGGTCGAGCGCCAAATGGGCAAGGTGCGCGCCGGACTGAAGGCGATGTCGACCGGTTTGGCGGACAAGCCGTTTTGCGCGGGCATTCATTACACGCTGGCTGACGTCGCGGTCGGCTGCGCCCTTGGGTGGCTGACGTTCCGTTTTCCGGAAATCGACTGGCGCGGCGACTATCCGAGTCTTGCCAAGCTGTTCGACAAGCTGGCCGAGCGGCCATCGTTCAAGGACACGGTGCCGCAATAAGCCCGGCGGCGTTATCTTCTCAGGAAAAAGGGCGCGTCGCGCCCTTTTTCCTTTTCTACTCCGTCATCTGCATCTGCAGATAGTTCTGCAGGCCGACCTTGTCGATCAACGCGATCTGCGTCTCGATCCAGTCGATGTGCTCTTCGGTGTCGTCGAGGATATCCTGGAACAGCGCGCGCGATACATAATCACTCGCGGTTTCGCAAGCGGCGATGCCTTCCTTGACGGTCTTTTGCGCCATGCTTTCCAGTTTCAGGTCGCATCCCAGCATCTCGGGCGTCGATTCGCCGATCATCAGCTTGTGCAAGGCTTGCAGATTGGGCAAGCCGCCCAGCATCAGGATGCGGTTGACCAGCTTGTCCGCATGTTTCATTTCACCGATCGATTCCTCGTATTCCTTCTTGGCGATTTTTTCCAGGCCCCAGTGCCGGTACATGCGGGCGTGCAGAAAGTATTGGTTGATCGCGCTGAGTTCATTGGTGAGCTGCGCGTTGAGCAGCTTGATGATCGCGTTGTCGCCTGTCATGGGAGCCTCTATGGAGAGTGGAAAAACGGCGTAGCCGATCTGCCATCATAGCCGAGATCAGGCCGCCAGCGCGATCGCGTACGCGGCTTGATGCCGATGCGGCTCGCCGCTCTGCAGCGAGTCGCACAGCACCTGCTTGGCGCAGGAATGGCATTTGCCGCAGCAGGTACCGACGTCGAGGTTATCGCGCAGCTCGGCCATCGAGCGCATGCCTTCATTCACCGCCTGCCGGATTTTGCGGTCGGACACGTTGTTACAGACACAGACGATCATCGGGGGCACCTTGCGTTCAGATTAAGAGAGGAAAGTCCCGTACTCAAGCGGCCTGCCCGCCGTGCATGGTCTTCCGATCGGCAAAATACGCATAGATCAGCCAACCCAGCGGAAGGATGCCCAGACTGTACGAAAACCATTGGCCGTATTCGCCCTCCGGCCCCCAGCGCTCGGTTGCAATATGCCAATAGGCATTGTCGAGCAGCGGCAGCGAGCCCGCTTCGCTAAACTCGTGGAACGCATAAAACACCAGTTGGATCGCAAACACGGTCATGAATATCGCAGTCAGGCGGAAGAAGTGCTGCAAGTTCACGCGCCGGCCGAACTTGACCCAGGCCCACGCCAGCAAGGCCGCCAGAACGACGCCGATCGCAGCGCCAACCGCCATGTGCGACGACTCGGCCTGCAGCGCCAGCGTCGCGATCATGGTCGCCGTTTCAACGCCTTCGCGTCCCACCATGAATGCCGAAAATAGAAACGCGAGCAGCCATGCGCGCAGCGCGGACTGCGCCGACGTTTGCCTGAATCCGGTCGTGATTTCCTGTTTCATGAAGCGGCCCATGCGCATCATATGCAGCGTGCAGTAGATCACTGAGGCGGCCGCAATCAGCGCCATCACGCCAGCCCAGAACGACGACAGTGCGCCGATGTGCGCCAGAAGAATGCCCAGCGCGACCGACAGCCCGAGCGCCACGGCGACGCCGGCATACACTGCGGGAATCAGCTGACGCCGTCCCGTTTGCATCAGATAAATCAGTGAGATCGCGATGATCAAAAAGCCTTCCAGACCTTCGCGAAATGAAATCATCAATGTTTGAAACATGGCTGCCTCTTTTCATTCTATGTTCGACCGTCGTTTCTCGTAACTGCAAATGAGAACAATTCGTATTTAGATTATTCCTGATTGGAACCGGAAATGCAAGCCTTTTCTCGATCGCAGGCGCATGAAGCCAGAGTGAGAATGGATAGTTGTTGAATGGACCGTTGTTCTGACGGGGCAAGCGGTCGCCCGCGGTTCGCGCAACGCGGATGCCGACCCGGTGAGAAGCGGACGACCGCAAGCGCTTCTGCGAGCGGGGACGCGCATGATCGCCCCGCCGCCAAGCCGGGGCCGGAAGATTAGAGAAGCGCGCGGGAGCCGCTGATGATGCCGCCGCCGAGACAGACATCGCCTTGATACAGTACCGCAGACTGGCCCGGCGTCACCGCCCATTGCGGATCCGGGAATGCGAGCGAGAATGCCGCATCGCCGAGCGAGCGATGCTCGCATGCGACATCGGCCTGACGATAGCGTGTCTTGGCCGACAACATTCCAGCTTGTGGCGCCTGTCCGCTTACCCAGCTGGTCTGGGCCGCCGTCAGTGCCGGCGACAATAGCCATGGGTGGTGGCGGCCTTGCACGATGTATATCGTATTGCTTTCGACGTCCTTGCGGGCTACATACCAGGGTTCGTTGTCGCCGTCGGCCTTTTTGTGCGACTTCAAGCCGCCCAGGCCGATCCCCTTGCGCTGGCCCAGCGTGTAGAAACTCAGGCCGACGTGTTCGCCAACGGTGGTGCCATCCGGCGTCTTCATGGGGCCCGGCTGATAAGCCAGATATCGGTTCAGGAACTCGCGGAACGGCCGTTCGCCGATAAAGCAGATGCCGGTTGAATCCTTCTTTTTCGCATTCGGCAAATTCAGCCGTTCCGCGATCCTGCGCACTTCCGTTTTGTGGATCTCGCCAAGCGGGAATAGGGTTTTCGACAGCTGTGCCTGGTTCAATCGATGCAGAAAATAGCTTTGGTCCTTGCTGGCGTCGAGCGCCTTCAGCAATTCGAATCGGCCTGCATTCGAGCCGGCTCCCATTTCGCGCACGCGCGCGTAATGGCCGGTTGCGATCAGGTCGGCACCGAGCTTCATCGCATGATCGAGGAAAGCCTTGAACTTGATTTCGGCATTGCACAGCACGTCAGGGTTGGGTGTGCGCCCGGCCTGGTACTCGCGCAAGAATTCCGCGAACACGCGATCCTTGTATTCCGCGGCAAAATTGACCGCTTCGATATCGACCCCGACTACGTCGGCGACGCTGACTGCATCGATCCAGTCCTGGCGTGTCGAGCAGTATTCGGCATCGTCGTCGTCTTCCCAGTTTTTCATGAACAGGCCGATTACTTCGTAGCCCTGTTTCTTGAGCAGCCAGGCCGCGACGGACGAATCGACGCCGCCGGACATGCCGATAACGACTTTCTTTTTAGCCACGCGCCGTTCCGATCGCGGTCGGGTGGGTATACAGCAATGACAGCGGCGCGCGGGTGCCGCGCAAGTAGTCTTCCACGCATTGCAGCACGAGCGGACTGCGATGCCGCCCGGGGCAAGCGGCCAGGTCGGCGTGCGACATCCACAGCGTACGCAAGATCCCATGATCGAGCGGACGCTCGTGTCGGGTGCCGAGCTCGCCGGCAAAGGCGAAGCGCAGATAGGTCACTTCTTGTCCGGTGCGCGACGATACGTAGCGTGACAAGTAGGTGCCGACTAGCGCGGTCGGCGCGAAATCGTGCGCGGTTTCCTCCAGCGTTTCGCGCACCACAGCCTGCTGCAGCGATTCGTCCGGATCGAGATGACCGGCCGGCTGATTGAGGCGAATCCCATCGCTGGTCTCCTCTTCGACCAGTAGGAACAGACCCGCGCGCTCGATCACGGCGGCCACGGTCACTGCGGGTTTCCAGACGTTGTTCATGATTCCTCCTGGGAAGGGGGCTGTCATTTTACCGTGTGTGCCCGGATCACGGGTCGTTCCGTGGCTTTTTGCATGTCGCATGGCACAAAACCAAGCATCTGGCTGTACACTACTGTTGTTCTAGACCATCTGTTTGGCGATCGGTCAAAAACACTGCCGAATCGAGTCGGCCGACCGGTTTTCGTTTTTCCCGAATCAGACAATCCACCTCAGGCGGGAAATATCTATCCATCATTTTGGACGGAGATCAAAAAAGAACGCGCGTTCTTTTTTTTTGGGATTTCCGTGTAACATCCAGTCCGGCAAGAATTTAACTTCATGCAAACAGGAGTTGTCATGCAACGTATCATGCTGCGCGCAAAAATCCATCGCGCAACGGTCACGCAATGTGACCTGCACTACGAGGGATCATGCGGGATCGACGAGAATTTGCTGGAAGCCGCCGACATTCGCGAATGCGAGAAGATCGAGCTTTATAACGTAAATAACGGCGAACGCTTTTCAACTTATGCAATCCCCGGCAAGCGCGGCAGCGGCGAGATTTCGCTCAATGGCGCAGCGGCCCGGCGCGCCCACCTGGGCGACCTCCTGATCATTTGCACGTATGCTCCGATGGATCAGGCGGAGGTTGACAGCCACCAGCCAAGAATCGTTTTCGTCGATGACAAGAACCAGATCACCGGCCTGAAAAACAATAGATAACAGAATTGGTGCGGATTTTGCGTCAGCCCTGCAAAGAGATTCCACACCATCGTCAATTTCATTTTTTCATAGTCACAGGGAGTAGCACATGGCTCTAATGATTGGGGTACCACGAGAGATATTTCCGGGAGAGAAGCGCGTTGCGACTGTCCCGGAAGTCGTCGAAAAACTCATCAAGCTCGGCTTCACGGTTGCGGTGGAATCCGGCGCCGGCGAAGCGGCAAATTCCGATGACGAGTCCTACCGCGCTGCCGGTGCCACAATCATTGAAGGCGCAGCCAAGCTGTGGGCCGCGTCCGATATCGTCTTCAAGGTGCGCGAGCCGGGCGCGGACGAAGTCGAATTGATGCATGCAGGCCAGACGTTGATCGGCTTCATCTGGCCCGCTCAGCACCCGGAATTGATGACACAACTGGCGGCCAAGAAAGTCACCGTGCTGGCCATCGACGCGCTGCCGCGCATGCTGAGCCGCGCCCAAAAGATGGACGCGTTGACCTCCCAGGCCGGCGTTGCCGGCTACCGCGCCGTCATCGAGGCCGCCAACGCCTTCGGCCGCTTTTTCAACGGTCAGATCACCGCCGCGGGCAAGGTTCTGCCGGCCAAGGTCTTCATCGCCGGTGCCGGCGTGGCCGGCCTGGCGGCAATCGGCACTGCATCCGGTCTGGGCGCGATCGTGCGCGCCAACGACACCCGCGCCGAAGTGGCCGACCAGGTCGTGTCGCTGGGTGGCGAATTCGTGAAGGTCGATTATGAAGAAGAAGGCGGCGGCGGCGGCGGTTACGCCAAGGTGATGAGCGAAGGCTTCCTGCAGGCCCAGCGCGAGATGTATGCCAAGCAGGCCAAGGAAGTGGACATTATCATCACCACCGCCCTGATCCCCGGCAAGCCCGCGCCGAAACTGATTACCGCCGAAATGGTGAAGAGCATGAAGCCGGGCAGCGTGATCGTCGACATGGCGGCCGAGCGGGGCGGCAACTGCGAACTGACCGAGCCCGGCCAGACGGTCGTGAAGCACGGCGTGACCATCGTCGGCTACACCGACCTGAACTCGCGCCTGGCCAAGCAGTCGTCGACCCTGTACGGCACCAACCTGTTCCGCGTCGCCGAGGAGCTGTGCAAGACCAAGGACGGCAACATCAACGTCAACATGGAAGACGACGCCATCCGCGGCCTGACCGTCATCAAGAACGGCGAAGTCACCTGGCCGGCTCCGGCACCGAAGCTGCCGGTCACGCCGCCTGCGGCAAAACCTGCGGCACCGGTCGCCAAAGCAAAAGGAGGCCATGGCCAAAGCAGCGAACCCGCATCAGCCACCAGCGCCGCGATTCGTCTCGCCGTAGCGGCGCTGGTGTTCTGGTTCGTCGGCGCGTATGCGCCCGCTGCCTTCCTCGGCCACTTCACTGTCTTCGTGCTGGCCTGCTTCGTCGGTTACATGGTGGTGTGGAACGTTAAGCCGGCCTTGCATACGCCGCTGATGAGCGTCACCAATGCGATCAGCAGCATCATCGCGATCGGCGCGCTGGTGCAGATCGCGCCGCCGGGCGAAGTCCGGCTGGATGACTGGATACGCTGGCTGGCAGTGGGCGGCATTGTACTCACTTCGATCAATATGTTCGGCGGCTTCGCCGTCACCCAGCGCATGCTGGCGATGTTCCGCAAATAAGGGAAACGAGACATGTCTGAAACTCTGGCAACAGCTTCGTATATTGGAGCAACAATACTTTTCATCCTGTGCCTCGGCGGCTTGAGCAATGCCGAGACCTCGCGGCGCGGCAATCTCTACGGCATTATCGGTATGGCATTGGCTGTCGTGGCAACGATCTTCGGGCCGCACGTCTCTGCCGCCGGCCTGGCCTGGATCATTGCAGCCATGCTGGTAGGCGGCAGCGTCGGAATCTACGCGTCGCGTACCGTGCAAATGACTCAAATGCCCGAGCTGGTCGCGTTGATGCACAGCATGGTCGGGCTGGCTGCGATGCTGGTTGGCTTTGCCAACTACATCGATCCGGCGGCGTCGGCCAATCTGGGCAGCGCCGAAAAGTCGATCCATGAAATGGAGATCTACCTCGGCATCCTGATCGGTGCCGTCACCTTCTCCGGTTCGGTGATTGCGTTCTTGAAGCTCTCGGCCAGGATCGGCGGCAAACCCGTGATGCTGCCCGGACGCCACTGGATGAACCTGACCGGCCTGCTGGTCGTGATCTATTTCGGCGCGCGATTCTTGCACGCCGAGACAGTGGCTGACGGAATGATGCCGCTGATCGTGATGACGGTGATTGCGCTGCTGTTCGGGGTCCATATGGTGATGGCGATTGGGGGCGCGGACATGCCGGTGGTGGTGTCGATGCTCAACAGTTATTCCGGATGGGCGGCCGCCGCCACGGGCTTTATGCTGTCCAACGACCTGCTAATCGTGACTGGCGCCCTGGTCGGATCGAGCGGCGCCATTCTGTCGTACATCATGTGCCAGGCCATGAATCGCAGCTTTGTCAGCGTGATTGCGGGCGGCTTTGGCAGCGACGGCGGCAAGACGGTATCGAGCAGTGCAAGCGGCGAACCGGCCGGCGAAGTGGTCCCGATCAGCGCGAACGAGACGGCCGAATTGTTGCGCGAAGCACGCAGCGTGATCATCGTGCCGGGCTATGGCATGGCGGTCGCGCAGGCCCAGCATACGGTCAACGAGATCACCCGCCATTTGCGCGAGAAGGGCGTCAAGGTGCGTTTCGGCATCCATCCGGTGGCCGGCCGCATGCCTGGCCACATGAACGTACTATTGGCTGAAGCCAAGGTGCCATACGACATCGTGTTCGAGATGGACGAGATCAACGACGACTTCCCGACGACCGATGTGGTCATGGTGATTGGCGCCAACGACATCGTCAATCCCGCTGCGCAGGACGACCCGGGTAGCCCGATCGCCGGCATGCCGGTGCTGGAAGTCTGGAAGGCCAAGACCTCGATCGTGATGAAGCGCAGCATGGCGTCCGGCTATGCCGGCGTCGATAATCCGCTGTTCTACAAGGAAAACAACCGCATGTTGTTCGGCGATGCCAAGAAGATGCTGGATGAAGTGCTGGTGGCGCTGAAATCCTGATCGCGCAATGTCAGGCGAAAAAAAGCCGCGCTTGCGCGGCTTTTTCTATACCGCATAGGGCGGCCCTAGCGCTTTAGCTGCGCCAAATCCCGCACCGCGCCACGATCCGCCGAGGTCGCCAATGCGGCATACGCCTGCAATGCCTGCGACACATAACGCTCACGGTTGACCGGCCTCCATGCTGCGTCGCCTTTCGCTTCCATGGCGGC
>DHXL01000109.1:18935-19771 GCA_002415335.1 Oxalobacteraceae bacterium UBA5157
TTTGATTTGATGTACGAGGTCGGGTACAGCATCTCCTGCATGCCGGGGCCGCCTTTCGGGCCTTCATAGCGGATGATGACAACATCGCCGGCTTGCACGGTATCGCCCAGTATCGCTTCGACCGCAGAGTCCTGGCTTTCGAAGACGCGTGCCTTGCCGCTGAAGACAAGGATGCTTTCATCGACGCCGGCGGTCTTCACGATGCAGCCTTTTTCGGCCAGATTGCCGTACAAGACCGCAAGGCCGCCGTCTTGCGAATAGGCATGCGCCTTGTCGCGAATGCAGCCGTTGCTGCGATCAGTATCGAGCGTCGCAAAGCGCTCGCTTTGCGAAAACGCGACCTGCGTCGGTACGCCGCCCGGCGCGGCACGGAACAGTGACCGTACCTCGGGATCCTGGCTGCGGGTAATGTCGTACCGGGCGATGGCGTCGGCCATGGTCTTGCTGTGAATCGTCGGCAGCGTGGTGTCCAGCAAGCCGGCGCGCGCCAGTTCTCCCAAAATGCCGATGATGCCGCCGGCGCGATGCACGTCTTCGATATGGAACTTGTCCGTCATCGGCGCAACCTTGCACAGGCATGGCACCTTGCGCGAAATGCGGTCGATATCAGCCATGCTGAACGTCACTTCCGCCTCGTGTGCGGCCGCGAGCAGGTGCAGCACGGTATTGGTGGAGCCGCCCATGGAGACGTCGAGCGCCATCGCATTTTCAAATGCGGCCCTGGTGGCGATGCTGCGCGGCAGGACCGAGGCATCGTCTTGCTCGTAATAGCGTTTCGCCAGGTCGACGATCAAGCGTCCGGCGCGCAGGAATAATTCCTTGCGGTCGGCGTGGGT
>DHXL01000109.1:19971-20620 GCA_002415335.1 Oxalobacteraceae bacterium UBA5157
AACATGCCGGAGCAGGAGCCGCAAGTCGGGCAAGCCGAACGCTCGATCTCCGCCAAATCGGCGTCGTTTACCGAGCTGTCACCCGCCTTGACCATGGCGTCGATCAAATCGAGTTTGATTATTTTTTGGGAGCCGTTGACCACCTTCAATACTTTGCCGGCTTCCATCGGCCCACCGGAAATAAACACCACGGGGATATTGATGCGCAGCGCAGCCATCAACATTCCCGGCGTAATCTTGTCGCAATTGGAGATGCACACCATCGCGTCGGCGCAATGGGCGTTGACCATGTATTCAACCGAATCGGCAATCAGGTCGCGTGACGGTAGCGAATACAGCATGCCGCCGTGCCCCATCGCGATGCCATCGTCGACGGCAATGGTGTTGAACTCCTTGGCAACGCCGCCGGCCGCCTCGATTTCACGTGCGACCATTTGCCCCAGGTCTTTCAGATGCACGTGGCCGGGGACGAACTGGGTAAAGGAATTGACGACCGCAATGATCGGTTTGTCGAAATCGCCATCCTTCATGCCGGTGGCGCGCCACAGGGCGCGTGCGCCTGCCATGTTGCGGCCGTGGGTCGTGGTGCGGGAGCGGTATTGAGGCATGATTTTCTTCCAAAAATGAATTGTGCGTAGAGTGCCTCGTG
>DHXL01000073.1 GCA_002415335.1 Oxalobacteraceae bacterium UBA5157
CCGGTTTCAGGTTGAGCGAATGCAGCACGCTGCGCGTGCCCCAGTAGCAAGGATCTTCGACCCAGGCGCGATCGCCGACATTGGCCAGCATTTTGCTGGCAAGGTCGATCGCATGATGGATGCCGCTCGTAATCAGCACTTGATCGGCATTGCAGTTGACCGAGCGCACCACGCGCAGGTACTCGGCAATGGCTTCGCGCAACGGCAGGTAACCGCCGCCGTGCCCGTAGGTCAGCAGATCCGGGCGCGGGCGCCGCCAATACTTGTTGTGCAGGCGGCTCCATACCCGGTTCGGAAACTGCGTGATGTCGGGTACGCCCGGCATGAATGCACCCCATTGCAAATTGTAGGCGCCGGCATGTTCGACCAGTTGCTTGCCGCGTACCGACAGTCCAGGATTATCCGCGTCGACCGCCGGTATCCTGGCGCCGCTCGCCGCGTGCGGAATCCGGTCCGGCACGGTATCGGCGATGAAGGTGCCGGCACCGGCGCGGGTTTCCAGATAGCCCTCGGCCACCAGCTGCTCGTAGGCATAGGTCACGGTATTGCGCGACATTTTCAGTTCCCGGGCCAGGTCGCGCGATGACGGCAGCTGCAATGCCACCGGCAAGACATGGGTCAGGATCGCTTCGCGGATCACATGGTAGATCTGGCGATTGACCGGCTTTCCACTGGCACGGTCGATACGCTGCAGCAAAAAATCGGAAAGGGCGGCGATACGCAAAGTGGCTCCATCGGATATTTCAAAGTGGCTCTATATTATAGGACCAAAGCCGCATTAGTATGGCTCCATCCGCATTGGATGCAACGCAATGCCAATAGCCCATGGAGCACTGATGAACAACGCCGACCTGCAACGACGCAAAGATGCCGCGACACCGCGCGGCGTCGGCGTGATGTGCCAGTTCTATGCGGCACGCGCCGCGAACGCCGAAATCTGGGATGTGGAAGATCGTCGCTACATCGATTTCGCCAGCGGCATCGCGGTCCTCAATACCGGCCATCGCCACCCCAGGCTGGTCGCCGCGATCGAGGCGCAACTTGCCCGGTTTACCCATACCGCCTACCAGATCGTTCCCTACGAAAGCTATATCGAACTGGCCGAGCGCATCAACGCGATGACGCCCGGCACGCACGCGAAAAAGACCGCACTGTTTTCGACCGGCGCCGAGGCGGTCGAGAACGCGGTCAAGATCGCACGCGCCGCCACCGGCCGCTCGGCCATCATCGCCTTTTCGGGTGCATTCCACGGCCGCACCATGATGGGCATGGCCCTGACCGGCAAGGTGGCGCCCTACAAGCTGGGTTTCGGGCCGCTCCCGACCGAGGTGTATCACGCGCCGTTCCCGATCGCATTGCATGATGTCAGTACCGCAGATTCGCTGGCCGCACTGCAGTCTCTGTTCAAGTCCGACGTCGATCCGAAGCGGGTCGCCGCCATTATTCTGGAGCCGGTGCAGGGCGAGGGTGGATTCTATCCGGCACCGCCCGATTTCATGCGCGCGTTGCGCCAGTTGTGCGACCAGCACGGCATCTTGCTGATCGCCGACGAGATACAGACCGGCTTCGCGCGTACCGGCAAATTGTTTGCGATGGAGCATTACGACGTCCTTCCAGACCTGATGACGATGGCCAAGAGTCTGGCCGGAGGCCTGCCGCTGTCGGCTGTTTGCGGCCGGGCCGAGATCATGGATGCGCCGGCGCCCGGTGGATTGGGCGGCACCTACGCAGGCAACCCGCTGGCGGTAGCATCGGCGCTGGCCGTGCTTGATGTAATCAAGGACGAAAAACTGGTCGAGCGGGCGGCAACGCTCGGCAACCAGCTGCAGGAGCGCCTCAAGGGCTTGCGCAGCGCAGTGCCGCATCTCGCCGAGATACGCGGCTTGGGCGCCATGGTGGCGGTCGAGTTCATGCGGCCCGGCACTAAAGACGCCGACGCGGACTTCACCAAGAAAGTGCAGGCGCGCGCGTTGGAAAAGGGTTTACTGTTGCTGACTTGCGGCGTATACAACAATGTGATCCGCTTCCTGTTCCCCCTGACGATTACCGATGCGGTCATGGATGAGGCGCTGGCGATTCTTGAGTCGGCGTTGCGCGATGCTTGACGCACTTTTCCGGCCCGGCGCCGATTCGGGCCATGCCGGGGATACTCCTGCGCCACGCAACGGCACGGGCAACAACGGCATGATCAAGGAGGACCTGAGCTTGGAACAGTCAAGCGCGGCGAAGCGCGATACGCTGGTCGAATTCCGCGGCGTGCAAAAAACCTACGACGGCGAAAACCTGGTCATCAAACATCTCGACCTGCGGATCGAGCGCGGCGAATTCCTGACGTTGCTCGGACCATCCGGCTCGGGCAAGACCACCTGCCTGATGATGCTGGCCGGCTTCGAATTTCCGACCGCCGGCGAGATCCGCCTCGACGGTCAGCTGCTCAACAAAGTGCCGCCGCACAAGCGCAACATCGGCATGGTGTTCCAGAACTACGCGCTGTTTCCGCATATGACAGTGGGGCAGAACGTGGCCTATCCGCTGCGTGTGCGCGGCGTCGATAACGGTACCCGCGCAGCCAAGGTCAAGCACGCGCTCGACATGGTGCAGATGGGAAAATTCTCCGATCGTTATCCGGCGCAATTGTCAGGCGGCCAGCAACAGCGCATCGCCCTGGCGCGCGCCCTCGTGTTCGAACCAAAACTGGTGCTGATGGATGAGCCGCTGGGCGCGCTCGACAAGCAATTGCGCGAGCATATGCAACTTGAATTGAAAGCGCTGCACAACCGGCTCGGCGTCACGTTCGTGTACGTCACCCACGATCAAAGCGAGGCGCTGACCATGTCCGACCGCGTCGCGGTCTTCGATCAGGGCGTGATCCAGCAATTGGCGGCGGTCGATCGCCTGTATGAATTCCCCGAGAACCAGTTCGTGGCCGGATTCATCGGCGACAACAATCGCTTTTCCGGCACGGTCGAATCGGCCGCCGACGGCTACTGCGGCGTCCGCCTGCCGGATGGTGCCGTGCTGCGCGGCGTGAACGTCAATGCGGCGCTCGTCGGGCAAGCGGTGACCGCCTGCGTGCGGCCGGAACGGATTCGACTGGCCGCCACGCCGGCGGCCACCGCCAACGCCTTGCGCGCGACCGTAACCGGCTTGATCTATTTCGGCGATCACGTGCGGGTGCGTTGCAGCTCGGCGCGGCAAGACGATTGCTTCGTCAAGCTCGGACTGAACGATCCCGCCTTGCCGACGCTGTCGGAAGGCGCTACGGTCAGGTTGGAAATCGAGCCGGGCCGCCTGCGCGTCTTTAACTGAATTCAACCGCGTTGAATGGGCTTCTACCGAATTTTTTACCCGTTCCAACTACCAACAATAAAGAGAAGGAGACAAGATGAGACAGCTACCAAAATTCATTCTACTGGCCGCCGCACTATCGGCCGGCATGGCGCATGCAGCAGAGCTCACCGTCGTCAATTTTGGCGGCGCCAATAGCGATGCGCAGAAGTTTGCCTACGTCGAGCCGTTCGAGAAGGCCACCGGCGACAAGCTCGTCGTCGTCGAGTACAACGGCGAAATGGCGAAAGTCAAGGCCATGGTCGACGCCAAGAGAGTCAGCTGGGACCTGGTCGAGGTCGAGTCCGGTGAAATCGGCCGTGCCTGCGACGAAGGCTTGCTCGAAAAAATGGACCACGACAAACTGGGCAAGAAAAGCGATTTCATGCCACAGGCTTTTCATGAATGCGGCTTCGGCGCATTCGTCTGGTCCACCGTGCTCGGCTATAACGCCGACAAGCTGAAAACCGCACCAAGGAGTTGGGCCGATTTCTGGGACGTCAAAAAATTCCCCGGCAAGCGCGGCATGCGCAAGGGCGCGCGCTACAACCTGGAATTCGCATTGATGGCCGATGGCGTGCCGACCAAGGACGTGTACAAGGTCCTGGCAACCAAGGCCGGTGTGGACCGTGCATTCAAGAAGCTGGATGAACTCAAGGGCAATATCCAGTGGTGGGAAGCCGGTGCGCAACCGCCACAGTACCTGGTGGCAGGCGACGTGGTCATGTCGACCGTGTACAACGGCCGCATCGATGCCGCACAGCGCGAAGGCAAACATCTGGCAATCACCTGGGCCGGCGCGATCTACGACCTCGATTACTGGGTGATTCCGAAAGGCGCCAAAAACAAGGATCTGGCGATGAAATTCATTGCCTTCGCCAGCACGCCCGAAGCGCAGCAAAGGTACGCAAGCAAGATTGCGTACGGTCCCGTGAACATCAATACCTTCAAGCGTCTCGACTACAAGACGCTGGCAAACTTGCCGACCTCGACGGTCAACGTCAAGGATTCGGTGCAGCAAAATCTGCAGTTCTGGACCGATCACGGCGAAGAACTGGAGCAGAGGTTCACCGCCTGGGCGGCCAGGTAGTACGAGATTCCTTCCCCCTCTGAAGGGGGGAGGGAACCTAGTCATCGACAGTCAGGATCAAGATGAATTCTCCCGCCTTCGGTGCCGCTATCGGCGCACCGGTGATCGCCCCTTCCGGCGCGCAACTGAGACGTGATTTGCGCAAAGCGCAATTGCGCAAGCAGACGATCGCGATCGCATTGGTTGCGCCATTGGCGATCTTCCTGCTGATTACGTTCGTGATACCGATCGCGATCCTGTTGGAGCGTGCAGTCGAGAATCCCGAAGTGGCGACTGCGTTGCCGCATACGGTTGCCACGCTGGCCGGATGGGATCGCAAGAGCACGCCGCCCGATGCCGCCTATGCCGCGCTGGCAGCGGACCTGGCTAAAGCACAGGTTGAAAGCACGGCGGGCGGACTGGCGCGGCGCATCAATTCCGAGCTGCCCGGCGCGCGTTCGGTGGTGATGAAGACCGCCCATGCGATGCCGCTGGCCGGCGCCGACGGCCGGGCATTGAGCGCGCCGGAAATCAAACAGGCGCTGATTGCCATCGACGAGCAATGGGCGCATCCGGAGTATTGGCAAGTCATCGCCAATAACGGCTCGCGCTATTCGCCTTACTACCTGTTGGCCGCGCTCGATCTGAAACAGGATGGCTTGGGCAAGATCATCGGCGCCGACGAGAACCAGTCCGCCTACCGCGAAATCTTTGGCCGTACTTTCATGATCAGCCTGGTCGTGACCTTGTGCAGCCTGCTGCTCGCGTATCCGCTGGCTTACTGGCTGTCGACGATGAGCGAGCGCCGCGCCAACCTGTTCATGATCCTGATCCTGATTCCGTTCTGGACCTCGATCCTGGTGCGGGTGGCGGCCTGGATGGTGTTGCTGCAATCGGAGGGCCTGGTCAACAAGACGCTGATGGCGCTGCATGTCACGCAAGCGCCGCTGGAACTCCTGTTCAACCGTACCGGCGTGTATATCTCGATGACGCACATTCTGCTGCCGTTCATGATCCTGCCGTTGTATAGCGTGATGAAGTCGATTCCGCCGACCTACCTGCGCGCCGCAATCTCGCTCGGCAGCCATCCGTTCGCGGCATTCTGGCGCGTGTACGTGCCGCAGACCTATCCCGGCATCGGCGCCGGCGTTTTGCTGGTGTTCATCCTGGCGCTAGGTTATTACATCACACCGGCCTTGCTGGGCGGCGCCAACGAACAGATGGTGAGCTACTACGTCGCTTACTTCATCAACGTGTCGATCAACTGGGGCATGGCCTGCGCGCTCGGCGCCTTGCTGTTTGCGGCCACGCTGGTGCTGTATAGCGTGTACCGCCGCTTCGCTAAAATCGATGTGAGTATGGCATGAAGATCTTTCCGCCCCACCTGTCGCTGGCCGAGCACGCCTGGTTCTTCATCCTGCGCGGCCTGAACTCGCTGACGCTGGTGTTCCTGGTCCTGCCCATCCTGGTGATCATTCCCCTGTCGTTTTCCGACAGTTCTTTCCTGACGTATCCAATGCCGGGCCTGTCGCTGCGCTGGTACCAGAATCTGCTGGAATCGGATGAATGGACGCGCGCCGCCCGCAACAGCTTTATCGTCGCGCCGCTGGCGACGGTGGTCGCCACCGTACTGGGCACGCTGGCAGCGGTCGGGCTGAACAAGGCCGATTTTCCGGCCAAGGGGCTGGTGATGGCGGTGCTGATCTCGCCGATGGTGGTGCCGGTGGTGGTGGTCGGCGTCGGCGTGTATTTCTTCTTCGCGCAAATCGGTTTGTCGGAAACCTACGCCGGCTTGATCCTGGCCCATGCCGCATTGGGCGCGCCGTTTGTCGTCACCACGGTGTCGGCTACGCTGCAAGGATTCAACCATAATCTGGTGCGCGCCAGCCTGAGCCTGGGCGCGAGTCCGCTCCGTACGTTCTTCCGCATCACCTTGCCGGTGATCGCGCCGGGGTTGATCTCGGGTGCGCTGTTCGCATTCGCCACCTCGTTTGATGAAGTGGTCATTACGCTGTTCCTCGCCGGCCCCACGCAATCGACGCTGCCGCGCCAGATGTTCGCCGGCATCCGCGAAGATATCAGTCCGACGATCGCGGCGCTGGCCACCATCCTGATCGTATTTTCCACCTGCCTGCTGCTGGTGCTCGAATGGCTTCGAGGCCGCAACAAGGCGGCCGCCAAAATTTAATCTGGAGTATTCCTATGCTGAATTTGAACGATCCTTCGCTGCTGCGTCAGCAGGCATATTTGAACGGCGTCTGGTGCGACGCCGACAGCGGTGCAACGGTCGCCGTCACCAATCCGGCCACCGGCGAAGTGCTAGGCAGCGTGCCGCACATGGGTGCAGCCGAAACCCGGCGCGCGATCGCGGCGGCGAACGACGCCTGGCGCGGCTGGCGGGCCAAGACCGCCAAGGAGCGCAGCGCCGTGCTGCGCAAATGGAATGACTTGATGCTGGCCAACGCCGATGACCTGGCGTTGATCATGACCGCCGAACAAGGCAAGCCGCTGGCCGAGGCAAAGGGAGAAATCGCGTACGCCGCCTCGTTCATCGAATGGTTCGCGGAACAGGGCAAGCGTGTCAGTGGCGATACGCTGGCGTCGCCGTGGCCGGATCGGCGCCTGCTGGTCACGAAGGAGCCGATCGGCGTCTGTGCGGCGATCACGCCGTGGAACTTCCCGGCCGCGATGATTACGCGCAAAGTCGGGCCGGCGCTGGCCGCCGGCTGTCCGATGGTGGTCAAGCCGGCCGAAGCGACGCCGTTTTCCGCCTTGGCGCTGGCGCTGCTGGCCGAGCGCGCCGGCGTGCCGGCCGGGGTGTTCAGTGTGCTGACCGGCGACGCGCGCGCGATCGGCGGCGAGATGACGTCCAATCCGACCGTGCGCAAACTCAGCTTTACCGGCTCGACCGAAGTCGGCCGGCTGCTGATGCAGCAATGCGCGCCGACCATTAAGAAGCTGTCGCTGGAACTGGGCGGCAACGCGCCCTTCATCGTATTCGACGACGCCGACCTGGATGCGGCGGTGGAGGGCGCGATCATTTCCAAGTACCGCAATGCCGGCCAGACTTGCGTGTGCGCCAACCGCCTGTACGTGCAAGACGGCGTGTACGACGCGTTCGCACAAAAGCTGGTGGCGGCCGTACAAAAACTGAAGGTCGGCAACGGCGTCGAGCCCGGCGTCACGCAGGGGCCATTGATCGACGCCGCTGCGATCGACAAGGTGGAGGCGCACGTTGCCGACGCGCTGGCCAAGGGCGGGCGCGTGCTGACTGGCGGCAAGCGCCATGTGCTGGGGCACACCTTCTTCGAGCCGACCGTGATCGCCGACATGCGCGCCGACATGCTGGTGGCGAAAGAGGAAACCTTCGGCCCGCTGGCGCCGCTGTTCCGCTTCAAGACCGACGCCGAAGTGCTGGCGCTGGCCAACGATAGCGAGTTCGGCCTGGCCAGCTATTTCTATTCGCGCGACATCGGCCGCATCTGGCGCATCGCGGAAGGCCTGGAGAGCGGCATGGTGGGCATCAACACCGGCTTGATTTCGAACGAAGTCGCGCCGTTCGGCGGTGTCAAGCAATCCGGACTGGGGCGCGAAGGCGCCAGTTACGGGATAGAGGAATATCTGGTGATCAAATACCTGTGCATGGGCGGACTCGATCGATAGCGAAATGGAATAAGCGGCGCGCATCGGCGATAATGGCGGACCCTCAGATCAGTTGGGGACAGAGTACGCTCTGCTTAACTCTTTCCCACAATAGCCAAAATCCGCCATGCCATCCCCATTCGCTCCGCTTCAAAACGACACCTTCCTGCGCGCGCTGCTGCGCCAGCCGACCGACTACACGCCGCTGTGGCTGATGCGCCAGGCCGGGCGTTACCTGCCCGAATACCGCGAGACGCGCAAGCGCGCCGGCTCCTTCATGGGCCTGGCGACCAACCCCGATCTCGCCACCGAAGTCACGCTGCAGCCGGTCGACCGCTATGCGCTGGACGCCGCGATCCTGTTCTCCGACATCCTGACGGTACCCGACGCGATGGGACTCGGACTGCATTTCATCGAAGG
>DHXL01000121.1:0-2642 GCA_002415335.1 Oxalobacteraceae bacterium UBA5157
TGAATCTGCGGCGTCAGCTTGGCGGGGATCGGCGGCGCCGTGGCCAGGCCCGCAATCGCCAGGCGGTGCTGGATGTAGCGCGCCGTTTCCGGTTCCGACAGCGAGTCGAGGTGGTAGCGTGCGATCACGCGCTGGGCCAGTTGCTTCAGTTCCGGACGGGCCAGCATGGCGCGCAATTCGGGCTGACCGATCAGGATGATTTGCAGCAGCTTGCGCTCGTTGGTTTCCAGGTTAGTCAGCAGGCGCAACTGTTCGAGCACATCGGCCGACAGGTTTTGCGCTTCGTCGATAATCAGGACGTTATTTTGTCCCTCGGCATGGGTAGCCAGCAAATAGCGGTTGAGCGCGTCGACGAAATCCTTGATGCTGACGGCGCCGCCACAGCCGATGCCGAATTCGTCGCAGATCGACTTGAGCAGCTCGGTGACGGTCAGCTTCGGGTTGAAGATATAGCCGACGTGGCAGTTGGCCGGGATTTGTTCGAGGAAGCAGCGGCAGATCGTCGTCTTGCCGGCACCGATTTCGCCGGTCAGCAGCACAAAGCCGCCGCCGCTATTGATCCCGTACAGCAGATGCGCCAGCGCCTCGCGATGACGCTCGCTCATGAACAGATAGCGCGGGTCGGGGGCAATGGAAAACGGGGCTTGCTTGAGTCGGAAGAATTGGGTGTACATGGCGCGGCAATGGATTCGAACGGCAAGGCTAGCACAAAAGCGGCTCCATCTTACCCCACGCGAGAGCGCACCAGCACATGTTCCAGCAGTTCGAACAGGAATTGGGTCGCCAATGCCAGCAGCGCGGCCGGTATCGCGCCGGCCAGCAGCATTGCATTGTCGTTCAGCGCAAGGCCGGTTGCGATGCGCTCGCCATAGCCGCCCGCACCGATAAAGGCGGCGATGGTCGCGGTGCCGACGCTCATCACCGCAGCCGTCTTCACGCCGGCCAGAATCACCGGCGCCGCCAGCGGCAAATCGATATTCAGCAGGCGGTCCCATGGCCGCAGGCCCAGCGCGAGCGCGGCCAGCCTTAGTCCCTCCGGCACCTGCGCGATGCCGGTGCAGGTATTGAGCACGATCGGCAGCAGCGCATACAGAAACAGCGCGATCAGCGCCGGCAGCGTGCCGATCGTTCCCAGTAGTGGAATCAGCATCGCCAGCAGCGCCAGCGACGGGATGGTTTGCAGCACGCCGACCACGGCGATCACGCCCTGTCGCAAGCGCGGCGCAAATGCAGCCATAATGCCAAGCGGAATCCCGATTAGCGCGGCGGCGCCAACCGCCAGCAGCACCAGCATGATGTGCTGCCGCGTCAAGCGCCATAAACCATCGCCCAGCAGCTTGTCGATGAACCCGGTGCGTACCGCGCCGTGTGCCGCGCCATGCGCTTTTGCATGCTGCAGATGGGATTGCGCAATCGCGGAAAACGATTGGCCTTCCAGTTCCGCCGCCGCGTTCATGGCAATCATGTCGGTGGCCGGAATACTGCCTTCCAACCCTTGCAACGCGCGCCAGGCCTGCGGAAAACGTTGCGCGACATCGAGCCGGTAAAGCAGCAGCGCGTCGTATCCTGGAAAATAGTGCAAGTCGTCTTGCAGCACGCGCAAGCCGAGGCTCTTGATCTTGGCATCGGTCGAGTAAATGTCGATCACATCAATCTGATGACTGCCCAGCGCTTCATAGGCAAGGCCATGGTCCAGGCCGACCGGCTTCTGCGGCAATCCATAGCGCCGCGCCACGCCGGGCCAGCCGTCGGCACGTCCGATGAATTCGTGCGACAGGCCCAGCTTGAGTTCCGGATGGCTCGCCAGGTCGCTCATGTTGCGTATCGCGAGCCGCTCGCTGTCGGCGGCGCGCATCGCAAGTGCGTAGGTATTGTTGAAGCCGAGTTTGACCGCGGCGCCGAGCCCGAGCGGCGCGAGTTCGCGGTTGATGTCCGCCAGCGAAGTGGTTGAGGTGTGCTTCAGTATTTCGAGATCGATGGTGCCGCTGTATTCCGGATAGAGGTCGATGTTGCCGCTCTTGAGCGCCTCGAACACGATCGCGGTATTGCCCAGCCCCTGCAGATGTTCGGTCTTGGCGTACGGTGCCGCGGTCTGTTTCAGAATCTCGCCGAGAATGTAGGATTCGGTGAAACGCTTGGAGCCGATGCGCAGGACATCGTCGGCGGCAGCATGGCCGGAGCCAAGAGTGGCAAACAGGGCAAGCAGGGAAGGCAGCAAGTATCGTAATGGGTTCAATGCGAGCCTTGAGCATGGATGATTCGGATGATTCGGATGATTCGCGCCCAGTTTAACCCAATGTACAAGCAAGTTTTCAGGCGAAATCGCGGCTGCCGACATGCAGCTGCCCCAGCAACGGCGACAGATCCACCAGCCGTTTCGCCACCAGGTGCCGCACCTTGCCTTCGCATTGCCAAATCCCGTACACGCCGAGCAGGGATGCGCCGAGCAACTCCTTGCGTTGCTTTTCCACCAGCGCCGGCCACACGATCACATTAACCGGCCCGGTCTCATCTTCGAGCGTGACGAACATGGTGCCATTCGCGGTTTGCGGACGCTGGCGCACCGTCACGATCCCGCAGCCGCGCGCGAACTGGCCGTCGGCGAACGTATTCAATACCTCGGCCGGCAAGAAGCGTTGCTT
>DHXL01000121.1:2849-3204 GCA_002415335.1 Oxalobacteraceae bacterium UBA5157
CCGGTTCCGCCACGCTGGTGTGCTTCAGCAAGTCCTTGTCCGGCGCACTGACCACCGCCTGCCATAGCGCTTGACGGCGATGGCCGGCCAGCGCGGCCAATGCATCGGCGGCAGCCAGCGCCTGCAAGTCGCTACGCGTCAATTGCGCGCGCAGCGCCAGATCCGCCAAGTCGGAAAAGGACTGCAACGCACGCGCCTGTTCGATCCGTTGCGCGGCTGCCTGCGACAGTCCACGCACCATGTGCAGGCCGAGCCGCACCGCCGGTTGCGGCTGGCCCGATGGCTCCAGCGCTGCGTCCCAGGTGCTGATAGTGACGTCGACCGCGCGCACCTCGACCGCGTGCCGCCGCGCATC
>DHXL01000121.1:3386-14526 GCA_002415335.1 Oxalobacteraceae bacterium UBA5157
CAGGAAGGCGGCCGGCTCGTGGCATTTGAGCCAGGCGCTGGCATAGGCCAGCAGCGCGAAACTGGCGGCATGGCTTTCCGGGAAACCGTATTCGGCGAAGCCCTGAATCTGGCCCACGATCGCCTTGATGAAGGTCTCTTCATAGTCATTGTTTTTCAGGCGCTCGATTAATTTGTCCTGGAATTGTCCGAGATCGCCTTTGCGCTTCCACGCCGCCATCGAGCGCCGCAATTGATCCGCTTCGCCGGCGGTAAAATCGGCTGCCAGCATCGCGATCTGCATCACCTGTTCCTGAAAAATCGGCACACCCAGCGTGCGCTCCAGCGCACTTCTGACCACCTCGCTCGGATAGGTGATGGCTTCCTTGCCTTGCTTGCGTCGCAAATAGGGATGCACCATGCCGCCCTGAATCGGCCCCGGCCGCACGATGGCGACTTCAATCACCAGGTCGTAAAACACGCGCGGTCGCAGACGCGGCAACATGCTCATTTGCGCCCGGCTTTCGATCTGGAATACGCCCACCGTGTCGGCTTCGCAAATCATGTCGTACGTGGCGCTATCCTCGGCCGGGATATCCTGCATCGTAAAAGGCGTGCCGCGCCGCGCGGCCACCAGCGCAAGCGCGCGGCGGATCATGCTGAGCATGCCGAGCGCGAGGATATCGACCTTCAGCAAACCGAGCGCATCGAGGTCGTCCTTGTCCCATTGCACCACGCTGCGGTCTGCCATCGCGGCATTTTCGATCGGCACCAGGCGCGATAATTTCCCGCGCGCGATCACGAAGCCTCCGGGGTGCTGCGACAAATGGCGCGGAAACTTCATCAGCTTGGAGGCGAGTTCCGCCCATTGCTGTGCGATCGGCGACTCCGGGTCCATTCCGCATTCGGTAAAGCGTTCTGATAGTCCGTCTTTGCCATCCCACCAGCGATGCGATTTGGCGACCTGATCGATCACGCCGGAATCGACGCCCAGCGCCTTGCCGACATCGCGCAACACGCTGCGCGGCCGGTAGCTGATGACGACGGCGGTCAAGGCGGCGCGCAGCCGACCGTATTTATTGTAGATGTACTGGATCACTTCTTCGCGCCGCTGGTGCTCGAAATCGACGTCGATGTCGGGTGGCTCGTTGCGTTCTTTCGAAATGAAGCGCTCGAATAATAAATTACCGCGCGCGGGGTCGACTTCGGTAATGCCGAGGCAGTAGCACACCGCGGAATTGGCGGCCGAGCCGCGGCCCTGGCACAGGATGTGCTGACTGCGGGCGAAATGCACGATGTCGTACACCGTCAAGAAATACGGTTCATACGCCATCTCCGCGATCAAGGCCAATTCGTGTTCGATCTGCTTGTGCACCTTGTCCGGCATCCCGCCGGGGAACCGCCGCTGCGCACCGAGCCAGGTTTGCTGGCGCAGATAACCGGCCGCCGTCTGACCGGGCGGCACCAGCTCATCCGGATATTCATAGCGCAATTCGTCGAGAGAAAATGTGCATAGCTGGGCGATTTGCAGCGTCTCTGCCAGCGTATCCGGTGGATACAGATTGGCCAGCCGCAAGCGGGTCCGCATATGCTGTTCCGCATTGGGCGCAAGCGCGTAGCCGCATTCAGCCACCGGCTTGCCGACGCGAATAGCGGTCAAGGTATCCTGCAGCGGCTTGCGCGAGCGCACATGCATGCACACATCGCTGGTGGCAACGACGGGCAGTGCGCAGCAGCGCGCGACATGCTCGACAACGGCGCGCTGGCGGTCATCCCGCACCTGGTGCAGCAGCGTCAGCGCCAGCCATGCACGCCCGGGAAAAGCCGCCTTCAGCCATGCCGCTTGCTCGGCCAGGCGCTCGGCGGCGACGCCATACGCCGGCGTCAGGATCACCAGGCAATCCGGCATGCCGCGCAGATGTGCCGAAGGTAACGATGAGGGCGAGGGCGAGGCAGAATCCGGCGCCGTCAAATCGCTTGGCCGCAAAAGATAAGTGCCCTTGGCGGCGCGGGTGCGCGCCAGCGTGATCAGTTCGGCCAGGTTGCCGTAACCGTTGCGGTTTTGCGCCAGGATAATCAGCGAGAAAGCAGGGCTATCGTCTTCGTTCACCAACTGGAACTGGCTGCCGATGATCAGGTGCAGCTGGTGCTTCTTGGCTTCCATATGCGCGCGGACCACGCCGGCCAGCGAACATTCGTCGGTGATCGCGAGTGCGCGATAGCCGAGCTGCGCGGCACGCTCCGTCAACTCTTCGGCATGCGACGCGCCGCGCAAGAAACTGAAATTCGAGACGCATTGCAGTTCGGCGTAATCCGGCAATGCTTTCACAGGAATGGTACTCATGATTCGGTACTCATGATTCAGCCGAACAGACCATGCAAAAACCAGCGCGCCTGGTCGCTGGCGCGCTCACGATAAATCCAGTAGCAGGCCGCGTCCGCTCCTTGCGCCACAAAATAATCACGCACCGCCAGCGCATGATCCCACCAGCCGGACTCGATGCGTTCCGGCCCGCGAATCAAGCGCAGCGGCGAGCCGTAAAACGGCCGATGGTCGCGCATCAGCAAGGCGATCGGCTGCTCCAATAACCAGAATGGCCNNCCAGCCGTTGCATACTTCGGGCCGGTAATCGGCACGCGGCGCCGGCGCCAACACATTGTCCGCGCCCAGCCGCGCGCTTAATAATTCGAGCAGCCGGCTGTAATCAGCCGGTGTGCCGCCCGGTTCGGGAAACAGCGCTCCGCTCGGCGGCACCATCGGCGCGACTTGCGCCGCTTCGAGCCGGATCGCGATCAGCGGCGCCGTCAATTCGAGGCGCGCAAGCCGCTCTTTCAACAGGCGGATCAAGTGCTCTTCATGCCATGCCGGTTCGGCCAGTGCGATCTCAAGCGCGGTCGGCGCGATGGCTTGGCGGCCGCGCTCGTGTTCCAGCATCAGCACGAAACGGGTCACGGCCAATTGCTGTGCCACCAACCAGCCGATCATTTGCAGAATCAGGCGCCGCGCCGCGAACAGGACCGCTTCCGCATGTTCGATGCGATCCGGCAGCTCCAGCCGCGCGCTAAAGGTTTGCGGCGCTTGCACCCACTCGAATAATTCGGGCGCATGGCCGAGCGCCCGGTCCAGCGCGCTCAGCACGTCCTTGCCGCAACGCCGTTGCAAGCCGGCACGCGGCAGGGCGCGCACATCGCCCAGCGTGCGACAGCCGATACCGGTGAGCCAGTCCTGATGCAGCCGGGCCGCCGGCAGCACGGCAAAGGGCAAGGCATCGAGCCGTCGCGACAAAGTGCTGATCTTGAGTGTGCGCCGCAGAATCGGACGCTGCAGCGCCAAGCCGCGACGCGGCGCATAACGCGCCAGCAGCCAGGCGCCTTGCGCAGTCGGTGCGGTCGCGATCTGCGCGCTGAAGCCCAAGGCGCGGATGCGCGCCCGTACCAGCCGGCACAGCGCCAGCCGGCCGCCGAATGCGCGCAGGCTGGCCGTGACATCGAGCAGCAGGCTGGATTCTTCCGCCAGCGCGACTTCCGGCGTGTATTGCAGCAGCGCCAGTGCAATCGCTTCCAGTGCCGCTTGCTCCTGCGCCAAGTCGCGCTCATGCAGCGTCGCAGCGGGACAAACCGCCGCCACGCCGCCACGGCGCATGCCGATGCGCACGCCGTCTTGCGCCGCCTCGGGTGTCATCGCCAGCACATGCTCGCGGTCGAGGACCGCATGCAGGCCGGGATCACACCAGAGCGGGCGCAAGGTTTCGAGAGCGAATAGCGGCAGATGCACGCCGATCCACAGGCGCATGATGAATATCCAGTATTGCGGGACTGAGTTTAGCGGAGCGGTACTCTGTCCCCAACTGATCAGAGATTGCGGGACTGAGTTTAGCGGAGCGGTACTCTGTCCCTAACTGATCAGAGATTGCGGGATTGACGGCCGGCAATTCTTCCAGCTGCAGGTAGAGCGCTTCGCTACGCACCGGGCCGCGGCGTTTGACGATATCGATCTCGAGTCCGGCCCGAGCCGCGCGCAGGCCAAGACGCAGCGGTGCCGGAGAGGAATCCTGCGCCGTCGCCAGCGGCCGCAGCATCCAGAACACCGTCTCCGAACCCTGTGCCGCCAAATGCAGGCGGCGTAATGCCTCGGAGCGGATATGTGGTTGCCACAACAGTAAGGCACCGCAACTGCCGTTGCGTAATATTTGCTCGGCGCTCCAGAGTGCATCGGCGCTGCGCTTGGTCTTGATCCACAGCAAACGCTCGGGCGGCAAGCCCCACGCGGACCAAGCCGCCACTTGCGGCAGGTAGGGCGGTTGTACCAGCGCGATACGGCGTTTGCGCGCAATCACCGTCAGCGCCGGCCGCAGCAAGCGGATTTCGCCTATTCCTGGCTGTTGCAATAGCAATTCGATCAGCGCCGCGCTCGGCCAGCCGCCGTTGGGCAGCTCGGCATCCAGCACGCGATAGCCGGAAGGCATCACCGCTGTCTGATAAGAGCCCATTTGATCGGCGCACCAGATCGCATGTGGCATTTGAGACACCACCGTGCGTAGGCTCGGGGACAGGAGTGAAGCTGGCGCGGGCATGAGAGACTCCGGTTTTGTGCTTTTGGAAAGATGGCGATAGCCACTGAATATACTGTACAAATATACAGTATATTCACACTTCATTTAGCCAGATTTGTTATGTGAATAGCCGCCGTCATGACATGAGGGAGGCATGCACTCCGACATGATTTCGTCATGCTAGAATCGGGCGCCGTCAGTGAACTTTCTTGCAATCGCACGAGGATGCAAAGTGAGCAAAAATCTCGCCCCTGATGACAGGTCCACGCCGGCAGCCAGACTATGGACCATGCTGGACGCCGCGCCCGAAGCCATCGTCGGTCTGCGGCCCGACGGCCTAGTTGAATACTGGAACGCAGCCGGCCAGCGCCTGTTCGGCATCGCACCGGAATACGCAATCGGAAAACCGATTGCGGAGCTGCTAATGAACATCGCCACGGTTCCTGATTGGACCGAGTTATTGCGCGGGGCGCAAGCGCAGGACAAGGACCACCGGCGGAATGGACGTGAACTGCAATTCCAATGTGCCAGTGGAAAAATCGTGACGGCAAACGTCGACGTCACGCCCTGCCAGCATGGCACCGACCCTTATTTCACTGCATACATCCGCGAAGCGGGAGAGTGCGAGGAAACCGAGCGGCGTCTGCTCTCGAACTTTCTCGTGAATAAGAGTCACGAGATTCGCACTCCGATGAACGGCGTGATCGGCATGCTGGAGCTGTTGCTCGATACCACGCTGACCGGCGCGCAACGTGAGTTCGCGACGGTGGCGCAAAGCAGCGCCGAGAGTTTGCTGAAACTCATCGACGACACGCTCGATTTCTCCAGGATCGAGGCCGGCAAGCGGGATCTTGAAGCGATACCGCCCGCTGGCATTCGCGTGCTGCACGCCGATGACCAAATGACCCGCCGAAGCTTCGAAGGCGCAACGACCGGGGGCGACGATACGCGAGTCTTTGCCGGTCATCGGATACTCGTGGTCGATGACAATATCGTGAACCGGATGGTGGCGGTCTACATGCTGCAGAAACTCGGTTGCGCAACCCAGGTTGCCGCCGATGGCTGGCAGGCGGTCGCGATGCATGCGACCGAGGTATACGATTTGATCCTGATGGATTGCCAGATGCCCGAACTGGACGGCTATCAGGCGACCGCACGGATTCGCGCCCAGGAACCTGCGCTCTTGCGCACGCCGATTGTGGCACTGACTGCGCATACGCTGGACGGCGAACGGGAGAAATGTCTGGCTGCCGGGATGGACGATTTCCTGCCTAAGCCGATCCGGCAAATCGTGCTGCGCGACATGCTGCTGCGCTGGCTGCGGGCCGCGCCTGTGGTGAGCGGTGCATCATGCGTGGCAGCCGGCGAGGATGAGCTGGATGCGGTTCAAGAAATGTTCGGGACCGACTTCGCCGAACTCGCGGGACTGTTCGAAACCGATAGCCCGAAGCGGATCGCCGCATTGCGCACCGCCGCGCGCGAGCGCGATACGGAGGCGGTCGCCCGGGTCGCCCACGCGTTGAGCGGGAGTTCCGCATCGATGGGCGCCAACGGCTTAGCCGCGCTCTGCCAGGCGCTCGAACTCCAGATGAAATCCGGCTGGCCGGAACGGCTGGAATCCAGGATTGATGCAATCGTGTCGGAGTACGCGAGGATCGAGACCCGGTTGCGCGCGATGGTGCAGACACCGTAAACCGGGTTTTCCCGGAGCGGGCATCGGGGGCGGCATTTTCATTTACTGTGCAACGCCTTGGCGCGATAAGTATGTCCCGGCGCCGGCGCCACCGGTTTTGTGCGCGCCTGGGCCAGCAGGGCGGCGCATCCGCTGTCCTCGCTGCGACCCATGTTGGCCAGCGGCATCAGAGCGGTGGCGATCGGGGCCAATGCGGCCAGCGCGATCGCGCTGCCGGCTTTCAACGCAAGGATGCCCTTGTCCACGTGGACTTCCGGATTCTTGAAACTGCCTGTGACGTATAGCGGGGAACGGAGTGATATCAGGCGTAATCCCTTACTGTAAGGATCGATTTTCAAGTCGAGTTGCTCTTGGGCCAGATTGACCTGACCGTCCAGGTGCAGAATCGATTGATCGGTATCGACGATAAAATTCTTCACCTTCATCAAGCCATTGCTGACGCCGAAATCGCCGGTCATGCAGTTGAGCGCGACCTGACGGTCACCGAATACTTTCCGCACCACGACGCTGCCAAGGTTAAGGCCGATCTCTTCCAGCAGCATCTTGCTGATGGTGCCTTGGCTGATCAGCATCTTGATTTCACCGTTCGACGATGCCAGCAGGCTCGCGACCGAATTGCCGGTCGCCGACAACGATGCATCGCCATTGAGTTCGCCCAGGCTGGCATCCATCAGCCGGAAATCCGGGAACAATTGTTTTAGCTTTAAACGGCGGGCGGCAATTTTGGTTTCGCCCTTGATGGTTCTGTCACGCCCATCGAGCGTGATATTGGCACTCAAGGTCCCGCCCGCGACACCGAAGTTCAGCGGCGTCAGCGACAAAACGCCATCGTGCAAGTGGACGTTGGTCGTCAGATTGTCGACTGGCAAGCCCTTGTCGCGAATGATCTTGCGGCCCGAAAATTTGATGTCGGTGTCGATGCTGCTCCAGCGGTCGCTCTTGATTGCTTCCGTCGGCAATATCCGGTTCGGGGGTTGAGTCTGGGGCGCGTCGCGCCTGGCTTTGCTGGTCTTCGAATCGGCGCCGACCACGGGTGCCAAATCGCGGAACTGCAGCAAGTTGGACACCATATCGCCGCGCAATAGCGGGCGTGGGCGCTTTGCCTGATACTCCAGCGTGCCGGCCAGATCGCTCGAACCCACCTTGCCGCTGAAATGGTCGTAAGTCCAGTTGCCGCCAAGCCGGTTCAGTATGCCGACCAGATGGCCCTCGGTGGAAAAGGGGGGAGTATCCGGCAACACGATACCGGTCAGCGGATACAGCTGGGCCATGCTCGCACCGGACAACTTCAAGCGCATGTCGAGCGCTGCCAAGTCGCTCGGCTTGGTTAGCGTTCCCACTACATGGATTGCGGTCTTGCCGGCATGTATCGAGGCCTCGATCGGATACGGCTTGATCTGGTTTTGCAACGACAGTACCGCGCCGGCCTTGCCGTTGCCGCTCACGCTTTCACCGTTGAAGCGGCCACTCATGTGCCAGTTGATCCCATAGCCATCGGCTGACACCGGCT
This sequence comes from Oxalobacteraceae bacterium UBA5157, assembly GCA_002415335.1. Classification (GTDB taxonomy): domain Bacteria; phylum Pseudomonadota; class Gammaproteobacteria; order Burkholderiales; family Burkholderiaceae_D; genus UBA5157. The sequence goes on from DHXL01000121.1 coordinate 11,121, forward strand.
CGATCGTATCGATCGTAACCTTGACATCGGCGTGCCTTACCGCGTCAATCAGGTGCACGGTGCCCTTGTTCAGCACGACTTGCCGCAGGTCCAGCCGCCATGCCGACGGCGTTCGATCCTGCACGAAGCTCCAGTTGTTGCGGCCGTCGCTGGCGCGCTCCAGCGTCAGGTCCGGCGCATCGAAGCGCAAGCTCGGGATGATGATGCGACGCTGCAGCAAGGGTAGTGGATTAAGAGAAAAAGTGAGTTGCGCGATGTGCGCCATGCTGGATCCGGTTTTCGCCCAATCCGGGTTGCCGATCGTAATATCGTGCGCCAGCAGATGTGGCCACGGCACCCAGCCGTGCCAACCCGCTTCGGCATCAGGCGCGTGATCCCAGCTCAGGGACAGATCGCCATTGATGGCGAACGGACGGCCGAGTGCTTCGCTGATCCGTGCCGTGAGCCAGGGCTTGCTGCGGTTCCAATCGAAGCTCAAAAAAAGCGCGGCGCACAACGCGCCGACGAGAAGCAATCCTGACACACTCCATACCGCCAACTTCATGCTGCGAGACATTAATTTTCCATTTGCCAGAGTTCGTCCGGATTTTCTTCAGCGCAGGAGATGGCCGGTTCCCAGCAGGCCTATCACACCGATCGCGATCAAATAGATCGCGACGATATAGTTCAGCAGGCGGGGCGCGAGCAGGATCAAGATGCCGGCGATCAGCGCGACTAGCGGCGCAAGGCTCAAATGCATATTCATGGTGAGTTCCTATTCCATTCATTTTGGTTGGCGATCTTCCACGACCGTCGGCTTGCCATGCATCCACGCTCGCCAAAGGCGGCGAATCGACCCGGCGCCGCGCTTCAGTGCCCCAGTTTCCGCTTGGCATCCGCCAAGTCTGCTTGAAGATTTGCATGGGCTTCCTTCAGGCAAGCAGCGCGTTCCGATCCCTTCATTTGCCGACAGTCCTTCAACGCTTCCTGATAGGCAGCGTGCGCTTCCTTGGCCGATGTCTGGTAGCGCGCCTGGGGAGTCGCATCTTCGGCGTACCAACGGGCCGGATCTTTGGTTCCGACGTCTTGCGCGACGCAAGGCGCCAGCGCGCCGCCGAAGGCGGTCAGCATGAGAACGTTTGCAAGCGAATGTCTGTAATTGCCAAACATGGGAATTCTCCTTTATCTGAAAAAAATGCCGGCGCAATGCTGCGCCAGCTTATCACCAGGAAGCGGGACCGCGCGGCCTCGCGGAATCTCGCGCAGGAATCAAAGGCGTCAGAGGCGGCCAGTCACCAGCAGGATAATCAGAATGAGCACCACCAAACCCGTGATGCCGCTCGGCCCGTAGCCCCAGGACCGGCTATGCGGCCAGGTTGGCAATGCGCCGACCAGTATTAACACCAGCACGATCAGTAAAATTAGTCCGATACTCATATATTTCTCCTTGACGAGTTATAAATTTCTTTGTATTAGTTTGAGGAGCTGCTGCTCAAATAGTTTGAATGTGTAATAGATTAATGAATAGCTGTTACGCATCCGAACACACTGAAGCAATGGTCTTCGGAATGTCAGGTTCACAATAAATGAAGGTGTTGGCATGTTCGGTACGGCAGCGCACATTGCCCGATTTATTTTGGTAACAAGGAGTAAAGGATGCGCATTGGAAGGTTCCTAAAAAGGAATAGCCAGCCGCTGTATGTTCGCAAGCGAACAGAACATTTTCATGAAAAAAGCGATCATCGAACGACGTTGTTTATCCTCTCGAAAGGCTTCGATTGACCAACCTAATATCGACTGAGAAAAATTTGTTTGGGAGCGCTCTCGGTTGGAAGAAACTCCTACCCATTGGCATCTTGTCGCGCCTGCATGCAGTCGACGAACGGCCTTTGCGTGCCGAATTGTTCGGCGCGGTCCAGATGGAGCAGCACGGAAGAACGCTGGCCGCTTCGCATAAGCTGCGCCATGATCATGCGCGTGACCTGCTGTTGCCGCGACTGGCAGAAAATGAAAGGGTGCTGATCGAGGCGTGCGCATTGCTGACCGCGGCCATCAAGGCGAATCGCCAGATAGCGCCGGCCGCCGAATGGCTGCTCGACAATTTTTACCTGATCGAAGAACAGATCCGTATTGCCAAACGACATTTGCCAAAAAACTATAGCAAGGAATTACCACGTTTGCTGAAGGGGCCGTCGGCCGGCCATCCGCGCGTATACGACATCGCGCTGGAAACGATTGCGCATGGCGATGGCCGGGTCGACCCGGAAAATCTCAGCAGCTTTGTCGCCGCTTATCAGGAAGTCACGCCATTGAAGCTTGGCGAGCTGTGGGCGATTCCGATCATGCTGCGCCTGGCCTTGATCGACAATCTGCGGCGCGTCGCGGTGCAACTCGCGGCCGGCAGGACCAATAGCAACCTGGCGGAGTCGTGGGCCGACCAGATGGTTGAAACCGCGGAGAAAGAGCCCGCCAACCTGATCCTGCTGGTGGCAGACATGGCGCGTTCCGCGCCGCCGATGACCGGTTCATTTGTGGCGGAACTGGTGCGTCGGCTGCAGGGACAGAGTCCTGCACTCAGTCTGCCCCTGACGTGGATCGGGCAGCGCCTCGCCGAAGCGGGGCACAGTATCGAAGAATTGGTCCAGGCCGAAACCCAGCAGCAGGCGGCGGATCAGGTGTCGATCAGCAACAGTATCGGCAGCCTGCGTTCCCTGGGTGCGATGGATTGGCGCGATTTCGTCGAAACGATGAGTGTGGTCGAACAGACGCTGCGCCGCGATCGTACCGGCATTTACGGCAAGATGAATTTTGCCACCCGTGATCGCTATCGCCACGTGATCGAGAAGATCGCAAAGACGTCTAGTTTATCTGAAGTGGAAGTGGCGGATAGGGCGATGGGGCTGGCTGGTCAGCAGGACATCGACGCCGGCCCTGAGGCACGCAGCGCGCATGTCGGCTATTACCTGGTCGACAAAGGACTGACGCGACTTGAACACGCGGTCGGCGTGCGCCTTTCGCTGCTGGAAGCGATCAAGAGCAAATGCAGCCGTGCGCCGTTGCGCTTCTACCTCGGCTCGATCATCCTGCTGATCGGTATCTTGAGCGCCGGCTTGACGGCAAAGGCGTATCAAAGCGGTCTGCGCGATGAAATGCTGGCCTTGATTGGCGTGCTATCGCTGCTGGTCACGAGCCATCTGGCGGTGGCGCTGGTGAATTGGCTGGCGACGCTGATGGCAATCCCGCACCCGTTGCCGCGCATGGATTTTTCCAAGGGAATTCCGCCGGGCGCACGGTCGCTGGTGGTCGTGCCAACCTTGCTTTTCAATGCCGATAATGTCGATAGCCTGTGCGAGGCGCTGGAAGTGCGCTTTCTCGCGAACCGGGACGATAACCTGCGGTTCTGTCTGCTGACCGATTTCGCCGATGC
>DHXL01000257.1:0-2995 GCA_002415335.1 Oxalobacteraceae bacterium UBA5157
TTGGCGCTGTCTGGGTGCTCGACGTTAAGAAGGATGCCTCCGGCCGGACGGCCTTTCTCGAATGGTGGCAGGATTGGCGCCATCATTTTCGGCAACACCGCGGTCTGGCCTGGTTGGCCGTTGACTTCCGCACTGCGAATGTAGTCGTAACGATCGGCCATCACGTCCGTATTTTGCTGGCTGTTGCGCATCACTGTCGGCCGCAGGAACACCATCAGGTTCTTCTTGCTACGCGTGCGCGTCTGATACTTGAACAAGTTGCCGAGAACCGGGATATCGCCCAGGCCGCGTACCTTTTCGTCGCCATCCGTCACCGTATCCTCGATCAGCCCGCCCAGCACGATGATCTGGCCGTCATCGACCAGGACATTGGTTTCGATCGAGCGCTTGTTGGTGATAATACCGGCGGCGTTGGTGGTGCTGTCGATGCTGGACGATTCCTGGTAAATCGACATCTTGACGGTGCCGCCCTCGGATATCTGCGGCCGCACACGCAAAGACAACCCGACGTCCTTGCGTTCGATGGTTTGAAACGGCACCGCACCGACGGTACCGGTTGCGGCATTCGAGTATTGACCGGTGATGAAGGGGACGTTCTGGCCGACGATGATCTTGGCTTCTTCATTGTCAAGGGTGATCAGATTCGGCGCCGACAGCACGTTGGTGCTGCCATCGGTCTCGAGTGCGTGCGCGATCGCGCCCAGAGTCAGCGCGCCGTTGATCTGGCGGAAAACACCGAGCGTCAAACCATTGCCTGGCGCCAATGCGCCGGAGGTGCCGGCGGCGGCGCCCAGTTTTGCCGCTGCTTGGGAGACAAGATTATTGCCGCCGCTCGAAAACCCGGTCACGCCGCCGACCCGGTAATTGCTGGTGCTGTCACCCGACAACGCACCCCACTGAATGCCGAATTCGGCAGCCTTGTCGGCGTTGACTTCGACGATCAGCGATTCGATGTAGACCTGGGCACGCCGTGCATCGAGCTGGTCGATGACCATGCGCAAATTACGATAGATCGGTTCGCTGGCGGTAATGATCAGCGTATTGGTGGACGGATCGGCTTGAATGTATCCTGCCGTTCCGCCCGCCGATAGCGACGCCGGCGCCGATGGCGCCTGCGGCGAAGGCGATGCCGCCATCCCGCCGCCGGTTGACGCGGGTTGCAGCGATGAGGTGGAGGACGGCGATGCGGGCATCGAGGTATCCGAGGACACCACGGCGCGCAGGGTTTGCGCCAGCTTCACCGCATCGGCATTCTTCAAATAGACGACATGCACATTGCCGGGCAGTGTGGTTTGCTGATCGAGTTTGGCAATCAACGATTTTGCCAAATTCGCACGGGCCGTGGATGGTGCCCGGATGATGACCGAATTGGTGCGCGGATCGGCCAGCAGGCTGACACGTCCGCTGTCGGCGGCACCGGCGCCACCGGCGCCCGGTTCCAGCAGACGGTTCACCATGGTCGCGATATCGCTGGCGATCGCGTAGCGCACCGGCACTACGTCCATGTTGGCCGTGCCGGGGCCGTCGAGCGCCGCGATAATCTTGCCGAGCCGCCGCAGATTATCCGCATAATCGGTGATGACCAGCGAGTTGTTGCCGACATCTGCGTTAATCGTATTATTGGGGGATATCAGCGGGCGCAAGACCGCCGACAGATTGACCGCGGATTCGTAATTCAGATGGTAGATCTGGGTCGCGATCTGGTCGCCCCTGATCGACTTCACCTGGGTCGGACCGGCTTGCAGTTTGGCATCGGCTTCCGGCACCACTTTGGTGAAGCCCTCGCCGCTGACCACGGTATACCCTTGCAGGCGTAGCGCCGAGGTCAGCAAGTTGAAAGCCTGGGCCTTGCTGACCGGCTTCTCCGATACCAGGTTGATCGTGCCCTTGACGCGAGGATCGATGATGAAGGTGATATTGGTGTAATGACCGATCGCCTTGATCACGGATTCGATATCCGCGCCGACGAAGTTCAGGTTGGCTTCGTCACTCGCGGTCGGCTTCGGCGGCGCCGCATACAGCGGGTGCACGCTCCCGAAAGCGCACAATAGTGCAAAGCCGACACTCCAGCGGCGCCATGCCGCAGGCCCTTGGGTGATCCCTGGCAATAGATTTTTTTTCATTTGAACTCTAGCGCTATCACAGTCTTATCGCCTTCTTTTCGGCGTTGTCCGAGCAAATTGAGTAAATTCGCTAACTTTTCTTCTTGACCCGCTTCCGCTTCCGCCTTGCCCGAGAACCGCAATCTCCCGTCATTTAACATGCCGCCACCGCTCAACAACATCGGCCCCTTCACTGTCGTGAGCGTCAGCTGCGCTTGCCGGCCATGCCAATCAAGCGCCAGGTGATACGCGCCGAGCGGTTTGATCGGCGACAAACGCGACGCGATGTCGTTCAGCTCCAACGCCATGCTGCCGGTTATCCCAATCACACCCGCTTGCCGCGTCATCTGCAAGGGCGCCCACGACAAGCGCATTTCACCTGACAGCTGCACCGTATTGAGTGGTGCCCCCAGCCCGACCAGTCGCTCCGCCGGCAGGGTAATTGCCGCCGGACCGACCTGCCATTGCCACCAACTTCCGTTCACCCTGATCGCTTGCGATAGCGCGGACGGATTCTCCACCTCGAGGTCGACCTGGCCCAGCAGTACTGCGGGCGACAAGCGCCACGAAAACCGTCCCGGCAGTAGCGGAGTGACCGGATCGTGCTGGCCCGGCGCCCCACCGATAAATGCGGAGCCATGCCACAGCGTGCCCTGCGCATCGCCAAGCGTCAAGCGGCCACCGGTCTGCCGCTCCAGAAATGAAGCCATCCACGCGGCCGGACAAAATATTAGCAGCGTGAGCGCTACTGTGACGAACGCTGCCGCCAACCATATCACGAGGCGTCGCACTTGATCCCTGCTTTATTCATTCTTTTGCTGACGCAAAGTCAGATTAGCGCTTACCGTATCGGCTTGCGCCAGCGCCACGAAGTTCGCATCCAGCACCGCCAG
>DHXL01000257.1:3107-16465 GCA_002415335.1 Oxalobacteraceae bacterium UBA5157
ACCGTTGGCGACTTGAAGCCTTTTTGCGTCAGTAGCGCCTCGACGCTTTCTTTGGTGACTATGGCTGGCGGCGGCGAAGTCACGCCGGCCAGGCGCGCCGCCTCCCTGGCCATTGCCTGCATGTCAGCCGCTTGCTGCCGAAGAGATGGCAGGCTTTTCTGCAATTGCACCCGCCCGCTCAAGGCGGGACCGAAAAAGACCGCATAGACCAATCCCAGCATGATCAGGGCCGCCCCCGCAGTGAGTATCGTACGCTCACGCGCGTTGCGTTCGAGCCAGAAACCAGCGATCGACTCCTTCAATTCGCCGGCGATGCCAAATGCACTCATTTGCCGCTCCGTATCTGCCAGAGGCCATTCGGCTGGCGCGTGACTGTCAAATTGCGTTGAGCCAATGCGGCTTTGACTTGCTCCAGCGGCGCATCGGCATCTGGCTTCAGGCGCACCAGCAGGCTGCGCTCGCGGTATTCCAGCGCGGCGATGCCGGGCACCTTGCGCGTCTGTCCCACTGCCGCCCAAGCCTCGCCAAAATTGGCGGCCAGCGCCGCGAAATCATCGGGTGCGAGCTGGCCGGACTGGTTTTGTGCCGCTGCGATCTTTTGCTTCATTTGCGCGACCGGATCGATGATCACCGTTTCCTTCGGAAAAGCCGACTTATAGGTTTGCACCAGCGCTTCGCGCAAGCCATTCGCCTCGCGCTTCATGCGCCACCAATCGATATTCAAGCCAATCGCGTTGAGTGCCAGCACGGTTGCGGCCAGCACCAGCGGCCAGCGCCATGGCCGCCAATTGAGCTGCGACCCGCTCCCGGCGCCCAGCCAGCTCATCAAATCCAGCGAAGGACGCTCGGCACCGGCAATCCAGCGCGGCCAGTTGTCGGCGCCGAGTGTGACGCGCTGCTCCAGCGCCGGAAGCGCGTCGAGCGCGTCGCGAAAAATCGGTACCGCGGCTTGCGGAACGTACACCGTAATCGGTGCCTCCGGCACCACCGCGCACAACGCCTTCAGCACGTCCGTGGCGGCCGTCGCGGCGGAATCCGGCATGATCGGCAAGCCGATGCCCTCCTGTTCCGAGAGACGCAGCGTCAGTTCGATGTCAGCGCCTTCTTCAGCCACGACGGCGACCACGCCGTCCGGTCGCGGCGGCAGGCATAATTGTGCCGGCAAGGCGGCCACATTATGCGCGCCGAAGGCGGTCACGGTTTTCGACAGGATCTCCAGCCAGGCGCGATTGACGACCGCGACCGTGCGCAGTCCCTCGAATGCCGCTCCGGCGGCCACCACGCATTCCGCCGGATCGCTCATCAGGCGATCTTCCACCAGGTTGGGCAAGGCGGTCTTGAGCCGGGCCGCGGACATGGGCGGGACCTTGACGCGCAGGAGGCTGACATCGCTGGCGGCGAGCAGCAATACCACGCGTTGCGCCTTGCCAACGGCTTCGGCCAGCTCGGATAGCGGCGCCGCGCCCTCGCGTTCTATCGCCCCGCCGTGCGCGGCCAGCGCGAAAGGGCAACTCAGCGCGATCCAGTGGGTCGCGCTGTCGGCGGCGGCTTTGGAGGGTAGGCGGATATACAGTGTGCTCAAGGGCCTGTTCTTTCTTTTTAGTTTTCTCGAATCCAGATCACTGTGGTCAGCGTGCCCTTGCGCTCGATCAGGGCTTGCGCCTCCAATGCCGCGCGATTCATCCTCACTTTCCCGTTCACGAGGAAGTACTCGGTATTGACCGATACGTCACTGTCCGAGACAGACAAGCCGGCCGGCAAGCGTGCCTTGAAATCGGCCACATCGCGAAACGAGGCGATCGTGCGGCTCGCCACCAATGCCGCCCCGTCCGCACCCGACATTGTATCAACTCTTGCCGCCAATACCTCGGCCGAGGCGGTATTTACGTTCACCTTCGTGGGGCGCGGCAATACGACGATCAAGTCTCGCACCTTGTTCAACATTTCAACGGAAAACCCGGGCACTGCAAGCAAGTCATCAACCTGCGCCAGCGCCATCGGCTGCGCGTCGCCCGGCTGCGGGCCTGTCTTGCCGATCGGCGGCGCACTTGACGCATCGACCGGCTTGGTTTGCGTTGTCGCCATCAAATCGGCGGTCGCCTGCGCCAACTCGGGGCGCAGGCCGGCGTTGCCGAGCAGCCGCTTGAAGACGGCCACTTCAGCCTGGTTGATGGTGCCGGCGACGCACAGGTTGGTCAGGTTGTAACGCGATTGTGCGTCAACGATGCTGCCCGACAGCGAGGCGTCGCTGGCATCGGTGTCGGCACGGCCGTTTTCCACGTACTGATCGAGCGGCGTCTCAGCCAGCGGCACGGCCCAGGCTTCCTTCAAGTCGTCGGTGTTGCCGGTCTTTGCATCTTCGCGCAAAATCAGGCGCGCCCAGTCCAGCGCACCGCGATAAATCCATTGTTTCTGCAGCTGCAGCCGCTGATTCTCGATCGAGCGCACTTGTACCTGCTGCTGCCAGAACAGGCTGGCGACGATCGTGATCGCCAGCGTGGTCAATAGCAGCGCCGTGATCACGGCAACGCCGCGCTGGCGCGAAAGGGCGGCTGTCGGCAGGCTCACACCGCACCCAGGAAAAAGAGCTTGATCATGCTGTGCGCGCGGCCATCGAGTTGCAGCGACACCTCGAGACCGGTGGTGGTCGCCGCCAGCGGACCAGGAATGGCCCAGGTTTTGTCGGGTCCCGACCAGCCCCGCATCGTCATGGACTCCACGCCGGTTTGAAGCACCACGGCGGGATTGCTGTCCCGGTCTCCGTTGATGGCCAGCCACATGGTGTCGAGCTCCTTCAAATCGCGCGTTGCGATCGATTCACGCCGGCTCAGCACGCCGTTCGCCAGCCGGTAAGCCACTACCTGCACGCGCGATGGCTGGTCGTCGGCAAATACCGTGCGGATCAGCGTGATGCGCCCGTCCTCGGCATCGATCACGCTGCGCCGGCCGAGATTGGACGCGATCACGATGTGCGCACAATCGCTTTGCATCTGCGCGAATGCAAGCTGCATGCCGCGTGTCTGCTCGAGGTCGGCGGTCAGCGCGACGCGCGCCCGCACGATGCTGTCCAATCCGCGCCAGCCGAGTACCGCGACGATCGCCAGCACGCTGATGGCGACCAGCAATTCGACCAGCGTAAAGCCGCGCCTGCGACTGCTGTTTCGCAGGCTAGCCATTCGGCACCACCTGCGTGAGTTTGACGATGCGCCGGTCCGGATTCAGCGTGTCGGATACGCTGACCTCGACACGCCGGAAGAAAGGGTTCGGTGTCGCGAAGACTTCTTCCTCGCAGATAAACTGCAGCTCGCCCTGCGGGCAGTCGAACGAGCGCTTGCCGACCGCCGGCCAGTCATGCGCCAAACGGATCTGCGTCAGCCGGTTTTCCGCCGACCAGCTCGCCATCATGGAGGCCCGCAACGCGCTGCTGTTTTGAGTCAGGCTGCCGACAGCGCGCAGGCTGGCACCCAGCGCGGTACCGACGATCACCAGTGCCACCAGCACTTCGAGCAGCGTGAAGCCGCTCGTGGAGGTCGGAAAAACACGGTGGCGGCGCGGTTGCATGTCATTCCACCGTGAAGTGGCCGATGCCGTCGGCACGAATCGCGACAGTGACGTCGGCAGCGGTCAGCGTCAGCACAAAAGGCTTGTCGACCGGTTCGCGGCCGAACACGATACGCAAGACATTGCCCGTTTGCCCGGGCGCGGGCGGGTCCATCAGCAAAGCGACCGGCGGCCGCTTGAATTCACGCTCGCGGAATAAATCCTCGCTCGGAATCGCTTGCCAGGTATTGTCCTCGCGCATCAAGAAGCGGTAGCGCTCCGGCTCCGCCTCAAACGCAACCGGTCGATTCCGCACAATCGCTTCGTCGCGTGCCAACTGCAGCAGCAGCGCGATCCGCTGCGCCTCGTTTTGCAGCGCTTGACGCGGGCTCGGCATCGCGTTGAACGATACCAGGCCCAGTGTAATGCCGGCGATCACGACCACCACCAGTAACTCAAGCAGTGTGAAGCCACGCGCCCGCGGCAGCCGCCGGTGGCGGCCGCACGGCGCGCGCACGCAAGATGAGACGACTACAACTCCCACGACCCGATGTCGGCATCGTTGCCAGCGCCACCCGGCTGGCCATCCGCGCCCAGAGAAAACACGTCGACTTCACCTTTGACCCCGGGCGACAGGTACTGATAGGGATTGCCCCATGGGTCTTTCGGCAGCTTGTCGATATAGCCGCCGGTTTTCCAGCCGTCGGCGGCCGGGCCGGTGGTCGGCTTCGCGACCAGTGCCTGCAAACCCTGCTCGGTGGTTGGATAACGCTGGTTGTCGAGCTTGTACAGCTTGAGCGCCTGCATCACGGTGGAGATATCCTGTTTGGCCGCCATGATACGCGCATCATCGGTTCGGCCCATCAGCTTGGGCACCACCAGCGCGGCCAGGATGCCCATGATGACGACCACCACCATGATCTCGATCAGGGTGAAGCCGCGAGCCGCTGTGCGTGCGATCGCATGGCGGGAAGAAGAAACTGGATCATTGCGCATAGAGAATATTGATGAGTAGTGACGAACGAGCCGATAGTATAAAGCCGAAGGCAGCGTTAGAAGGAACATATTGGCGAGTTAGCCGTCATCAGCCTGGAAATTGGAACCGGCGGCAGCCTGGTTGCGTCCAGCGTCAATCCGACATGCCGGCTTGGGCGCGATAAGACTGGCGTTGCCGGCATTCACGGCGAATACCATCCTATCCGTAGCGATGCTGCCGCATCCACTTGGTCGCGATCCATTTTTCGCCGAGGACGACCGGCAAACCGCCATGCAACGTCAGCGGATCGATCTGCCCCTTGCTGTTGCAGTAGTCAAGGTAGACGGCTGCGCCCTTTTTCGGCACTACCGACAGATGGATCGACGGGAAGACCGTTTCGCCGCCAGCCTCGACATCATTGAGATAAACGATCAGCGTGCTGGCGCGCTGGCCGCCATGATGGAGATGCGGTTGACTGCCCGGATCGCCGGGCGGGAAATAATCGAAATGCGTCTGGTATTCTCCGCCAATCTTATAATTGAGAATTTGAATACCCTCGCCGTTTTCGAGCGGCCAATGCATCACTTGCGCAATGCTGCGATCGATGCGCGCGATGAAGTCGTTTTCATTGATCGCAAAGAAAGTACCCTCGCTGCTGCACGCTGCGATGACCTGTTCCTTGCCGGTCATCGGGTCGACCGTGGTGGAGCGCCTGAGCTTGATGCGCAATGAACCACATTGCAAGCGGGCGGCAGGCGCGCCGCCTCGTAGACATAGGCGCCCGCTTCGCCGGGTGCGAACGGCGCCGCCTCCGGTTCCTGCGGCACACGGTTGGCCGCCACTCGATGGACCGTGTCGGCGGCAAATACCGGATTGAAGTTATCCTTGATCATCGTATCGATCAGCGAGGCGGTAGTGCAACCGCGCGCCAGGTTTTCCTGGGTCCAGCGTTGCCAGTCGCTGTTGAGATGGGTGAGTTTTTGCATGACGTTGTTGAGCGGATGAAAGGCCGATAATTGCATCGCACTCGGTCCGACGCCATACGTCATGCCCTCTTGATTCGGTACTGGCGACACTGCCATGTGGCAATCACAATGTCAGCATGTAGTAACCGGTGCTTACCCGCAGCGCCGCGCCGCAGCCAACAATGAAGTCCCACAAATACGCATTTGAAGGAGACGAACATGGCAGCGAAAAATATTCTGATGCTGGTAGGCGATTTCGGCGAAGACTATGAAATCATGGTGCCGTATCAAGCGCTACTGGCAGTAGGCCATCAGGTGCATGCGGTCTGCCCCGACAAAAAGGCCGGCGACTTCGTGACCACGGCGATCCACGATTTCGAAGGGCATCAAACCTATACCGAAAAGACCGGCCACCGCTTCACGCTGACGCACGACTTCGAGCGAGTGGCACCGGCCTCCTATGATGCGCTGCTGATCCCGGGCGGCCGCGCCCCCGAATACCTGCGCTTGAACGCCAAGGTACTGGACATCGTGCGGCATTTCGCGCAAGAAAAAAAGCCCATCGCGGTAATCTGCCACGGCGCACAAATCCTGGCAGCGGCCAAGGTACTGGAAGGCATGCGTTGCTCGGCCTACCCGGCATGCCGGCCCGAAGTCGAGCTGGCCGGCGGTCATTATGCGGAGATCGAAGTGACAGCGGCGATCACCGATGGCAATCTGGTCAGCGCGCCCGCCTGGCCGGCACATCCGGCATGGATTGCGCAATTCCTCAGCTTGCTGGGCACCAGGATTGTGCTATAAAGAACAAGAAGTGATACGGCCACGCGCCATGCGAATTCGCCTGCGGTCCCGCTGCAGCGGATTGCGAGCGTGGGGTTCTCGTGTCGGGGCCGGCCGTCTTGACCGCAGCCGGTGCAAGAAAGAGGGTACACGCATGTGTGAAATATTCGTGAAAGCCGACCCCGCGCTGTACGAGTGCCGGGCGCGTTCGATCCGTCTGCATGGGGCAGTGACGTCGATCCGCCTGGAGAACCTGTACTGGGATGTGCTAAAGGAAATCGCGACGCGCGACGGCATGAGCAGCAACCAGCTGATCACCAAGCTGTACGACGAAATCGTCGAGTATCGTGGCGCGATCGATAATTTCACCGCCTTCCTGCGCGTCTGCTGCCTGCGCTATGTCTCGCTGATGGCCGATGGCAGCATCCCGACCGACCGCCGCTTGCCGCTTGCTGCGGCAAGCGTGGCGCAGCCGGTATCGTACTTCCCCGGCACCGCCAATCCGCCGCTGATGACCCGCGGCCGCTAGGGCGGCCCGCGCGAATGGGTTCTGGCCAGACCTCCGCCATGCACATCGATTGCGCTACGGACAGTTACCGATGGCGTAATAGCCCGGTAAGGTTTGCGCCAGCGTGGTGTCGATAAGAGCATTATCCAAACCCATGTCCTGATTCGAGCCCACCGCGTACGCGAAGCCAAAAAAATCGTGCGCGCGCCCCGCCATCACGTGCGAGTAATTGCTTGCGGTACTGGCGATGCAGAGAAAAGGCGGCACTGCGCCGGTGATGCGGTCGACCATGCCCTTGATTGCCGCCATTTGACGCCCGCTTCGTTTCGCATAGTCGGGATCGTCATCGCCCCACCAATCCCAGCACGCGTCGGGGTTATTGAGACTGCCCGATCCGCCTTGCGGATACAACATGATGATGTTGTTGGTATCGGCCCATTTGTTGTAACCGGTATCGCGATAAAACTGATCGAATATCGCACTGGTATCCTGGTGGCAGCCATGTAGCACGACATGCAACTTGCAGCGCTGCATGTCAGCGCAGTTCAACGGCACGTACAGCCACCCGTTGTCGGCCATGCCATGAAGCGTCGGATCGGCGATGAAATCACTCTGCCTGAACTGGACAAAGGCGCCGCCGAGCGCGCCATCGTTGCGCGCGGCGAGCGGACCGTAGATCCATCTGAGCATGTCGCCCGCCAGGTCGAAGTGGCAATTGTCGATGTAGGGGCTGCCCTTGACAGCGCATGCGCCGCCATAGTAGTCGGTGACCATCGCATGCTCGGAAGCGACATCGTGCTTGTAAAAGATGCCGGCGCTGTTCACGAAATGCCGGTAGTACTTTCGCGCCTCGTTCATGACCGCCGGCCTGACCACGCTGTCGCGCGTGCCGGAATACAGATACACCTTCGATGCAGCCAGATTCGCTGTGTCGTCAATGCTGCCGTCACGCGCCCATCGTTTGGTAATCGACACCAATGCCGCGGTCGCAGGCTTGTTGCCGGCGGTGGCCGCCATGCAGGGTCCGGTTGCCGTAAACACGCTGCCTTGTGCGCAGAAAAACGGACCGCCGGCGACGATGCCGGCGCCGGCCTTGAAAGTGGCGGAATAGGCGACATGCAATTGCACTGCCATGAATGCGCCGGACGACAGACCGGACACCGACACTTGATTCGTGTCGACGTTGTAAGCCGGCAAAGCGCCGGCAGCACCGGCCTGCAAGATAATGAAAAGCGGCGCCAGCACCAGCGCATTGCGGCATGCGCGCAGCACGCTGCGGGCAGCAAGTATCCTATCCGGCATGGCTACCTCCATAGTCTTGTTTGCGACCGCCCGGCGTCACCGGGCAGATCCAACGATACCAAACACGCAAAAAATACTATCTCTTTCCCTCGATGAAAATTAGAATCAAAAGCGGACCTGCGTAAGGCAAATGATCAAGTTCATGCGGTATTACTGCGAGGAAAACCCGCGAGCCGCGCAGCAGAAATCGATCGCGATCCATGTCGAGGAGTACCAATGAACCAGCGTTGCGAATGGTGTGGCGAAGATCCACTTTATATCAAGTACCATGATGAAGAATGGGGCGTGCCTCTGCACGACGACCGGCGCTTGTTCGAGATGCTGACGCTGGAAGGCGCGCAGGCCGGCTTGAGCTGGATTACCGTGTTGCGCAAGCGGGAAAACTATCGCGCGGCATTCGACGGCTTCGACCCGGGTATGGTGGCTCGCTATGGCGACAGCAAGATTCTGCAGCTATTGGCGAACGACGGCATTATCCGCAACCGCTTGAAAATCGCCTCGACCATACGCAACGCGCAGTGCGTGTTGGATATCCAGCAGGAATTCGGCTCGCTCGATCGTTTCCTGTGGCGCTATGTCGACGACAAGCCGATTCGCAACGCATGGCGCGACCGCCATGCGCTGCCCGCATCCACCCTGCTGTCGGACCGACTTAGCAAGGACTTGAAGAAGCGCGGCTTCGGATTTGTCGGCAGCACGATCTGTTACGCGTTCATGCAGGCCACCGGCATGGTGAACGATCATGTCAGACATTGCCCACGCTACCGTTCGGCAGAAATCTGACGCGCTTCAAAGGAGGGTAATGATGCTTTCATTCGTAGTGGCTGCCGGCGATCCGGCCTCTGGCGCGGCGCGCGCCTTGCTGAACGAGCTGGACGAGTATCTGCGCGCGCTCTATCCGACAGGAATCAAACATGGCCTCGATGTGGAATCCTTGCAGGATCGCTCGGTGACCTTTCTCATGGCGAGCCTCGAAGGCCAGCCCGTCGGCTGCGGCGCTTACAAGTTGCTCCAGCCAGGCACGGCTGAAGTCCAGCTCATGTATTTGCGTCCCAGTCTGCGCGGGCGCGGCTACGGCAAAATCATCCTGTCCGCGATCGAACAATCGGTACGGCACGCCGGCGTGCACCGGCTGCTGCTGGAAACCGGAAAGTACCAGCATGAAGCGCTCGCGCTCTATGAGCGTTTTGGCTTCCGCAACGGGCCACCGTTTGCCGATTATCGGCCCGATCCGCTAATTGTTTTTTTCGAGAAGACGATTGCCTGACCGTTTCGCCTGCGGCCATCCGGGCCCCGGCAGAAACGCCCCGGTGCGCCGCTTGACTGCCCATGGTTGCGCCGGCATGCGAGCGGGGCGATGGTCGCCATGAGGAAGAAACAAGAAGATGGGGGGGCCGGAAACACAAAATAATCGTATCGCTCATCGCGCACCACGAATCTGAGCGGCATAATGGCGACAAGCACACTGCCGATTCAGGACCTCATGCATCCGAACGCCGAACTGATTCAGACTTTTTACAGCGCCTTCCAGCGCCTCGACGCGGAAGCGATGGCCGCATGCTATGCGCCCGACGTCGTGTTCTCGGATCCCGTCTTCCTTGCGCTCCGCGGCGCCGAAGCCGGCGATATGTGGCGCATGCTGGCGCGCCGCGCGAAAGATTTTTCAGTGCGCTTCGATGGCATTCGCGCCGACGACCAGCGCGGCGAGGCGCACTGGGTCGCGACTTACCTGTTCACGCAAACCGGGCGCATGGTGGTCAACGACATCCACGCCAGCTTTGAATTCCGGAACGGAAAGATCGTACGCCATACCGACCGTTTCAGCCTATGGCGCTGGGCGCGCCAGGCCTTGGGCACAAAAGGTTTGCTGCTGGGCTGGACGCCGCTGGTCCACAACGCCGTGCGCAAGCAGGCCGCGAACGGCCTCGCGCTGTTCCGCCAGAAGCATTGAGGCAGCAGAGCCGGTCGGTAATTTTCTGATCGCCGTCACACTGCTTCGCCGCGCGGATCGCGCGACAACAGGCGCGTCACCATCTCTTGCGGCGAATCGCCGTCGAACAAGACCCGCGCCACCGCATTGGAAATCGGCATCTCGACGCCGCGTTCGAGCGCCAGCACGCGCACCTCGCGCGCGCAGCGCACGCCCTCCGCCACATGGCCAAGTTCGGTGACGATCGCATCGAGCTTCTTGCCCTGCGCCAAGCCGAGCCCGACCTGGCGATTGCGCGACAGATCGCCGGTACACGTGAGCAGCAAATCGCCCATGCCGGCCAATCCCATGAAAGTCTCGGCGCGCCCGCCAAGCGCGACGCCAAGCCGGGTGATTTCAGCCAGGCCGCGCGTGATGAGCGCGGCGCGCGCATTGAACCCGAGTCCGAGGCCATCGATGATGCCGGTCGCGATCGCAAGAATATTCTTCACGGCGCCGCCGACCTCGACCCCGACCATGTCATCGGTGGAATAGACCCGAATGTTGCGGCCATGCACCGCGTCGACCACGCGCTCGCGCAACGCCGCACTGTCGGATGCGATCACCAGTGCGCACGGCAAGCCGCGTGCGACTTCCTGCGCGAAGGAAGGGCCGGACAGGGCGCCGACGGAGAGCTCGCCGCCCAGGATTTCCCGAGCGATTTGATGCGGTAGCAGCCGGGTTCTTTCCTCGAACCCCTTGCACATCCACACCAGGTTGGGAATCGGATTGCCTTGCAGTCGCATGAGCAGCGGCCGCAAGCCGGCCACCGGAGACGCGACAATCAGCAGCGCGTCGTTCGGGGCAGCGACGTGCGCCACCGCGGCATCGAGATCGGCGCTGAGCGTCAGGCTATCCGGGAGTCGAAAGCCGGGAAGATACGCGGTGTTCTCGCGCCGTGCCGCCGCATCGCGCATGGTGCCTTCGTTGCGGCCCCACAGAAGCACGCGATGGCGCTCCGCCAGCGTAATCGCCAGCGCGGTACCCCACGCGCCGGCACCCAGTATGGTGATATTCATCGATCGTTGAATTAGTCGCCCCAGACGTCGGTCGCTTTCACGTAGCCGCTTTGTCCATCACGATGCTTGACCTTGAGCCAGACCGATGCGACCGACGGCTCGGACAATTCGAGCAATACGCCCTTGTCGGCCGAAAACACCAGCGCCGCCGCGTCGTCCGCCGTCGCCCGCACCTTGGCGTTGGCGACGTGGATCACGACATTGCGTTTCGGCGTGAGCACCTTCGACTCGACCCAGGACAAATCGCCGCCGGCATCACGCACCTTGCTCCACTCGCCGTAGGTCAGCACGATTTCAACCGGCATGCCGCGCGGCGCGACGAATACCTTGCGCCCTTTGTCGGACGGGGCATCGTAGAGGATTGCCGGCGCGGCGCCGACCGATTTGAAGTCGAGCGCATGGGCGGCGGTCGCGCTCAATGAAACCACGCAAACTGCCAACGCGATCATATGGAAAAATTTCATGACATCACCTTCGGTACTTGCTGCAGGCGGGAATTCACGCGAAGCGCCCGTGAAACGGAGGAAACGTGGCTAGCGCGCGCCGCGACGGGCGCGCATTGCTGCCCGAGTCTGCAATCTAATTGATGGTTGCAGCGGAGCCGTCCGGCATGATCAGTTCACTGGCGCCGTTTTCCGCTTGCTTTTGCTCGCTCATGGCTTGCACGCGCTGCTGGTAAAACACTTCGAAATTGATCTCCGCCAGATGGACCGGCGGGAATCCGGCGCGGGTGATCGCGTCCGCGATATTCGAGCGCAGATAAGGGTAGATGATGTTCGGGCAGCCGATGCCAAGCAGCGGATCGAGTTGCTCGTCGGGGATGTTGCGTGCCTCGAAAATACCGGCTTGCTTGCCCTCCACCAGAAACGCGACCTTGTCCTTGATCTTGGCTGTGACCGTGACGGTGACCGTCGATTCGAAAATTCCTTCGGCCAGGGTCTCGGCGCCGACGTCAACCGCCACTTCGATGGTCGGGGCATCCTGCTCGAGGAAAATAGCCGGTGAATTCGGCTGTTCCAGCGACAAGTCCTTCAGGTACACGCGCTGGATTTGGAATACGGGTTGCTGGATTTCGTCAGACATGAAACACTTTCATTGGGTTGAGTGAAGACGGCAGTACCGCCGCCGTCCGCTTAAAGCTTAAGGTAGATCGGGGCTGCAAGAGAATGATCAGGCACCTTGCAGCAAGGCATCCAGTTTGCCGTCCCGGTCCAGCGCAGTCAAATCGTCGAAGCCACCGACGTGGGTGTCGCCGATATAGATCTGCGGGACGGTACGGCGGCCGGTTTTCACCATCATCTCGGCCCGTTGTTGCGGCTCCAGGTCGATCCGGATCTTCTCGATCACGTCGACTCCTTTGGCCTGCAACAGGCGCTCCGCCATCGTGCAATATGGACACACGCCAGAGCTATACATGACTACACGCGCGGTCATAAACGGATCTCCTTCATTTGACGGTCGGCAGCCCTTGCGCCTGCCAGGCCGCCAATCCGCCGTCCAGACTATACACTTCATTGAACCCTGCGCTTTTCAACTGGGCAGTGGCCTTCGACGAGCGCGTGCCGGTGGCGCAGACGACAATGACGGCCTTTGCCTTGAGCTTATTGAGCTCGGCTACGCGATTGGGCAGCTCCTTGAGCGGAATGTGGCGGGAATCGCGCAGATGGCCGGCAGCATACTCCGGGCCTTCGCGCACGTCCAGAATGATGGTCTTGCCCTGGTTGATCAACTGCGTGGCCTGCAACAGGGAGACTCGGGTGCCGCGCCGCTGCAAGCTCGGCCACAACAGGGCTGCGCCCGATACGGCGACTAATCCGAACAGAAAAATATTATCAATGATGAATTTCACGACGCTCCAATGGTTTTGTTCAACATTCACATTATAAAATAGAAGAGCAGTTACAATTCCAAATCGCCGTTCCGGGCCTCAAATTTCTCACCGTACCGCTTTATTCATCCCTTACATCCCACTCTCCACCATGTATAAAATCGTATTCATGCGCCACGGCGAATCCACCTGGAACCTCGATAATCGCTTTACCGGCTGGACCGACGTCGACCTGACCGAAAAAGGCGCAGCCGAAGCCAGGCATGCGGGCAAACTGCTGCAGGAGGCCGGTTTCACCTTCGACATCGCCTACACGTCGGTGCTGAAACGTGCGATCCGTACGCTCTGGATCACGCTTGACGAGATGGATTTGATGTGGCTGCCGACGGTGCACAGCTGGCGTCTGAACGAGCGCCACTACGGCGCGTTGCAGGGCAAGAACAAGAAACAGACCCTCGAGCAGTACGGCGA
>DHXL01000257.1:16602-17735 GCA_002415335.1 Oxalobacteraceae bacterium UBA5157
GAGCGCCACTACGGCGCGCTGCAAGGGCTAAACAAGGCCGAGACCGCGGCCCAATACGGCGACCAGCAGGTACTGGTGTGGCGCCGCAGCTATGACGTGCCGCCGAATCCGCTCGATCCGGCCGATCCACGCGCGTCCTATAACGATCCGCGCTATGCCAGGTTGAAGCGCGAAGAAATTCCGCTGACCGAATGCCTGAAAGACACCGTGGCGCGCGTGATGCCGGTCTGGAACGAATCGATCGCGCCGGCCATTCGTGCCGGAAAGCGCATTATCGTCTCGGCCCACGGCAACAGCCTGCGCGCCTTGATCAAGATGCTGGACGGGATCAGCGACCAGGACATCGTCGGCTTGAATGTCCCGAACGGCCAGCCGCTGGTCTACGAACTGGACGCCGACCTGAAACCGCTCAAGAGCTATTACCTGGGCGATGCGGCCACCATCGAGGCGGCAATGCAAGCGGTCGCAGGCCAGGGCAAGGCAAAGTAGACGACATTCGGACCTGGACAGAGTGGCGGGTTGCTTAGCTCTGTCCCGCATATGGAATATGGATTATTTTTCCCCGCCATGTCCAGGATTGAACGCGATAAGGAAGCCCCATTGATCAAGCAGTATCCGGCAACTTTCGGACGGAAATTCCCCATCGTGTGCGCAGTCGCGCTGCTGTTCGCAGCTGCCCTGGCGCCCGCCTGCGCAGCCCCATCGACCGAGCGTGCCCGCCAAAAAAGAGCGGCTGAAACCGAGCGCAGCGACTTGCAGAAGAAGCTGAATGCCCTCAAATCCGACATCGATCGCACGGAAAGCGCCAGAAGCCATGCGACCGATTCGCTGGCACATGCGGAGGTGGCGATCTCGCAAGCCGACCGCTCGCTGCACGACCTGTCCGACGAACAGCAGCAAACCGAAGTCAACCTGCACCAGTTGAGCCAGCAGCAAGACGCGCTGGGCAAGACCGTCGATGCACAGCAAAAGCAGCTCGCTGCCTTGTTGCGCGAACAATACGTCGCCGGCAACGAAGACCGCGTCAAGCTACTGCTGTCGGGCGACAATCCGAACCGCGTCACGCGCGAACTGCAGTACATGGGCTATGTGTCGCGTGCGCAGGCCAAGCTGCTCGAAGGGCTGCGCATCAA
>DHXL01000257.1:18013-20874 GCA_002415335.1 Oxalobacteraceae bacterium UBA5157
CGGGCCGAGGCCGCCGCGCAGGAAAAGCGCCGCGAGCAGCAGCGCATCGCGGCGCTTCGCGCAGAGCGCGCGCGCCAAGCCAGGAACAACGCGGTTCGGGCCAGGACCGCCAAGGGCAGGTCCAACCATGGAAAAATCGGGAATCCCGATGCCATCGATAATGACGAAGCGCCAACTAAGACGCTGGCCAGAAATGAACTCACGCCTGCTGCCGACGACCAAGATGCAAGTTTGCCGCGCGATTTCAGTGCGTTGCGCGGCCATCTGCGCCTGCCGGTGCGGGGCGACCTGATCGCGAAATTCGGCAGCAGGCGTGGCGAGGGCAATAGCTGGAAAGGCTTGTTCATCCGCGCCGCCGAAGGGGCTGAAGTGAAGGCGGTGGCCGGCGGGCGCGTCGTGTTTGCGGACTGGCTGCGCGGCTTCGGCAACTTGCTCATCATCGACCACGGCCACCAGTACATGACGATTTACGGTAACAACCAGGCCGTCCTGAAGCACGCCGGGGATACCGTCAAGGCCGGCGACGTCATCGCCAGTGCAGGTAATAGCGGCGGCAACGAACAATCAGGTTTATACTTTGAAATGCGCCATCTGGGTCGGGCATTTGATCCTCTCGCGTGGATATCCGGTTCAGGCCTGCGGTAACCGTTTCTGCGGATCAGCGTTCCTCCAAGCGGGCCGGGCGGCGAAAAGGGATGCCGCCGTCTCAGCAAGCCAGGCAGGAACGACACGCTTTCCTCGACAACTTAGGCAACAAATTAGGTAAAACATGGGTATCAAGCTCAAGAATATCGGTCTTATCGGTTTAGGCATGCTGGCCGGCATCGCAGGGTCGATGCAGTTCGAGGCGCTGGCGCAGAAAGACGCGAACGCGCCGCTGCCGATCGACGAGTTGCGGCAACTGGCCGATGTATTCGGGCTGATCAAGTCCGATTACGTCGAGCACGTCGACGACAAGAAGCTGCTGACCGAGGCGATTTCCGGCATGGTGGCCTCGCTCGATCCGCACTCGGCGTATCTGGACAAGAAGGCGTTCAAGGAACTGCGCGAAGGCACACAAGGCAAATTCGTCGGGCTCGGCATCGAAGTCGGCATGGAAGACGGTTATGTCAAAGTCATTTCGCCGATTGAAGATTCGCCCGCCTACAAGGCAGGGATCAAGGCCGGCGACTTGATCACGCGACTGGACAGCACGCCGGTCAAGGGCCTGACGCTGGACGAAGCGGTCAAGCGGATGCGCGGCGAACCGAACACCAACATCACGCTGACCATCGCCCGCAAGGATGTGGACAAACCGATCATCCTGACCATCATGCGCCAGGAAATCCGCGTGCAAAGCGTGAAAGGCAAGGAAGTCGAACCAGGTTACGCCTGGGTCCGCGTCGCGCAATTCCAGGAGCCGACAGTCGACGACATGGCGAAAAAGATCACTGCTCTCTACGCGCAGGATCCCAACATGAAGGGACTGATCCTCGACTTGCGCAACGATCCGGGTGGCGTATTGCCGGGCGCGATCGGCGTGTCGGCCGCGTTCTTGCCGAAAGACGCGGCGATCGTATCGACCAATGGCCAGCTGGCCGATTCCAAGCAGACCTTCTATGCGCGGCGCGAATTCTACGGCTCGCGCGCACTCGGCGACCCGCTGGCGAAGCTGCCGGACGCAATCAAGAAAGTGCCGATGGTGGTACTGGTCAACGCCGGCTCCGCATCCGCCTCTGAAATCGTGGCCGGTGCGCTGCAGGACTACAAGCGCGCCATCATCATGGGCACCCAAACCTTCGGCAAAGGGTCGGTGCAAACGATCCGCCAATTGTCGGCCGACACCGCCGTCAAGCTGACTACCGCACGCTACTACACGCCGAACGGACGCTCGATCCAGGCCAAAGGCATCGTGCCGGATGTGATGGTCGACGAGTACGCCGACGGCGACGGCCTGAACAGCTTCCGTCTGCACGAATCCGACTTGCAGAAGCACCTGTCCAACGACCTGGACAAGAGCGCAGGCGTGACGCCCAAGGCGGAGCAGGTCGACGAGCTGGAAGAAGAGCAGCGTCTGGCCGCACAGGAGAGGAAGCGCAAGCCGCTCGAGTTCGGCAGCAAGGATGACTTCCAGCTGGCGCAGGCGATCAATCAATTGAAGGGATTGCCGGTCAAACTGTCGAAGGCAAAAATTGAAGTCAAGAAGGAAAACGGCATTAACGACAAGGACGAAGACGAGCAGCAACAGCGTTGATTCGCGTTAGGCTGAAGGCCGCAGCGATGCGGCCTTTTTTTTTGGACGAATAGGCCTTTTCACCTCGACAGCAAAATGAACGACAACCAGTTGCTACGCTATTCGCGCCACATCCTGCTTGACGAGATCGGCATCGAAGGCCAGGAAAAACTGTTGACCGCCCATGCGCTGATCATCGGCGCCGGCGGACTCGGCTCACCCGCCGCGTACTACCTGGCGTCAGCCGGCATCGGCACCATCACGCTGGTCGACAACGACACGGTCGACCTGACCAACCTGCAACGGCAAATCCTGCATACGACCGAGCGCGTCGGCCTGCCAAAGGCGCAATCCGGCAAGCAGACGCTGGCGCAAATCAATCCCGATATCCAGATCGTCGCATTGAACGAGCGCGCCGAGAACGAACGCCTGAGCGAACTGGTGGCGGCCGCCACCATCGTGCTCGACTGCAGCGACAACTTCGCCACGCGCCACGCGGTCAATCGCGCGTGCGTCGCACACAGGGTGCCGCTGGTGTCCGGCGCGGCGATCAAGTTCGACGGCCAGATCAGCGTATTCGATCCGCGCGATACGGCATCGCCTTGCTACGCCTGCCTGTTTCCGCCGGATCAGCAATTCGAGGAAGTGC
>DHXL01000254.1:0-6295 GCA_002415335.1 Oxalobacteraceae bacterium UBA5157
TCAAGATAGTTGACGCGGACCACATAAGCTGCGACTCAGGGTTTTCGCTTATTTTTAGGGGTACAGGCAACAGGCAACAGCCTCTGGCGATGCGGCAAATCTCGCCCACAATCTTGGCACTACCACCCGGCACGAGTTTGACTAATACCGATTTACAGAGAACGGCACTGTCTTGCTGACACGACGTAGGCATCAAGCATGCGCAGACCGCCCAAAATGGGCCATAGCGACGTGTGCGGCGATGGTTGAACATTGTGGAAGGGGGCATTGGTAACGTCGGTCGGTACGCGCTTTTTTTTTTGTATCGCCAGTGTCGAGGTGTCCCGGCCATCCTGATCCCAACGCGTTGACGTGAGCAGCGCTACGAACTTAAAGTCGCCACGGCCTCATAGAAAGCGATCGTCTTTCAGCACCAACGATTGCATTGGCGCTAACGCTGGACTCGTACCGGTGATCCTGACCGCTTTTTATCGATACCGTTCATTCTTGGTGGACACCCCGGCGAGATACGTTCCACCGACACGCTACACGGTCAGGACATGAGTTGATCTGAGCATGCGTCAAATCAACGCACGTCAAACCTGCTTCACAAACTCCTCGAACTCTTCCAGCGGCGGCGGTTGCTGATTCCGAAAAAACATTCAGCGTTGACTCGTCGTTTTTTGCACGCTTGAATTGAATATTAACGGCGCCGCAAGAACCACCAGAGCCTGAAACATCATCATTTCCGGTCGTCATGCATATTTTATATCATCATATGACGATATAAAAAAGATGAAGATAATCATAAATACAACGATTCTCCGGCTGTTAGCTGTTGTAATATTTTTCTTTATATCGTCACTTGACGATATAAAGAAAAAGCGCAATAATAAAAAAAATAATGATTCGCCGGTCACTGCCGGCCTTGTCAAATGCTGCCGGAATAATCCGCAGCCATCAATGAAGAGGAGGAGAAGCAATGAGCAAGATATTGACGCATCATTCGAGTCGCCGTGATTTCCTGAAGATGTCCGCGGCAGCGGGCGTGGCGGGCACCGGCCTGTTTTCGCTGGCGGGCAATGCAAATGCCGCCGACACGCTCAACTTATATACCTGGTCGGCCGCGGTCGAGCAGGTCAAGAGCCATCTGACCGCGTTCGAGGCCAAGACCGGTATCAAAGTCAACTACAGCAACGCACCTTGGGCGCAGTATCGCGACACCATGGTCACCAAGTTCGTTGGCAAAGCGCCGCTTGACGTGATGTGGGTGTCCGATAGCTGGTTGCCTGAGTGGGCCGACGCCGGCTGGATCGCGCCGATCAACGGCTTCCCGGAACTGATGAAGTACAACGCGGAGGCCGACGACTTCTGCACCAAGTCGATGCAGTACAACGGCAAGCAATACGGGCTTACCTATTATTCCGACTACATGGCTTTTTTCTATGACGAAGAGAAGCTGAAGAAGGCGGGCATCAAGGAGCCGCCCAAGACCTGGGCCGAACTGGTTCAACAATCGCTGATCATCAAAAAAGCCGGCCTGTCCGAATACCCGATGATGCTGCCGATGGCGCGCGAAAGCTGGCTGATCGAATTCCTGACTGCGATGGTGTACTCGCACGGCGGCCGGTTCACCGATGACAACGGCTTCGCGCTGATGGATGACCCGAAGAAAGGCGCGCACCAGGCGCTGCAGTGGATCGTCGACGCAGTCAACAAGCACAAGATCATCTCGCCGGCCTGTGTCGAGATCGGCGAACTCAACGGCCTGAAGTCTTTCGGATCCGGCAACCATGCGTTCGCCTTGCTGAGCCGCTATCGCGTCCGCACCCTCAACGATCCGAAGCAGTCGCAGATCGCGGGCCGTGTGAAGCAGGCACTGATGCCGGCCGGCCCGGATGGTTCGCATGCGACCGTGGGCTGGATGCGTTTCCATGGCATGAGTGCGCAAGCCGCCGCCGACAAGGCACGCGCCGCCAATGCCGCCAAGCTGATCGAATGGTTCGGCGGCAAGGCCGACGGTAAATACCAGTTCCAGAAAATGCTATTCAATGACATCGGTTCCGGTTTCGGCGTCAAGGAACTGTTCAAGGATCCGGCCATCCTCGCTTCGTACCAGAAATATTCTGATCTCGCGATGTACGAGAAGCAGCAGCAACTTGTGAAGAAGAAGGATGTCATCACGCGCTGGTTTGGTGAATGGGACGAAGTTAACGGTACCGCCTGGCAATCGGCCGTCGTCGGCAAGAGTTCGGTGGCCGACGCGCTGAAAAAGTCGGCCCAGGCCTGGAACCAACTAAAGAAGCAGGCCTGATTCCCGCATGACAGCAGAGGCGGCGCAGTTGCCGCCGCCTCTGCCATATGAAAGTCCATATAGATGAACACGAAAAGCAGCATGCTGCCCAAGGCACTGCGCTACCCGGTGAGTGCCTACGACCAGAAAAGTGCCATGATCTTTCTGGCGCCGATGATGCTGGTCTTGATGGTGATCGCGGTCTTCCCGATCGTCTACTCGCTCTGGATCAGTCTGTTCGACCTCAAGCTCACGCGGCCAAACCGCGCACCCTTCGTCTGGTTCGACAACTACGCGCTGATATTCCACGACCCGATGTTCTGGAGCTCAGTGGGGCGCACCACCTCATTCACCCTGATGTCGGTGGCCTGCATCATGTTCATCGCAATGCTGATGGCACTGCTGCTCAATGAAAAATTTCGCGGCCGCCGCATCCTGTCCACCGTCCTGCTGATTCCCTGGGCAATTCCATATGTCGCCAACGGGCTGATGTGGAAATGGATCTACGACTCCGGCTACGGTGCACTCAACGGCCTGCTGCTTCAGCTCGGTTTCATCGACAAGTACATGGTGTGGCTGGGCGATGTCGACAAGACGCTTCTTTTGATTACCAATGCCTTCGTGTGGAAGGAAGTGCCGCTCGCAACCATCCTGCTGCTGGTGACGCTGAAATCGGTAGGTGCAGACCTATACAGAGCGGCCAAGGTGGACGGCGCCAACGTCTGGCAACGCTTCATCCACATCACGCTGCCGGCACTCAAACCCGGCTTCATGCTGGTCATGATTTACGAAACGATGATGGCGATTCGCCACTTCGACCTGTTCTTTATTTTGACCGAAGGCGGACCGGCCGACGCATCCCATGTGGTTGCGTGGGAAGTGTATGTCGAGACTTTCCGCAAGCTCGCGTTCGGTACTGGCGCCGCGATGGCCTACATCATGGCGATTGCCACCTTCATGCTTGCTTTCTTCATCATCCGCACCATGGGTAAGAAACTATGAACATCACCCACCTCGGCAGGCGCGCCCTGCTTTTTACCGCTTCGCTGCTGTTCATTTCCTTCGTGCTGGCGCCGATCGGCTGGCTGTTATCGTCGTCGTTCCAGTCCGAAGCCGAGATCACCTCGGTGCCGCCGCACTGGGTGCCGCACCAGCCGACATCGGAAAACTTTGCAGCGATCTTCGAGTCCAGGGAGCAAGCCGTCACCTACGAAAACCGCAAGGAAGGCGATACCGCGAGCGGCGGCTTCATTCCGTCCACCGCAAAAAACCTGTTGCCCTCGATGTGGAACAGCTTCATCGTCGCGTTCGCGGTGGTGGTGCTCAACCTGCTGGTGAGTGTGCCGGCAGCGTATGCGATGGCGAAGATCCGCTACATCGGCCGTTCCGCCTCGATCTATTTAATGCTCACCTCGCGCGTGATCCCTGATATCGCGCTGGTGGTGCCGTTCTTCCTGCTAGTGCAAAAGCTTGGCTTGCTCGACAACAGGTTGTCGCTGATCATTACCTATCTCGCGATCACGGTGCCGTTCAGCGTCTTCATCTTGCTCGGCTATTTCGAGTCGCTTCCGGACGAGCTGGACAAGGCGGCGCGGGTCGACGGCTGCACGCGCTTCCAGACCCTGACGCTGGTGTACCTGCCGCTCGCCTTGCCCTCGCTGGTGGCGGTGGTGCTGTTCACCTTCCTGACGAGCTGGAACGAATTCCTGCTGGCGCTGATGTTCACCCAGACCCCGGCCTCGCAAACCATGCCGGTCGTGATTGCGTCGTTCGCCTCGGATTTCACCATCAGCTTCTCATTTATCAACGCAGCTGCCGTTCTTGCGGTTATTCCGCCGGTCATCATCGCCATCATGTTCGAACGTTACATCGTCTCCGGCCTCACCGCCGGCGCGGTCAAAGGTTAAAGGAGTACACAGTGTCCCGTATTAAATTCGAAGGCGTAGGCAAGCACTACCCGAACGGTTATGTCGCGCTTGACAACCTCAATCTCGACATCGCCGACAAGGAATTCCTGGTGCTGCTCGGCCCGTCCGGCTGCGGCAAGTCCACGACGCTCAACATGATCGCCGGCCTGGAGGACGTCACCGAAGGCAAGCTATTCTTTGACAACGACTTGATGAACACCGTGCCGGCGCACAAGCGCGATGTCGCGATGGTGTTCCAGAGCTATGCGTTGTATCCGCACAAGACGGTCTATGAAAACATCGCTTTCGGCCTGCGTATGCGCAAGCATCCGGCCGCCGAAATAGACCAGCGCGTGCGTGATGCTGCCCGCCGCCTGGAGATCGAAGGGATGCTGGAACGCCGCCCCGACCAGTTGTCCGGCGGCCAGCGCCAGCGCGTCGCGCTCGGCCGCGCGATGGTGCGTCAGCCGCTCGCCTTCCTGATGGACGAGCCGCTGTCCAACCTCGATGCCGTGTTACGCATTTCAATGCGCGCCGAGATCAAACGGATGCATCAGGCGATGCAAACTACTTTTGTCTATGTGACGCACGATCATGCCGAGGCGCTGACGCTGGCCGACCGCATCGTCGTAATGAACGGTGGCGTGGCACAGCAGATTGGCGCACCGGATGCGATCTATGAGCGGCCCAGCAACATGTTCGTCGCGTCCTTCCTCGGCAATCCGTCGATCAACTTCCTGGAAGGCTCGATTACGCTTGATGGGGACAGCGTCCTGTTCAAGCGCGGCCAGCTCGAAATCAGGCTGCCGCCGCATATCGCGCAAAAAGTTGCCGGCAACGCCGGCCGCGCCGTGGTGCTCGGCATCCGCCCCGAGGACATCGACGCACATGCCGAGTCGCGCCGGCGCGAGACGCTGCAGGGGCGCATCCTGTCGGTGCTGCCGGTCGGCTCCGACCAGTTCCTCAATGTGGAAGTCGAGGGTGTAAAGCTATTCTTCCGCGTCGACAAGGAAGATCAACACAAGGATGGCGAGAACGTGAGCTTCGCCATCAACCTGAATCGCCTGCATCTGTTCGACAAGCAGAGCGGCCAGTCCCTGGTTTGGTAGCGCGATGAAGCCAGCCGCATTTTCCTATCATCGCCCGGCCTCGCTCGAAGAGGCGCTGGTCCTGCTTGCACGGACCGGCAACGCGAAGGTGATCGCCGGCGGACAGAGCCTGGGGCCGATGATGAATATGCGTTTGGCCGCGCCCGCCGCGCTTGTCGATTTGAATGACCTCACTGAGATGTCCTATGTGCGCGACGCAGGTGACATGCTCGAAGTTGGCGCGCTCACGCGCCATCATCAGGTCGAGGAATCCGAACTGATACGCAGCAGCTGTCCGCTGCTGGCGCAGGCGGCGCGCACCATCGGCCACTACGCGATCCGCCAGCGCGGCACGCTGGGCGGCAGCCTTGCGCATGCCGATCCGTCTGCGCAGCTCGCGTTGGTCGCTGTCACGTTGGATGCGCAGATCAACATCGTCAGCGTACGTGGGCAACGCACGGTCCGTGCTTCCGATTTCTTCCTCGCCGTCATGGCCACCGCGCTGGAGCCGGACGAAGTGATCCGCTCGGTATGCTTTCCGAAAGCGACGTCGCAGGAGGGCACGGAGTACCTGCCTTTCAATCGCCGTCACGGTGACTTTGCGATCGTCGCGGTCGCCACCACGGTCACCTTGCACGAGGGACGCGTGGCGAGCCTGCGTCTCGGCTTGAGCGGCATCAGCCCCGTACCGGTCGCCTATGGCGCGCTGGCAAGCCAGTTTGCCGGACGCACTCCGGATGCCGCGTGGATAGCCGAACTGGCACGCGCCGCGCGCGATGCGGTCGCGCCGGAAGACGATGCACGCATCCCGGCGGTCTACCGCAAGGAACTGACAGAGACGCTGGTGCAGCGCGCCATGGCGCGCGCGCTCGAACGAGCACAAGGATGAATGCCATGAATAAACTTCCCATCACTCTCACCGTCAACGGCGAGAACCGCGAACTGCTGGTGGAACCGCGCAAGCTGCTGTCGGACGCGCTGCGCGAGGACTGCGGCCTGACCGGCACCCATGTCGGCTGCGAGCACGG
>DHXL01000254.1:6347-8714 GCA_002415335.1 Oxalobacteraceae bacterium UBA5157
CATGTCGGCTGCGAGCACGGCGTGTGCGGCGCGTGCACCGTGCTGGTCGACGGCAAGGCGACCCGTTCGTGCCTGACCTATGCGATCCAGATGGAAGGCCACGCAATTTCGACCATCGAAGCGGTCGCGCGGCAGGGCGAACTGTCGCCGCTGCAGCAGGCGCTGCATGAAGAGCACGGCCTGCAATGCGGCTTTTGCACGCCCGGCATCGTGATGACCTTCGAGGCCTTCCTCAGCAAGAATCCGGATCCGAGCGAGGAAGAAATTCGCGAGGCGCTGTCCGGCAACCTGTGCCGCTGCACCGGCTATCACAACATCGTTCGCGCCATCAGGAAGGCGGCGCAGCACATGCAAGAGAAGGCCGATTATGTCGCACCCTGAGTTCCACTACATCGGCAAGCATGTTCCGCGCAAGGAAGACTATCGTCTGCTCACCGGCCACGGCCGCTACATCGACGATATCGGCGTCGTCGGTGCGCTGCACGCCTGCTTCGTGCGCTCGCCGCACGCGCATGCGCGCATCGTGTCGATTGATGTCAACGCGGCGCGCGAGATGCCGGGCGTAGTGGCAATCGCCACCGGACGCGATGTCGCCGAATGGACCACCCGGCTGCGCATGGCGCCGCCGATCGACGGCTTGCACCCGGTCGAAATGGACACCATGCCAATCGACAAGGTGTGTTTTCAGGGCGACCCGGTGGCCTGCATCGTCGCCGCCGACCGCTACCAGGCAGAGGACGCAGCAGAGCAGGTCACGGTGACTTACGAAGCGTTGCCTGCAGTCAGCACCATGTGGCAGGCACTTGATCCGGCGTCGCCCAGAGTCGATGAAAGCCTGCCGTCCAATCTGCTGTCGCATCAGCACTCGGAACATGGTGACGTGGAAGCGCGCAAGCGTGAAGCGCATCGCGTGGTCGAGAGTACGTTCTCGCAGCATCGCCAGACCCAACTGCCAATTGAGACGCGAGGCTGCATCGCGGTATGGGACGAAGGGCGCAATCATCTCGACTTCCATGTCGGCACGCAAGTTCCGCACGGATACCGCACCGCACTGGCAAGCCGTCTACGCTTGTCGGAATCACAGGTCAGCGTGATCTCGCCCGACGTCGGCGGCGGTTTCGGACAGAAGATCGCGCTGTACCGGGAGGAACTGACGGTTGCAGCGCTCGCGCGCCATCTGAAACGTCCGATACGTTGGCGCGAGGATCGTCTGGAGAACCTGCTGTCCTCTTCGCAATCGCGTGAAGACTTCTGCCGCACCCGCGCCGCAGTCAGCGCCGATGGCCGCCTGCTCGGACTCGAGCTGGAAATCATCGAGGACTTCGGCGCCTACAGTTTTTTCCCGGGCAATTACCTTGCGCGCGTGGTCGCGATGATCCTCCCCGGCCCCTACAGGGTGCAGGACTATACCTTCGATGTAAAGGTGGTGCTGACCAACAAGGTAGGCAACGGGCCGATGCGCGCGCCGATGGCCATCACGAGCTGGGTGATGGAAGGCACGATGGATGCGATCGCGCGCGAACTGAAACTCGATCCGATCGACGTGCGCCGTCTTAACATGCTGCATCGCGAGGAACTGCCCTACACCATGGCAACCGGCGAAGTGCTGGCCGACATCACGCCGCGCGAAACGCTGGAGGGGGCGCTCGCCGCCATCGACTACCACGCGTTCCGCGAACGTCAGCAACAGGCGCGCGCAAAAGGCCGCTATCTCGGGCTCGGTATCTGCACGGTGGTCGAGTCGACAACCTACGGCTCGCGATTTTACAAGGCCGCCGGCATCGCCGGCTCGGGCCATGAAGCAGCCTGGGTGCGCATCGAGCCGTCGGGCGCCGTCAATGCATCGGTCGGGCTGGGTGCGACCGGCCAGGGTTATGAAACCTCGCTGGCGCAAGCGGTCGCCGAAGGACTGGGC
Organism: Oxalobacteraceae bacterium UBA5157; assembly: GCA_002415335.1. Lineage (GTDB taxonomy): Bacteria > Pseudomonadota > Gammaproteobacteria > Burkholderiales > Burkholderiaceae_D > UBA5157. The sequence goes on from DHXL01000254.1 coordinate 8,263, forward strand.
GTCGCGCCGCAGCAAGTGCACCTCCACACCGGACACACCGATATCGCGCCATACGGCATGGGCAGCCGCGGCGCGCGCGGCGGCACGGCCGGCGGCGGGACGCTGTACCTGTGTGCGCAGGAAGCGCGGACCAAGGTGCTGGCGATTGCGGCCAAAAGCCTCGGCCTGCCCGGCAGCGCGCTGCGCCTGCTCGACGGCAACGTCGAGCGCCGCGCCGATGGTGTGTGGGTCGATGCCGGCCTGTCGCTGGCCAGCATCGCGCACACCGCTTATCTCGACCCGCTCGCCCTTCCGGAAGGGATGAGTCCCGGCCTGGAATTCCACAAGACGTACGATCCGCCACCTATGACGTATTCCAATACGACCCATGCATGCGAGGTGGAAGTAGACATTGCGACCGGGGCCATTCGCTTCGAGCGCTATGTTGTCGCCGAAGACTGCGGCACGGTGCT
>DHXL01000332.1 GCA_002415335.1 Oxalobacteraceae bacterium UBA5157
GTTGATCCGTCTTGCCGCTTTTCAGAATCCTGAATTCTAGAAAAAACAGGCGATGGGTTACCGTGTCGAGAGAAAAAATAGCGATATCTCTTCATCTACTCGAACAGAAAAGGCAGTATTTGATGAGCACGATTAGCGTAGTTAATCGTGCTCATTACCACTTCCGAACCTGGAATCGAAAATTTACATCAGTTCGACTCGGCGACCATACGAATAATTTGCGCGACTTTTGCGCGACTTTTGCGCGACTCTCTCCAACACTCCCCTGCACTTCCCATCAAAACTCGCGCAACGGTCATTGCTAAGTCATTGATTTTAAAGGTGATGCGTTTTCGGAATCGAGCGACGAACCAAGGGGTAGTGGGTTCGGTTCCTGCCAGCCGCACCAGTATTAAGCAGCAATATCAAGGACTTAGAAGATTCATGCTTCTAAGTCCTTTTTCTTTTTGAGTGACTTTTGAGTGAGTCGCTGCGCATTGTGCTCATGTACCAGCGCCGTGCGCAAGCTAACGTTTTTCCTCTCCGATTTATCCGTTATTTTCTGCAGAGCGTCATACATCTCAATAATCTGCGCGATGCTGTAGTGCCTTTGTCGGGCAGCGTTTCGGTCTCCCGCGCAAACCAGGCCGCGGCTTTTGCCAATATGTCCCGCTCCAACTTGAGCTGGCGATTCTCCCGCTTCAAGCGAGTCAATTCCTCCCTCTCGGCACTGGTCAATCCATCCTGCCGCTTACCGGCATCTCGATCGGGCTGCGCTACCCAGTTGTATATCGTTTGCGCAGTCGGCTCGAATTCCTTGGCCAGCGCTTCCGGGCTACGCACGGCATGCACCAATTCAATCATTTTGCGGCGAAAATCCGCTGGATATGGGGTTCTGTGTCTTTGCATGATGAACACCTCCGTCCTTACAGAATTGGTGTCCAGAAAAACGGGGCAACTCCAAAAGGCATGAACATCATTTTGTGCGAGGACAGGAGCGATGGCCGTATTCAAATGACTATCGCGGAGGATTGCGAAGATTTTATTTAACCCCTTGACTTTGGACGGCTAATGGGTGGCCCAGGGGGCTATCCAAAACGCATCAAATGGATCGTAAAAATATTTACGGCTACCGGCGCCTTCTTGCAAACAAAACTATGACTCGAACGGTACAAGGGTATCGCACTCGGCGTTGAGGAATTTACATAAAGTGCTTTGTTCAAGGTGGAATCCGAACGCACGTCACATGCCTTCCATGAGTGCTCGACGATTGTGTCACGGAGAATAATCCGGTGAGCGTCATTGATGTCTTCGTCGCTCCACGCCATTCAATGTCCGGGTGAAGGGCTCATCGTTGAAGACACTGCGATACGGGTCATGATGACGGTGGCGGTGAATGATGTTCGGCTATCGCCCACATTCCGCAAACCGCGCCTTGACGCTCGACTTGTTGGATCGATACACTGAATTGGTGTTCTGTAGACAGACATTTGTGCGATTATCGAACACCGTCAGCGATATGCACAATCACAACAGACACACAAAATTACGTCAGTGATTGTCCCGCGAAAGAATGGCGAGGCACCACAGCAAGCACCGACGTGCCGCTGTAGAACATAAGCAATACAGGACTCGACATGAAAACCCAAGTTGCAATCATCGGCGCCGGCCCCTCCGGGCTTTTGCTCGGCCAGCTCCTGCACCTGCAGGGAATCGACACCGTGATCCTGGAGGCAAAGACGCCGGACTATGTGCTTCATCGCATCCGCGCTGGCGTGCTGGAACAAGGCATGGTCGATCTGCTGCGGGAAGCGAAGGTCGGCGCGCGCATGGACCGCGAAGGCCACGTGCATGACGGCTTCACGCTGGCATTCAACGGCCGCAGGGAGCGCATCGACCTGAAGTCGCTGACGAACGGCAAGACCGTCACGGTGTACGGCCAGACCGAGGTCACGCGCGACCTGATGCAGGCGCGTTCCGAGGCGCGCGCGCTCAGCATTTACGAGACGACCGATGTGCAACTGCACGACTTTTACCGCGACCAGCCGCGCGTCACCTTTGTGAAGGACGGCGAGACGGTCGAGCTGGAGTGCGACTACATTGCCGGCTGCGACGGCTTTCACGGCGTGTCGCGCCAATCGGTCCCGGCCGATGCGCTCAAGACCTTCGAGCGCGACTATCCGTTCGGCTGGATCGGCGTGCTGTCAGAGACGCCGCCGGTCGCGCCCGAACTGATCTATGCAAATCACCCGCGCGGATTCGCCTTGTGCAGCATGCGCTCCGATGTGCTCAGCCGTTATTACGTGCAATGCTCGCTTGAAGACAAGGTGGAGCAATGGTCCGACGAGCGCTTCTGGACCGAACTGAAATCACGGATACCGGAGGATGTTGCAGCCAAACTGATCACCGGGCCATCGATCGAAAAAAGCATTGCACCTTTGCGCAGCTTCGTCACCGAGCCGATGAAATTCGGACGCCTGTTCCTGGTCGGCGATGCCGCGCATATCGTACCGCCGACCGGTGCCAAGGGCTTGAACCTGGCGGCGAGCGACGTGTACACGCTGTATCACAGCCTGCGCAAAACCTATCACGAGGGCCGCAACGACTTGCTGGAAAAATACTCGCAAATCTGCCTGAGGCGCATCTGGAAAGCGGAACGCTTTTCGTGGTGGATGACGTCTCTGCTGCACAAGTTTTCGGATGATCCATTCAATCAGCGCATTCAGTCGGCGGAACTGGAGTACTACACCGGCTCGCTGGCAGGCCGCACCACGATTGCGGAAAACTACGTCGGACTGCCATACGAGCCCATCGAATAGGGACGATGCAAAACCGTTCGGTCATCGCACAACGATCTGTTTAGCGAACAATGCATGAGATATGATGACCGGCAGGACTCTCCCCAACGTGGGGCAGGTACGGGCGGCCTGAGCTAATCGGCCCATAAAAGGAGACAACATGAAATTAACAAAAATATGGCAAGTCGTCGCGGCAACCGGCCTGGTTAGTCTGGCGGCGTTCGCGCAAGCCGAAGACACGATCAAGGTCGGTCTGATCGCGCCCTTCTCCGGGCCCTTCGCCGATTACGGCAAGCAGATGGATGCCGGCATCAAGACTTACATGAAGCAGTACGGTGACAAGGTCGCCGGCAAGAGGATCGAGATCATCGCCAAGGACACCACGGGCCCGGTTCCCGAAGTCGCCAAGCGTCTGGCACAGGAGCTGGTGGTGCGCGACAAGGTCGACTTCCTGGCCGGCTTCGGCTTGACGCCGGAGGCGCTGGCGGTGGCGCCGATCGCCGAACAGGCGAAGAAGCCGATGATCATCATGAACGCCGCGACCTCGATCATCACCACCAAGTCCAATTACATCGCACGCGTCTCGATGACGCTGCCGCAGATCTCCGGCCCGATGGCGACCTGGGCGGTCAAGAACGGCGTGAAGAAAGTCGTCACGCTGGTGGCCGATTACGGCCCTGGCATCGATGCCGAAACGGCGTTCAAGACCAACTTCATCGGCGGCGGCGGGCAGGTGCTGGAGTCGATCCGCGTACCGCTGCGCAACCCTGAATTCGCGCCGTACATCCAACGCATCAAGGATGCGAAACCGGATGCGGTGTTCGTCTTCGTTCCGGCCGGCGAGCAAGGTATTGCCTTCATGAAGGGTTACCGCGAACGCGGCCTGGCCGAAGCAGGCATCAAGGTGATCGCGACCGGCGACCTGACCGATGACCACGTGCTGCCGGTGATGGGCGATGCGACGCTGGGCGTGATCACCACCTTCCATTATTCGGCTGCACACAATTCGCCGGAAAACAAAGCCTTCCTGAAGAACTTCGCGGAAGCGAATCCGAACGGCGGCCGTCCGAATTTCATGGCGGTGGCAGCCTACGACGGCATGGCGGCCATCTATGAAGTCGCCCGCAAGCTGAACGGCAAGATCGATGGCGACAAGGCGATGGCGGTGTTGAAAGGGATGAAGATCAACAGCCCGCGCGGCCCGATCCAGATCGATCCGGTTACCCGCGATGTGGTGCAAACAGTCTATGTGCGCAAGGTCGAGAAAGTCGGCAATGAACTGTACAACGTCGAGTTCGACAAGTTCACGAATATGAAAGATACCGGCAAGTAATCGATCGCAGTTTACGATACTGAAAAAGCCCGGCCGCAAACGCGTCCGGGCTTTTTTTCGTCTGAGTAAAATATCCAAAGGCTTCCTGAAAATAGCGCAGTCCTCCGTGTCCGCTCCACCGATGTGTGAACAATCATGTGGGCGCTGGCGCGAATTGAACGCCGCGCCCGTCAGCTCTTAGCTTTTGCGCTGGTCGGCGTTACGCAATTCTGCTGATGTCGGCTCGGTGAAAATTTGGCGAATGACCGTTCGCAACCCACACCAGTCAGTCAGGCGGATTGCGTGGACGTCTGCAATGCAGCGTTGCGGACGCTCGATCGTCGGATCAATTCATTGGGACGCGAGCAGCTTTTCGTTCAGTATCAAATGGAAAAAATGAACTCAGGAATTTTCGTATTTGCGCTTAGCGTGCTTGGGACTTCACCTGTGGCATTTGCTGGCGCGAGCTTGTGCGCAAGAAATGAAGCGGTGTTTTTTCCCGCACCGTACAGTCGGGGAAAATAATTTCTCTCTGTGGTGATAAGAGAATGCTTTCCTGAAGCAGTGATCTATCCTACGATCCGTTTCTTACCTACCGATGCGGGAAAATTGGCAAACTCGAGCTCGAATATCCGAAGAAACGCGGCGGATCGACAAACAAGTTTAGGTATCTGCACATGGTTACCCTTATTGCGACAAAACCCCGCGAGAACGGTGGCCGGTCGATCATGCAATAGCGCGTATCTCGATCCCTTCCATCGCGTATCGCGCGAACAGGAAGTCGCGGATGGCGACGACGCGATCGCCATCAAACTCGATTGCCACGAAATAAGCGGGGGTATCGAGGGACACATCGCGATCAAAAACCAGCATCGCGGCGCGCCTCTCAACCGTACCCGGTGAGAACATCCACTGTTCGCTTGCGGCGTAGCGGCTGAAATATTCGCCGACTTCATTCTTGCCGCTTCGCTTCAGCTTGGCCACAAGGTCGAGTCTCACATCGTCGGCAAGCATAGCGCGCACCGCGTCGAAATCGCCCACTTTGAACCCGTCCACATAGGCAACAAGCCGGGCACGTGCAGCGCCGTCGATCGCTGGCAGTGCAATCTCCTCGGGCTCGTTTGCGAGTGCGCGAAGTCGCTCGCGCCCGCGCTGGAGCGCCGATTTGACGGCCATCCCGCTGGTCCCGACGATCGCCGCTGCTTCGTCCAGCGAGTGGCCAAGCACATCCTTCAGAAGAACCGCGCTTCGCTGGAGCGTCGGCAGTCGCATGAAGCTCCGCAGGCACGTCGCGGCAATCTCGGGATCGGGCGTATCCGGGGCCGCAATCAGGTCGAGATCCTCTTCGTCTCCCATCAACGGTTCACGCGTGCGTCGCCTTAGAAAGTCGAGCGCGGTGTTGTGCGCGATCCGAAACAGCCAAGCTCGGGGATTGTCCAGGACGCCGACTACGCTGCGCGCCGCGAACGCTTTCATCACAGCATCCTGGGCAATATCCTCGCCATCGATCGGGGATCCCACCATACGAGCGCAGTAGCGGTGAAGTTTTGGACGCATCTCACTAAGCAGCTGTTCAAAATTGCGCGCTTCGTCGTTCATCCCCATCTCATGCTCGCTTTCTGCTTGCGTCCAGGTCTAATGGCATGATGCCCGCATCAACGCGGAAGCCATAAGCCACACCTCCAGCGTATTTAGGATCGCTGACCAAATCCGCGACCATTTTACCGAACCTCTCGGGCGCCATGATCGAGCCATAGCAATGCAAGACGTGTTGCTCAGCGCTGAGGTCTTCGATCTTGCCGTAGGCTTAGGCGAGAAATGCCTTCGCCATCGCGAGTCCTAGTCCTTCGCTGGCGCCAGTGACGACAAAGCGGTGGTTGTTCAGGTTTCGCATGACTTCGTTCCTTTCGCGAAAAGCCGATCAAGCCTCGGCCGCGTGAGCGACCTCGCCAACGATTGAGTCGAACGACGCAAGAGCGGCGAGTTTTGGGAAATAAGCGACCATCCGAGGGTCGGAGCGCATCGCCGCGACTGCGGCGTTGTCGCGCCATTGAGATTGGATGACGACACGCTTCCCATCCGCCGACGCGACCAGGCTGGTGGAAATCCACCCATCAAGCGTGTGGATCACCGTATTTATGTTTTCGCGCAACATTTCGAGAAGTTGAGCCTGGTTAGTGGGATCGACTGTGAGAATATTCAACAAAGTTGTCATGGCTTGTCTCTCGTCAAGCAGGCGCGGAAATCGAGCCTGTTATATGGAAGACGATGGCCCGCCGCAAAACGGATCGAACCGAGAGAAAAATAGTCGGATTCCCAATGGTCGATCAGAATGCGGACTTGCGGGTTGTATCGCAAAAAGCGGGACCGGCCGGCGCTGGAGGCGGCTTCCGCCTGAGGCTTTGAAACAAGCGGGCGCCGGCGTCGAAGCCGCGGTAAACCCCGCAGGCGATCACGCCAGTGACGGCAAGCATCGCCGCTGTGTGAACGCCTACGGCCGCGAGCGCCAGCGTCAGCGAGCCGGATGCAGTGATCTCGCGGCCCGGCGCGTCTCCGATGCAAAGGGGGATGAGCGCCGGCACCAGCATTAATCCGGCGCCGTGCGCGGTGGACATCATAAAGGACCAGAGCGCCAGCCCGGCATGACCTGTCGGCGTCCGGGCCCGCTTGGCTTGGTGGCCCGACAGGTGATACACCACGACGGCGACAAGCAGCGCGCCCGCCAAGGCTTGCAACACGGCGCGATCCATAGCCAGGCCGAGTGCCACCGCAGCGGCCACGAGCGCGACCGATGCGGCGTGCCCGACCGCGATCGGCACCAAGGCCCGCACTGCCTGCGCCCGATCGCGCGACTGCACGCCCCAGACGGCGGCAAACATCCAGCCGGTGGCAGGGTTCAGCCCACGAAGGGCGCCTACTCCTGCGACCGCCAGCCATGGCCAAAGGCTCGACATAACGTGCTCGCGCGCTCAGTCCACTCGCGCTTCAGGCGTGCGCATTGCAGCACGAAGCGGTCGTCGGCGCCGACTTCACAATCGGCGCCGGCTCGTAGCGGTCGTGGTGGCGCACCCACTCCATTTTGTGGGGCACGTCGTTCTCATCGCGGCCCTTGGGCATGAGGTCCATCAGGTTGTATGCGCCTATCATGACCTCCACGCCGCGGCCGTAGGTCGAGTAGGTGTGGAAGATTTCGCCTGCGTCGTCCTTGTAACACACGCTGATGCCGGGCGCCTCCTCGGCCGGGAAGGACTGCATGACGTAGTTGTAGTAGACCTCGCCCTTGGCCATTTCTTCCGGGGTGAAGCTGACGTGGAAGTCGTGGTTGAAATCGCTGCCACGCGAGGACACCCACCCGAACTGCCAGCCCATGCGCCGGCGAAAGCGTTCGATCTCGGCCAACGGCGCACGCGAAATGGCCACCAACGTGATGTCGCGATGCGCCAGGTGTACGTTCATGCCGTCGGCGTGGTCCGCCATGAAAGAGCAGCTCGGGCAACCTTGCTCCCATCCCGGGCCAAACATGAAATGCTGCACCAGCAGTTGGCGGCGGCCTGCGAAAAGCTCGGAGAGCGTGCGCCGGCCTTCTGGTGTATCGAAGACGTAGTCCTTCTCGACACGCTCCCACGGCAGCGCCCGGCGCTCGCGGGCAATCTGGTCATGCAGGTGCGTCAGTTCCTTTTCGCGCGCCAGCAACGTCATGCGCGTGTTCAGCCATTGATCACTGGAGACGACGGGATGGTTCACGGTACGTGTTTCGGCAATGGTGGTGTTCATGATGTGCTCCTTCGAGGTTTTTAAATGCGCCGGTCCAACCGCGCTGGTGGCCGGTGCGTTCGTCTTCGGTCGGAAAATCGAAATGGATTGTCAGCCGAAAGAAGTGCTCGACTTGCGCGCTGATTTCGATGCGGCGGCCGAGCGGTATGCGATCCCTAGCTGACTGCTTTCGGACGTCGCACGGCGCGGACCTTGCCACTTCCTGCGCCGCCACAGTAAAAGAGGTCTGCTCCGTCGGACTCGAGCCCGCTGACGAACGTGCCGCGCGGCATCTCCAGCCGCTCGAGCACGGCGCCGCTCTCCGGGTTGATTCGGCGGAGTTCGCTCTCGTCGCCTTCCCATGTACCGTGCCATAACTCGCCGTCCACCCAGGTCACGCCAGTGACGAAGCGGTTGGACTCGATGGTGCGGATGATTGCGCCGGTCGCCGGATCGATCTGGTGGATCTTGCGGTCGCGGTACTGGCCTACCCACAGACTGCCCTCGGCCCAGGTGAGCCCCGAGTCGTAACCGTTGCCGGGCGCGGGGATGGATGCCACCACGTTGCCGTTGGCGGGATCGATCTTGTCGATACGCTTCTCGGCGATTTGGTAGAGGTAGGTGCCGTCGAAGGCGGTGCCGGCGTCGCAGGCGCAGTCGAGCGTGCGCGTGGGCTCGCCACTGCCTGGATCGAAGGCAATCAGCCTGGCCCCGGTGGCGGCCCAGACGCGCCGGCCATCGTGAGTCACGCCGGCCACACTATCGGCACCCGGGAAGGGGCCATATTCGCGCACGATCTCGGCCGCACGCGCCGTTGCCTGGGGTCTGTCTTTGCTTGTCTTGCGGGTCATTGCTGGCTCCTTGCGGCGCGCCGGAGAAGCTCACGGGCGCGCGGGTGCTCGCCGAGCTGAGCCATGGCGATACCGCGCAAGGCCAGCGCCGGCGGGTCGTCGCGCAGGGCGACCCGCTTGAGGGCGCCGAGCACGTCACCGGCGGCGAGGGCGCGCGCGGAGGCGGCGATCAGGGAGTCCATGACGACATGCTACACCGCCGCGCTGATGTCGCAACGCGCTTGCGAGACTTCCCGAACGCTGGCGTGTGCGGCCGGAGATCGGATCGGCGTTGAACATGCAGCCCCGGCTTCGACCGCGATCGAGACATTCAGCGTCCGCTGTTGGCGGTCGAATCCGAGGCGCTCGATGGCGGTTCCGGGCACGATGCTGCCGATGAATGGACATCGGCGAACGGCAGCAACCAGTCGTGAACCGCCATTCACGCCGCAATCCCCGACGTCTGGTCATGGCCGATTTTTGCCGTTGGCCGAAATGGCCGATGCCAGCGAAACTTCGCAGTGTCGGTCAACATGCGCTGCCGCATGTGACCGTACGCCGATATCCTGCCGCGCCGGTCAGGCCACCGCCACCAGCCGGTTCAATGTCTGCGCATCATCCATCAGGCTGTCGCTATCCGACTCATGCACGATGCGGCCGCGGTCGAGAACGATCGCGCGTTTGGTCAGCGATAACGCGAGCCGCGCATGCTGCTCGACCACGATCACGGACATGCCCTGGTTGACTACCAGCGAGCGAATCACCCGCACCAGTTCCTGCACGATGATGGGCGCCAGTCCCTCCATCGGTTCGTCGAGCAGCAGCAGTTTCGGATTGACCATCAGCGCGCGTGCGATCGCGAGCATCTGCTGTTCGCCGCCGGATAATTGGTTGCCCATGTTGGCGCGGCGCTCCTGTAGGCGCGGGAAGATTTCATAGATTTTCGAAACGGTCCATTCACCGGGGCGCGCCACCACGGTCAAATGCTCTTCCACCGTCAGCGACGGGAACATGAAGCGTTCCTGCGGCACCCAGCCCAGCCCGGCATGCGCACGTTTGTAAGTCGGCACGCGCGCCACGTCGCCGCCGCGCCACCGGATCGCGCCGCCATGCAACTGCGTCAATCCCATCACGGTAACCAGCAGACTGGTTTTGCCGACGCCATTGCGGCCCAGCAGCGCCAGACTGTCGCCCTCCTGCATCGCGAACGAAATACCTTCCAGCACCACCGACTCACCGTAGCCGGCGGTCACGTTGTCGAGCGCAAGTAGTTCACTCATATTCGTCACTCATATTCGTCACTCATATTCGCCACGCATATTCGTCACGCATTTTTGTCACTCATGTTCGGCTTCTCCCAAATAAACTTCCTTGACCCGCGGGTCGTGCGCGATCTCGTCCGGCGTGCCCTCGGTCAGTACCTTGCCGCCAACTAGCACCGTGATGCGCTCGGCGAATTTGAATACCAAACCCATGTCGTGCTCGATGAACAGGATCGTCACATCGCGCGGCAATTGCGCGATCACTTCAAATAATTCGGCGCTCTCGGCGGACGGAATGCCGGCCGCCGGTTCGTCCAGAAGCAAGACCTTTGGCTGCGTCGCCAATGCCAGCGCAATCTCGATCAGCCTCTGCTTTCCGTAAGGCAGGCTGCGCGTCACGGCATCGACGTCGCGATCGAGTTTCAACGAACTGAGCAAGGCCATCGCTTCCTCGATTTCGACGCGCTGCTGCGCCACGGTGCGGTACCAGACGTATTGCAAACGCTTGCGCTCGAAAATCGCGAGCACCACCGACTCCAGCACGGTCAGGCCGGCAAACAGGGTATTGATCTGGAACGTGCGCGTCATGCCGCGCCGGACGCGCTCGTGCTGCGGCAACTTGGTGATGTCCTCATCGCCGAAGAATACCTTGCCGCCGCTTGGCGCATAGCTGCCGGTCAACAGGTTGATGAAGGTGGTCTTGCCGGCGCCGTTCGGGCCGATCAGCGCATGCCGCGCACCGGGGGCGAAGGACAGGCTGATGTCGCTGTTGGCCTTGAAGGCGCCCCACTGCTTGGACAATTGTTCGGTTCGCAAGGTGTTGTTCACGGCTGACGGCCTCCCGATCCGGCGGTGCGCGTGCTTCGGTTCGCAAAACGGTCGCGAATCTTTTCCAGCCCGCCCAGAATGCCGCCGCGCGCGAACAGCACGATCAGCATCAGCATGAGCCCGATCCAGAACTGCCAGTAGGCCGGGTTGAGTCCGGCGATATAGTCCTGCGCCAGCATGAACACGATGGCGCCCACCAGCGCGCCGTATAAGCGCCCGGTGCCGCCCAGCACCAGGATGATCAGCAACTCTGCCGAACGCGAAAAACTGAGACTATCGAGGCCGACGAACTGGGTGGTTTGCGCCAGCAGGGCCCCGGCCACGCCGGCAATCGCAGCACTGATCGTGAAAATGACGGTCAGCCGCTGATTGACGTCGGCGCCGATGGCCGGCATGCGCTTGCCGCCTTCGCGAATACCGATCAGGCCCAGACCGAACGGCGAATTCACCAGCCGGCGCAGACACACGAACAGCACGAACAACACCGTCAGGCTGTAGAAATACGCGGTATTGCCGTTGAGGTCGAACTCGAACAGGCCGAAAATTTTTCCGACCACCATGTCCGACAAGCCATCGACGCCACCGGTAATGACCGCGGCCTTGTTCGCGGCTTCGAACAGCATCAATCCAATCCCGAGCGTGACCATCAGGCGCGTCAGATCCTGCCCGCGCACGACCAGAAAACTGGTGACGAATCCAAACAGCGCGGACAGCGCGGCGGCCGCCAGCAGGCCGCTCAACGGCTCGCTCCAGCCATGCACCGCCAACAGTCCGGCGGTGTAGGCGCCGAGACCGAAAAATGCCGCATGGCCCAGGGACACGATACCGGCATAGCCGAGAATCAAATCGAGCGAGAGCGCGAACAGGCCGACGATCATGATTTGGCTGAGCAGCACCAGATAGCCTTGGAACAGGAAGAAGGCGGCGATCGGGATGAGCCAGAACACGATTTCCAGCGGCTGCCAGCGATCGTGCGGCAGCTTTTGCAGCGGCCGCGCAGGCGTGCCGGAAAGCGGAAAAGGCGGCAGCGTCGACGGCTTCATGCGCGCCTCCCGACCAGACCGGCAGGGAATAAAATAAGCAGCAGCACCATCAGGCCGTAGATGACGAAAGCACCAACGCCCGGCACGTAATATTTTCCAGCCACATCAAACACGCCGAGGATCAATGCCGCAAACAGCGGTCCCTTGATGGTGCCGGCGCCGCCGACTGCGACCACCAGCAGGAAATACACCATGTACTTGATCGGGAACGTCGGATCAAGCCCGAGTACATCGATGCCGAGCCCGCCGCCGAGTCCCGCCAAGCCGGACCCGAGAGCAAAAGTGAGGCTGAACACGCGATTGACATTAATACCGAGCCCGGCCGATGCCTGCTGATTATCGACCGAGGCGCGGATCTGTGCACCGAAGCGGGTGCGCTCGATCAGATAGCCGAGTGCCAGCGTCACCACCACGACAATGCCGATCAGGAACAGGCGATAGGCGCCGACATCGAGACCAAGAATGGATACCTGCCCGAGCAACCAATCGGGCAGCTGCACCGGCTGCTGCGAGGGTCCCCAGGCATACGTCGCGCCGGCGACGGCCACGAAAGTCAGGCCGATCGAAAATAGCACCTGGTCGAGATGGCTGGCCTTGTACAGGCGGCGATACAGGCCGCGCTCCAGCACCAGGCCGACCACGGCGCTCGCGATGAAGGCGATCGGCAGCGACAGCAGGAACGGCACGCCCAGCCGGCTCATCAGGGACACGCACACATAGCCGCCCAGCATGGCGAAGGCACCATGCGCCAGGTTCACGAAATTCATCAGGCCCATCGTGACCGATAGACCGACGCTGATCAGAAATAGCAGGCTGCCGTAGGCGATGCCATCGAACAGCACGCCGATGAAATTACTTAACATGGGTCTGCATCCATTTTCTCGAATACTTCCTGTGCCATATGGAAAGCGGAATTGGCCGCCGGCACGCCACAGTAGATCGCGCTCTGCAGCAACACTTCCTTGATCTCGTCCCGCGACACGCCATTGTTGGCGGCGGCACGCAAGTGGAGCTTCAGCTCTTCCTCGCGATTGAGCGCAACCATCATCGCAATGGTGATCAGGCTGCGCGTGTGGCGCGGCAAACCGGGGCGGGTCCAGATTTCACCCCACGCATAGCGCGTGATCAGGTCCTGGAATTCGGTATTGAGATCGGTCAGATTGCCCTGTGCGCGATCCACATGGGCATCGCCCAGTACGGCACGGCGCACCGTCATTCCCTCGGCGTGGCGTTCGCGGTCATCCATCTCATGCTCCCTGGGTTAAGTGGCCCGCCAGAAAACCAGTCAGGTTTTCTGTAAATGCATCGGCCTGTTCGAAGTTCGACAGATGCGCCGCATTCAGCTCGAGATAGCGTGCGCCGGGAATTTTCTCCGCGACGAATCTGCCATCCGCCGGCGGCGTCGCCATGTCCTGGGTTCCGGCGATCACCAGTGTCGGCGCCCGAATGCCGGTCAAGCCATCGCGTTGATCCATGTCGCGCACGGCGGCGCAGCACGCCGTGTATCCGGCCGCCGGCATCCGCAGCAGCATGCCGCGTACGATTTCCACCGTGTGCGGCGCACGCTGTTGAAATGCCGGAGTAAACCAGCGATCGATCACGGCCGGCACGATCGCGGCCATGCCTTCGCTGTTGACCATGTCGATCCGCGCGTTCCATGACTCTGGCGTGCCGATGCGTGCAGCGGTATTGCACAGGACCAGTCGCCCGATGCGGTCCGGCCGGTTCGCTCCCAGCCACATGCCGGTCATGCCACCCATCGACAGTCCGCAAAAATGCGCAGTGTCGATGCCGAGATGGTCCATCAATGCGACCACGTCGTTGCCGAGTTGTTCGATGCTGTAGGGACCGGGTGTCACGGCCGATTGTCCGTGTCCGCGCGTGTCGTAACGCAGCACGCGGAAATGGCCGAGCAAGGCCGGCATTTGCGGCGTCCACATGCCAAGCTCGGTGCCGAGCGAATTCGACAGTACGAGGTGAGGCGCATCGTCTCGTCCTTCGAGCTGATAGTGCAGGCTGACGCCGCCGATTTGCATGAAAGGCATGCTCGCTACTCCTGATGAAATTGACTGGCCTTGCGGCGTTGATGGGTTCGCAGCACGCGCTCGACGAACTCGGCTGCCTGTCCGGTGTAGCCGACAGGATCCAGCAAACGGTCCAGCTCGGACGCCGACAGCACGGCGGCAATCGCCGGATCCTGCACCAGCACGTCGCGCAAGTGCTGCCTGGTCTGGCTGGCAAGGAGACACGCGCGCTCCACCAATTGATGCGCTGCCATCCGCCCACCTTTTGCGCCTAATGCCAGCGTGATCGCTTCGGCCATGATTTGACCGTGCGTGGTATCGAGGTTGTGCCGCATGTTGTCCGCATCTACCGTCAGGCCGGCAGCGACTTGCCGCATCTGCTGCAACGCGCCGGCAGCCAGCTGCACGATCTGCGGCAAGGTATCCCATTCCGCCTGCCAACCGCCCAGTGCGCGCTCGTGCTCCTGCACCATCGCCGACAGCATGACCGCCACCAGGCCCGGCACCCGCACCGCCGCGGCCAGTGCCACGGCACAACCGACCGGGTTGCGCTTGTGCGGCATGGTGGAAGAGCCGCCCCGCCCCTCGGCGGCAGGTTCGGCGGCTTCGGCCACATCGGTTTGCGCCAGCAGCGAGATATCGCGCGCCATCTTGCCCAGCGTGCCCACCAACAGGCCCAGCACGGTCGCCACTTCCGCCACGCGATCGCGCTGCGTGTGCCACGGCATATCCGGCAGCGCCAGTTGCAGCTCTGCGGCCAAGGTCTCGGCGACCTGCAGACCCCGCGCACCGAGGCTTGCGAGCGTGCCGGCGGCACCGCCGAACTGCAGTGACAGCACGCGTGCACGCGACTCGCGCAATCGGTCCTGATGCCGCTGCACCGCATCCAGCCAACCCGCCGCTTTCA
>DHXL01000190.1:0-9291 GCA_002415335.1 Oxalobacteraceae bacterium UBA5157
TCCGAAGGCTACGACATTGAAATCATCGAAGCCCATCATCGCCATAAGGTCGACGCGCCATCCGGCACCGCGTTGATGATGGGCGAAGTGGTGGCCGGCGCGCTCGGGCGCAAGCTGGAAGACGTTGCGGTCTACGCGCGCGAAGGCGTGACCGGCGAGCGCGATCCGTCTTCGATCGGCTTCGCCACCATCCGCGGCGGCGATATCGTTGGCGACCATACCGTGCTGTTCGCAGGGATCGGCGAGCGAATCGAGATCTCGCACAAATCGTCCAGCCGCATCACCTACGCGCACGGAAGCCTGCGGGCGGCGCGCTTCCTGGCCGACAAAGCCACCGGCTTGTATGACATGCAGGATGTGCTCGGACTACGCTAGGGCGTGCCGCTCCGGACTGGAGCACGTTAATTTTTGAACTGACTTTCCCGCATCGGAGCACCGTCAACTACCCCGCCCTAAAAAGACGGAGCTTGAAAGGCGAAAGCCTCGATAGTTCAGGTTGACCAGGGTTAGTGATAATCGGCGCAAGCTGATGTTCACTCCGTTGTAAGTAGGTACAAAACCAACGCCGGGACGCTTCACCAATCCCGGATAGAAGTGCGAAAGCATTTCGGTTGAAGTTGCGATCGCAGACAAGCGACAGGGCAAGGCACGAAACGGATCGCAACCGGGTAGCAAAGCACCGCTGCTTAAAACCGGCTTACAACATTCCCGAGGTGAGCGGTATTGTCAATCTATCGGCGGTACCCGTCACTAGGCGCGTAAGCGCATTGCGCCGTGAGGCGTCTTGCCGTGCCGGACGGTTTCCGGTGTTTTCAGGAAAGGTGCATTTTGTCGGTGTTCGTTCTGGATCAGAAACTGCGCCCTTTGATGCCGTGCAGGGAAAAGCGGGCGCGCAAGCTGCTCGCTGCTGGCCGCGCGCGCATTCATCGGCTGTATCCGTTCTGTATTCGGATCGTTGACCGCGCGCTTGAAGATTCCGTGTTGCAGCCTCTGGTCATTAAGATTGATCCAGGCAGTAAAGTCACTGGCTTGGCAGTTTGTCGGATATCTGAAGCAGTTGACGATGATGGTGTCGTCGCTCCCGTCATGCATATCCAGTTCTTGATGGAACTGTTGCATCGCGGACAGACAATCAAACAATCCCTACATGCACGCAGCAGCATGCGTCGGCGGCGGCGTGGCAACCTGCGTTATCGTCAACCGCGCTTTGATAATCGGACACGTCAAGCAGGGTGGTTGCCGCCCTCGCTGCTCCATCGCGTGCTGACGATAGAAACGTGGGTCAATCGCATCAGAAACATGGCACCGATCACACAGATCGCGCAAGAGTTAGTGCGGTTCGATATGCAAAAGATGCAAAACCCTGAAATTGCCGGTATCGAATACCAGCAAGGCACGCTCGCAGGCTACGAGCTGCGCGAATACCTGCTTGAAAAGTGGAACCGTGAGTGTTCTTATTGCGGTGCAAAGGACCTTCCTTTGCAGATGGAACATATCGTTGCTAAAGCGAATGGCGGTAGCAACCGTGCCTCGAATTTGTGCCTGGGCTGTGAATCTTGCAACCAGAAGAAGGGCGCAAAGGATATCCGCGCCTTCCTCAAAAATGACCCGATTCGATTGGCGCAAATTTTGAAACATGCAAAGATGTCCCTACGCGATGCGGCTGCAGTTAACGCCACCCGGAACGCTCTACTGAAAGTATTGAAGGCAACTGACTTGCCGGTTGAAACCGGCACTGGTGGCCGCACGAAATGGAATCGCAGTCGGCTTGGCATCGTCAAAACCCATGCTCTTGACGCAGCTTGTGTGGGTGTTGTTGCCGATGTAGTTAGCATCAATGCGCCTGCATTACAAATTACGTGCATGGGCCGCGGAACCCACAGCAGAACTCTTTTAGACCAGTATGGTTTCCCGCGCACTACGCTGCCCCGAACAAAAACTTTCTTTGGCTTCAAGACTGGCGATATGATCACTGCTGAAGTCACCAAAGGCAAAAGAATTGGCTCCCATAAAGGCCGCGTCGCGGTACGGTCCTCTGGATACTTCAACATCCAGTCTGGTATCAAAGGCATGAAAGCAGTTCAAGGCATTCCTCATAAGGATTGCCGTATCGCGCAACGCGCCGATGGATATAACTATTTGTGGAAGTCGGTTTCTGACCAACCAAAGGCAAAGGCATCGACTGCTGTGCAGTCGGCTCCTTGCCTCACCGCCCTGAAGGACGGTGTATCTCGGAGCATATTCTGATGAATCCCACCATTGGACTCGCACATTACTGGTCGCAAGGTGACGCCATCATGCACGCAGTGGCTTACGCGCTGCTGCTGATGTCGGTGGCCAGCTGGTTTTATATTCTGTCCAAGACCTGGAGTTCGTGGCGCATCCGCAGGAGCGCCGGCGCGCTCGAAGGCTTCTGGAAAGCCCCGACGCTGGTCGACGCGATTGCCGTTCTGAAGAACGCCGATAGCGAAAATGTCTACACGCCGCTGGCTGCGCAAAGCAGCGAAGCGGCCCACATCAGCGCCCAGGGCGGTTCGCTCAATGCTGCTTCCGATCCCGGCGAATTGATCACGCGCACGCTGCGCCAGGAAATCAATCGCGTATCGTCACGGCTCGAGAGCGGCTTGACGCTGCTCGCCTCGGTCGGTTCGACCGCGCCCTTCGTCGGACTGCTGGGTACGGTATGGGGCATTTATCACGCGTTGGCCGCGGTCTCGCTGGCAGGCACGGTCCAGATCGACAAAGTAGCCGGCCCGGTCGGCGAAGCCCTGATCATGACTGCGTTCGGCTTGACTGTGGCGATCCCCGCGGTGCTCGCGTATAACGCGTTCACGCGCGTCAATCGCGTGACGCTGGCCGAGCTGGACGCGTTTGCACATGACCTGCATGCGCACCTGACGACCGGGGCGCGGGTGGGTCGATAGTGCCGGCAGAGAATGAGCGGGATTGCGGGACAGAGTCTGGCGCAGACTGACCGGCGCGCCCTGTCCTCGCTATTCCGGGCAAGAATGAAACGCGGGCCTCAACAAACCAGGAAATAATCATGGCATTCGGCGGATTCAACGACAACAAGCAGCCGGCTCCGATGTCGGATATCAATGTCACGCCAATGGTCGACGTGATGCTGGTGCTGCTGGTGATCTTCATCATTACCGCACCGTTATTCACGCACGCGATCAAACTCGATTTACCTAGCGCGCAGTCGGCGCCGGCGCCGACCAAGCCCGAGACGATCTCGCTCTCGATCAACGGCGCCGGATCGATCTTCTGGGACGCCGATCCGGTGGCGCTCGGCGACCTTGGAGAGAAGCTGGCGCAGGCGGCAAAAAAACAGCCTCAGCCCGAGTTGCAACTTCGCGCCGATAAATCGACGCGCTACGAAGTCATCGCGCAAGTCATGTCCGCCGCACAAAGCAACGGCCTCACCAAACTGGGTTTCGTCACCGATTCCAAAGACGCCGAAGAAGCAAAACCGAAGAAATAGAGCCATGGCCATAGTCCACCTGGATGGTGCACGCATCAGCGACTGGATGTCGTTTCACGACGCATGCCAGGCCGCGTTCGGCTTCCCGGACTTTTACGGCCGCAACATGAATGCGTGGGTCGATTGCCTGAGCTATCTGCGCGACGACGAGGGCATGTCGAAATTTCGCCTGATGCCGAATGAGATGCTGGAAATCGAAATAATCAACTCCGCCGCGTTGCGCAGCCGCGCGCCCGAGATCATCGAAGAGATGGAATTTTGCATCGCTGCCATCAACGACCGCTACGAGGATTACGGCGAAAAACCGGCCTTGGCGCTGAATCTGCGCTGAGCCTCCTTGGCGTACGGCCGTCCGGTCGAAGTGTGGAACGGCAGGGATGGCGGCGTCTGGTGCGACACCCATGCGAACCGTGGCGCACTGGCATCCTTCCGAAGGGGATGACCCAGTATAATGTCCGGTTCATATCCACTATTGGCACCATCCGTCATGCGAGCTCAATTCAGTCCAAGCTACAGCCCCGCCGACGTCGAAGAATCGGCGCGCGACCACTGGCGCGCGATCGACGCCTACAAGACTGTCGAACACGCGAAGGACAGGAACGGCCGCGACAAGAAGAAGTTCTACGCCTGCTCGATGCTGCCCTACCCTTCGGGCAAGCTGCACATGGGCCATGTGCGCAATTACACGATCAACGACGTGATGTACCGCTACCTGCGGATGAACGGCTACAACGTGCTGATGCCGATGGGCTGGGACGCGTTCGGCATGCCGGCCGAAAACGCCGCGATGGCGAACGGCGTGCCGCCGGCGCAATGGACTTACTCGAACATCGAGCACATGAAGCAGCAGATGCAGGCGATGGGTCTGGCGATCGACTGGTCGCGCGAGATGACCGCGTGCAAACCGGATTACTACAAATGGAACCAGTGGATGTTCCTCAAGATGCTGGAAAAAGGCATCATCTACAAGAAGACCGGCACCGTGAATTGGGACCCGGTCGACCAGACCGTGCTCGCCAATGAGCAAGTGATCGACGGCCGCGGCTGGCGCTCCGGCGCGCCGATCGAGAAGCGCGAAATCCCGATGTATTACGCCAAGATCACCGACTACGCGGAAGAATTGCTGGATCACGTCGACCATAAATTGCCGGGCTGGCCCGAGCGCGTGCGCCTGATGCAATCGAACTGGATCGGCAAGTCGGTCGGCGTGCGTTTCGCCTTCCCGCATGATATCAGGCACGAAGGCAAGCCGATCAACGATGGCAAGCTGTGGGTGTTCACCACGCGCGTCGACACCATCATGGGCGTGACGTTTTGCGTGGTGGCGCCCGAGCATCCACTGGCGACGCATGCCGCGCAAACCAACCCGGCGCTGGCCGCCTTCATCGCCGAATGCAAACTCGGCAGCGTGATCGAAGCCGACATGGCGACGATGGAAAAGAAAGGGATGCCGACCGGCCTGTTCGTCACGCATCCGTTGAGCGGCGAGCAGGTCGAAGTCTGGGTCGGCAACTACGTGCTGATGACCTACGGCGACGGCGCCGTGATGGGCGTACCGGCGCACGATGAGCGCGATTTTGCATTCGCCAAAAAGTACGCGCTGCCGATCAAGCAAGTGATCGCCGTCGACGGAAAAACGTATTCTACCGACGCGTGGCAGGAGTGGTACGCGGACAAGGAACAAGGCCGTAATATCCAGTCCGGCAAATTCGACGGTCTCGGGTATCAGGCATCGGTCGACGCGATCGCCGCCGATCTCGCCGCGCTCAATCTCGGCGAAAAGAAAATCACCTACCGCCTGCGCGACTGGGGCATTTCGCGCCAGCGCTACTGGGGTACGCCGATCCCGATCATCCATTGCGCCGACTGCGGCGACGTGCCGGTGCCGGAAAAGGACTTGCCGGTCGTGCTGCCGGAAGATTGCGTCCCGGATGGCAGCGGCAATCCGCTCAACAAGCATGAAAAATTCCTGCATGTCGATTGCCCACGGTGCGGCAAGCCGGCGCGGCGCGAGACCGACACGATGGATACCTTCGTCGATTCGTCCTGGTATTACATGCGTTATTGCTCGCCCGGTGCCACCGAATCGATGGTCGACGCGCGCAACGATTACTGGATGCCGATGGACCAGTACATCGGCGGCATCGAGCACGCGGTGCTGCACCTGCTGTATGCACGCTTCTGGACCAAGGTGATGCGCGATTTCGGCCTGATCAAATATGACGAGCCGTTCACCAACCTGCTGACGCAGGGCATGGTGCTGAATGAAACCTACTTTCGCGAGGAAGAGTCCGGCAAGAAGACCTGGTACAACCCGGAAGACGTCGAACTGACGCTGGACGACAAGGGTCGGCCGGTCGCCGCGAAACTGAAGACGGACGGCAAGCCGGTCGAGATCGGCGGCACCGAAAAAATGTCGAAATCGAAGAACAACGGTATCGATCCGCAGGCGCAAATCGATCAATACGGCGCCGATACCGCGCGCCTGTTCACGATGTTCGCGTCGCCGCCGGAACAGACGCTGGAATGGTCGGGCGCCGGGGTGGAAGGCGCGAACCGCTTCCTACGCCGCGTCTGGGCGTATGCCTATGCGCAGTCGGCGCGCGTCGTGGCAGCCAAGCCGCTTGACGTGGCCGTCCTGCCGGAAACGCACAAGGCTCTGCGCCGCGAGGTGCACAAGATCCTGCAGCAAGCCGATCACGACCTGAAGCGGATCCAGTACAACACGGTGGTATCGGCCTGCATGAAAATGCTGAACACGCTGGAAGCGGCCAAGCTAGACGATAGCGCCGCATCGAACGCGGTCGTCAGCGAAGGCTTGTCGATTTTTCTGCGCGTGCTGAACCCGGTCGCGCCGCACATCACGCACGTCTTGTGGCAGCAGCTCGGCTTCGCACAGGCGCACGGCGATATTCTCGACGCGGCGTGGCCGCAAGTCGATCCGGCCGCGTTGGAGCAAGCCGAAATCGAGATGATGATCCAGGTCAACGGCAAGCTGCGCGGCAGCATCACAGTGGCGAAAGATGCCGACAAGGCGACCATCGAAGCCGCCGCGCTGGCGAATGAAAACGTACAGAAATACCTCGAAGGCGCGCCGAAAAAAGTGATCGTGGTGCCGGGCAAGCTGGTCAATATCGTCGCCTGACGAATGGGATAGACAATGCGGATAACATATCGCGCGCACTCTGCGCGCAACTTGATCACCGGCGTGGCCACAGCGTTGGCGGCGGCGCTGTTGCTGGCCGCCTGCGGCTTTCATCTGCGCGGCTCGACCGGTGAAGCCAACCTGCCGTTCGCGACGATTTCTCTCGGCTTCGCGCCCACCTCGCCACTCGGCACCGAGTTGCGGCGCTACATCCGTGGCAGCGGGGGCACCAAGGTGGTGGCCGATCCCAAAACGGCCGACGCCGTGCTGGAAGTGCTGGCGGAAACGCGAGAAAAGGTCGTCTCGTCCTTGAACAACCAGGGCCAGGTGCGCGCGTTCACGCTGATCTACCGATTCCGTTTCCGCGTCAAGGATGGCAAGGGCAAGGAACTGCTGGCGCCGACCGACATTGTTATCACGCGCAGTCAGACGTTCAACGAAACACAGGTGCTCGCGAAGGAAGAGGAAGAAGTGCTGTTGTATCGCGAGATGCAATCCGACCTGGTTCAGCAGATCATGCGGCGGCTGGCTGCGATCAAGCCAGGCTGACACGCTGCGGGGAACGGAGAGCGACACCGAAGCTTTGCAAGGCGTCTTGGCGCGCCAGGTTCTCTCGATCCCGCTTGACGCGAGTCGGTCCCCCCACACACTAAATGAGGAGACGCCATGCAATTACGGATTGACGCGCTCGATGCCCATTTAGGCAAGGCGCTGGCGCCGTTGTATGTGATCACCAGCGACGAGCATTTGCTGGCGCTGGAAGCGGCCGACAAAATCCGCAAGACCGCGCGGGCGCAAGGATTTTCCGAACGCGAAGTGCTGACGGTCGATCGCAGTTTCAAGTGGGGCGGACTGCTGGCAGCGAATCAGTCGCAATCGCTGTTCGGCGACAAGAAGCTGATCGAGTTGCGGATACCGACCGGCAAGCCGGGCAAGGACGGCGGCCAGGCGCTGCAGAATTATGCAGCCAGTCTGAGTCCGGACAATCTGACCATCGTCACCTTGCCGAAGCTGGACTGGGCGACCCAAAAAGCGGCGTGGGTGGCGGCGCTGCAGCAAGCCAGCGTCTTCATCGACATCGCACTCGTCGAGCGCGCACAACTGCCAGGCTGGATCGGCGTGCGGCTCGCGGGACAGCGCCAAAGCGCGGATAAGCAATGCCTGGATTTCATCGCCGACCGGGTCGAAGGCAACCTGCTGGCCGCGCATCAGGAGATCCAGAAACTCGCGCTGCTGTATCCCGAGGGCAAGCTGAGTTTCGAGCAGATTCATGACGCGGTGCTGAACGTCGCGCGCTATGATGTGTTCAAGCTCAACGAAGCCATGCTGACCGGCGACGCGGCGCGCCTGGTGCGCATGCTGGAAGGACTGAAAGGCGAAGGCGAAGCGCTGCCGCTGGTGCTGTGGGCGGTGGCCGAAGAAATCCGCACGCTGCTGAAGCTGAAATCCGGCGTCGCGCAAGGCCGCCAGCTCGGCATGCTGCTGAAAGAATACCGCATCTGGGGTCCGCGCGAGCGCTTGATGGAACCGGCGCTGCGGCGGCTCACGCTGGCGACGCTGGAAGGCGCGCTGCAGGAAGCGGCGCAAATCGATAAGATGATCAAGGGTTTGCGCGCCAAGGCGCTCGCCGGCGACGCGTGGGATGCGATGTTGCAGCTGGGTTTGAAGGTCGCCCGCGGCGCGTAATTGCAGATCGTAGAACGCACCCTACGAATACCGCACAGCATTTCCTTCCGCTCTGCATGATGATTTTTTATTTCAGATTTATTGATTCGCACTACAGGCAATCCCCCGCAAAATGGACATCAAAAACTACATGAATGGAGTCGGCCAGCGCGCCCGCACAGCATCACGTGCAATGGCGAAGGCCGACACCGCGGCCAAGAACCGCGCGCTGACGCTGATCGCCGCCGCGATTCGGCGTGATGCCGACGCGCTGCGCGCCGCCAATCGGCAAGATCTGGAAGCGGCCAAGGCGAATGGTCTGGCAGAAGCCTTGCTGGACCGTCTGACGCTGTCCGATCAAGCGATTGCGACCATGGCCGAAGGACTGGAACAAATCGTCGCACTGGCCGATCCGATCGGCGAAATCTCGAACATGAAATACCGCCCGACCGGGATCCAGGTCGGTCAGATGCGCGTGCCGCTGGGCGTGATCGGCATCATCTACGAAGCGCGTCCGAACGTGACGGTCGATGCGGCCGGCTTGTGCATCAAGAGCGGCAACGCCACCATCCTGCGCGGCGGTTCGGAAGCGATCCATTGCAATCAGGCGCTCGCCAAACTGGTCAAGGAAGGACTGGCCGGCGCCGGTTTGCCGGCCGACGCGGTGCAAATCGTCGAGACCACCGACCGCGCCGCAGTCGGCGAATTGATCACGATGCCGCAGTACGTCGACGTGATCGTGCCACGCGGCGGCAAGGGCTTGATCGAACGCCTGATGAAGGAATCGAAGGTACCGATGATCAAGCATCTGGACGGCATCTGTCATGTCTACATCGACGACAAGGCCGACCTAGACAAGGCGTTGAAGATCGCGTTCAACGCCAAGTGCCAGCGCTACGGCACCTGCAACACGATGGAAACGCTGCTCGTAGCGCGCGCGATCGCGCCGCAAGTATTGCCGGGACTGGCCAAGCTATACGGCAGCAAGGATGTCGAA
>DHXL01000190.1:9574-17071 GCA_002415335.1 Oxalobacteraceae bacterium UBA5157
CGGCGACCGAAGAAGACTGGCACACGGAATACCTGGCGCCGATCCTGGCGGTGAAGATCGTGGCCGGCATCGACGAGGCGATCGACCACATCAACACATATTCGTCGCAGCATACCGACGCCATCGTCACGGAAGACTACAGCCGCACCATGCGCTTCCTGCGCGAGGTCGATTCGGCTTCCGTGATGGTCAACGCATCGACCCGTTTCGCCGACGGTTTCGAATATGGACTCGGGGCCGAGATCGGCATCTCGAACGACAAGCTGCATGCGCGCGGACCGGTCGGCCTGGAAGGGCTGACTTCGTTGAAGTATGTCGTGTTCGGGCATGGCGAAGTGCGCGCCTAGGCGGGAAAATTTTAGTTGGCTAAATAGAAGATAAGTAGAAGATAAGTCGCATCTTAAAATAGGAAAAATATGCTCTGGGTCAAATCGCTGCACCTCATATTCGTCATCTCCTGGTTCGCCGGCCTGTTTTACCTGCCGCGCATCTTCGTCAACCTGGCGATGGAAAGCGACGGTGCGGCGACCACCCGGCTATTGATGATGGCGCAGAAGCTGTATCGCTTCATGAACATACTGGTGATTCCGGCCCTGGCGTTCGGGCTTTGGCTATGGCTCGGTTACGGCATCGGCCGTGGTGAGGGCAATGGCTGGCTGCACGCCAAGCTGGCGCTGGTGGTGGTGCTGCTCGGCTATCACCACGCCTGCGGCTCGCTGCTGAAGAAGTTCGCACACGGCCGCAATACGCACAGCCATCAGTGGTATCGCTGGTTCAACGAAATACCAACGTTGATATTGGTGGCGATCGTTCTGCTGGTGGTGGTCAAGCCATTTTGAATACATTGCCGGATAGAACCGATGGGGCGCCGCAGCGCGCGAGTGATCTCGCTGCTTGAGATACTCCGGCCATGACAGATCAGAAACGCGACAAGAGTTAAGCTTCGGTCAATGCATCCGATCGGGTTTAGCGCCATGCAAGCTCCAACCGGCTACACGAGGGTCCGACCATGTCCAAACTTTGTGATTATTACTTCGCACCGCAATCACCGTTCGCCTATCTTGGCCATGCGCGCTTCGTGATGCTGGCAAAACAATATGGCGTGCAGGTGGACGTCCGACCGTGCGACCTGGGCAAGATATTCAGCATGTCGGGTGGCCAGCCGCTCGCCAAGCGCGCGCCGCAGCGTCAGTCCTACCGATTGCTGGAGCTGCAGCGCTGGAGCGATTCGCTTGGCGTGCCACTCAACCTGCAGCCGAAATTCTTTCCGGTTTCGGGCGATGCCGCCGCCAGACTGATCGTCGCAACCAAGCTGGCGCACGGCGGCGATGCCGCGTTGGCCTTGAGCGGCGCGATCATGCATGCGGTGTGGGCCGATGAAAAGAATATCGCCGACGACGAGACGCTGGCCGCGCTCGCCACGACCTGCGGCCATGACGGCCCCGAGCTGATGAAGTCGTCCGAAACCACCAGCGTGCAGAACGAGTATGACCGCTTCACCGCCGAAGCGCTCGCCGCCAATGTATTCGGCTCGCCTTGGTATGTCGTCGACGGCGAAGGCTTCTGGGGGCAGGATCGGCTCGATTTCGTCGAGCGCGCATTTGCCAAATAGTCTGAAAATTTACAAACTGCAGTCGCTTCAGCATATAACGACGTCACTCCTGGTTAGTCGTTTCAACGGATAAAAGGTACACCATGTCACACTCCTATTTCTGCCCCTGCCCGCGCGGGCTGGAAGCCGCACTGGCCGAAGAGCTCGGCGAAATCGCCCTGCAATCTGCCAGCCTGAAGGTCCACAACCAGGTGCCCGGCGGCGTGCATTGCTCCGGCTCGCTGACCGACGCCTACCGCATCAACCTGCATTCGCGGATCGCGTCGCGCGTGTTGCTGCGCATCGCCCATGCCAGCTACAGCAACGAGAATGACATCTACGATCTGGCGCTGGCGCAGCCCTGGGAAGACTGGTTCAGCGTCCATCACACGATCCGCATCGACGTCACCGCGATCAAGTCGCCGCTGCGTAGCCTCGAATTCACGACGCTGAAGATCAAGGATGCGATTTGCGACCGCTTCCGCGAGCAGTTTTCCGAGCGGCCTTCGGTCGATACCAAGACGCCGGACATGCGCATCGTCGGTTTTTTCGATGCGCGCAACTTCACGCTGTATCTCGATACCTCGGGCGAGGCCTTGTTCAAGCGCGGCTGGCGCCTGGAAACCGGCGACGCGCCGCTGCGCGAGAACCTGGCTGCGGGCCTGTTGCGGGTGGCGGGCTGGAAGCCGGGCATGGTGCTGCTCGACCCGATGTGCGGCTCCGGCACCATTCTGGCCGAAGCGGCGCAAATGCTGGCCGGCATTCCGCCGGGCGCACGGCGTCCGTTCGCGTTTGAAAAATTTCACGGCTTCGATGGCGAAGAATGGCGCGCGATCAAGGGCAGCGTCAAACCGAATCCGCTGCCCACCACGCCGACTATTTTCGGCAGCGATATTTCGGGCGACATGATCGTGATGACGCGCAATAACCTGAACAAGGCCGGCATCCTGTTCGAGGTGCCGCTCAAGCAAATCGAGGCGCAAGCGATCAAACCGCCGAGCGAAACCCCCGGCATCATCCTGACCAATCCGCCGTATGGCGAGCGGATCGGCGTGCGCGGCGACAGCACGATTGAAACCGATGAAATGGCGAGCGCGTTCTTCAGCGCATTCAGTACCGCCCTGAAACAGCGCTTCGCGGGCTGGAGCGTGTTCCTGTTTTCCGCCGATCTCGGCTTGCCGAAATTGCTGCGGCTGAAGGAGGCGCGCAAGACGCCGTTCTTCAACGGCGCGCTGGAATGCCGCTTGTTCCGCTTCGACATGGTGGCAGGGTTCAACCGCCGCGACGAGGCGAAACCAAAGCAATAAGCGAAGCCTCCTGACGCAACGCTGTCAGGGGTAGCCGCCGATGTTGTCCTTCGACCCGACCGATGTCCCGATGATCGGCGCATGGTGCTGGCCTGGGGCGGATCGCGGCTGGCCGCTTGTCTCGCCAAGATCATGCTTTCGCCGTATTTTCGGACTGCCTGACGGTCGACCGCGGACAGGATTCTGTACGGCTGCGCGGCGCGGCAGCGGCACGCGCAACGAGCAAAGCCGAGTCGATTGCGCTATCCTGCTCCTTTACATCCACCGCTGGAGAAAAACATGTCACAGACCGCCAATGGATTCCCGACATTGAACGATGCCGCGCTGCTCCGCAGCCAGGCTTATTTGAACGGCGAGTGGGTCGGCGCCGCCACCTCCTTCGAGGTCCGCAATCCGGCCGATGGCGCCATCGTCGGCTCGGCGCCGAACATGGGCGCTGCCGAGGCGCAACAGGCGATCGATGCCGCGGCTGCCGCGTTCCCGGCGTGGGCCGCCAAGACCGGCAAGGAGCGTGCAAAGATCATGCGCAAGTGGTTCGATTTGATGATCGCGCATGCCGACGACTTGGCCACCCTGATGACCGCGGAACAAGGCAAGCCGCTGGCCGAGGCGAAGGGCGAAATAATTTATGGCGCCAGCTTCATCGAGTGGTTTGCCGAGGAAGGCAAGCGCGTCAGCGGCGACGTGATGGCATCGACCTGGAGCGACAAACGGATGGTGGTCATCAAGCAGCCGATCGGCGTCTGCGCATCGATCACGCCGTGGAATTTTCCGAATGCGATGATTACGCGCAAGGTGGCGCCGGCACTAGCTGCCGGCTGCACGATCGTGATCAAGCCGGCCGAACAGACTCCGCTCTCGGCGCTGGCAGTGGCAGAGCTGGCGCACCGCGCCGGCATGCCACCGGGCGTGATCAACATCGTGACCGCCGACGCCGAGCGTTCGATCGAAGTCGGCAAGGTGCTGTGCGCCAGCCCGACCGTGCGCCATTTGTCGTTCACCGGATCAACTCCGGTCGGCCGGATCCTGATGCAGCAATGCGCACCGACCGTCAAGAAACTGGCGCTGGAACTGGGCGGCCACGCACCGTTTATCGTGTTCGACGATGCCGACCTCGATGCCGCGGTCGAAGGCGCGCTGCAATCGAAATACCGCAACGCAGGCCAGACCTGCGTCTGCACCAACCGCTTCTATGCACACGAGTCGATCTACGACGCGTTCGTCGAAAAGCTCGCTGCCGGCGCTGCCAGGATCAAGGTCGGCAGCGGCTTCGAGCAGGGCGTGCAGCAAGGGCCGCTGATCGACAACCAGGCGATGGCCAAGGTCGAAGATCACGTGCGCGATGCCCTGTCGAAAGGCGCGACCGTCGTGACCGGCGGCAAGCGGCATGCGCTCGGCGGCCATTTCTACGAACCGACCGTGCTGTCGCAGATCAGCGCCGACATGAAAATCATGCGCGAGGAAACCTTCGGCCCGGTCGCGGCGGTCATCAAGTTCAAGACCGAGGAGGAAGCGATCGCCGCCGCCAACGATACCGATTTCGGCCTGGCGAGCTATTTCTATTCGCGCGATATCGGACGCGTGTGGCGCGTCGCCGAGAAGCTTGAATACGGCATGGTCGGCATCAACACCGGCATCATCTCGAACGAGGTGGCACCGTTCGGCGGGGTCAAACAATCGGGCCTCGGGCGCGAAGGCTCGAAGTACGGAATCGACGAATATCTGGAAATCAAATATCTGTGCATGGGCGGGATTTGATGCCATTCAAGTCGGAGCCCGAACCCCCGAACAAACCAGCCCATCCGATAGCGGTCAGCGACAGAGTCCTGGCGCTGATGCTGGCCGCGCTCGCGATGCTGGGGCCGTTTTCGGTCGATACCTATCTGCCGGCTTTTCCCAACATCCAGCAATCGCTGCATGCCAGTGCGAACCAGGTGCAGCAAACCCTGACGGCCTACATGCTGTCGTTCGCCATCATGATCCTGTGGCATGGCGCGTTGTCGGATGCGTTTGGGCGGCGCAACATCATCCTCGGCTCGCTTGCCGTATTCGCGGTTGCGACGCTCGGATGCGCGGCCTCGCACAGCGTTGAATACCTGTGGGCGTTTCGCATGCTGCAAGGGGTCTCGGCCGGCGCCGGCGCGGTGATCGGGCGCGCGATCATCCGCGACATGTATGAAGGCGCCGCCGCCGCGCGACTGCTGTCGCTGGTCACCATGATTTTCTCGATTGCGCCGGCCATTGCGCCGATCCTGGGCGGCTGGATCGTCCAGTTGGCCGACTGGCGCGCCATTTTCCTGACGCTATTTGCCTACACGGCCTTGCTGCTGTGGCACTGCTACCGGCGTCTGCCCGAAACACTGGCGCCGGCGAAGCGGCACGCGTTCAACCCGCGCTTCCTGTGGCACAGCTACCGGCAGGTTTTCCGCTCGCCGCTGTTTCACCTGAAGGCCGGCGCGGTCGCGTTCAATTTCGCCGGCCTGTTCCTGTATGTGGCGGCGGCGCCGACCTTCATC
The DNA here is from genome assembly GCA_002415335.1 of Oxalobacteraceae bacterium UBA5157. Classification (GTDB taxonomy): domain Bacteria; phylum Pseudomonadota; class Gammaproteobacteria; order Burkholderiales; family Burkholderiaceae_D; genus UBA5157. Next base: position 14,989 of record DHXL01000190.1, read on the forward strand.
ACGAAGCACCTCGGGTTGGGACCGGACCAATTCGGCTGGCAGTTCATCCCATCGGTGGCCGGCATCTTCTTCGGCGCGCTGACCGCCAACCGGCTGGCAGGCAATATCCCGATCCCGCAACAGGTATTGATCGGCTTCGGCTTCCTGATCGGCGCCGGGCTCGCGAATGTCGGCTACCATGCATTTTTTCCACCGGCACTGCCGTGGTCGGTGGCGCCGTTGTTCTTCTATACTTTCGGCATGTCGATGGTCGCCCCGGGCGCGACACTGCTGGTGCTTGACTTGATGCCGGAGATTCGCGGCATCCTCGCGTCCTGCCAATCGTTCGTACTGACGCTGTTGGCGGCAGCGGTCTCCGGCATCGTCGCGCCGTTACTGGCGCCGTCTGCACTATGGCTGGCGGCCGGCCAATTGACGTTCGCCGCCATCGGGTTCGCCCTGTGGCTCGGGTCGCGCTCATATCGCGCGCTGTTGACGCGACGCGAGATGAACGCGTGGGAAAGCGTGGAGTTGGAATGACGCGGAAGATTCGACGCGCTCGCATGAAATTGCTTCACGCGTATCCATTTGCCGAAAAATTCCGCAGGAGGATTTCTTGATTCGTCCCGCCCTGGTCTCTGATGCCGACGCCATCGCGCGCATCTACAACCACTACATCCGCACCACCTTCGTCACGTTTGAGGAGACGCCTGTATCAGCGCGCGAGATGGCGGCACGTATCGAAGAGCTTGATGCGGCGTCCTTGCCTTGGCTGGTGATGGAGCACGATGAGCAGGTGATCGGCTATGCGTATGCCAGCAAATGGAAGGGCCGCTGCGCGTACCGCTTCTCAGTCGAGAGCACGGTCTACCTGGACCCGGCACACACCGGCCACGGCCGCGGCACTGCTTTGTACACCGCCTTGTTCGCGGCGCTGCGTGACAATGGCATGCACATTGTCATCGGCGGCATCGCGCTGCCCAACGCTGCCAGCGTCGCGTTGCATGAAAAATTGGGCATGCAAAAAGTGGCGCATTTCCAGGAAGTCGGATTCAAGCTCGCGCGCTGGATAGACGTTGGTTATTGGCAGATGAAACTATGATTTTGCGCCTGCACCGGTCAACATTTCCTCCACCAGCAGAAGCTTGAATTCGTCAGCGGGCAATGGCTTGCTGAAATAAAAGCCCTGTATCTCGTCGCACCCGAGTGCCGCCAGCAGGTCCAGTTCTTCCCGCGTTTCCACTCCCTCCGCAATGGCTCTCAGCTTCAAATTGTGGGCCAGCGCAATCACCGCTTTGACGATGATTGCGTCATGCGCATTGCTTGTCATCCCGCTGATGAACGATCGGTCTATTTTCAGATTATCGAGTGGAAACCGCCTCAGATAATTGAGCGACGAATAGCCGGTACCAAAGTCGTCGAGCGACAGCTTGATGCCGATATCGTTCAGGCGCGACAGCGTCGGCACCGCCTGCTCCGCTTCCTGCACGAGAACGCTTTCGGTCAGCTCCAGCTCGAGGTACTGCGGATCCATCCGTGTGTCCCGCAATACCTGTCTGACCTGGCCCACCAGATCGTGATGGCCGAACTGGCATGCGGAAAGATTCACGGCAATCCTGATAGCAGGCAAACCCGCAGTTTGCCAGGTCACATTCTGCTGGCACGCGGTCCGCATGACCCAGTCGCCGATCGGCAGGATCAGGCCCGATTCTTCGGCAAACGGAATGAAATCGGCCGGTGGAATCATGCCGCGCAGCGGATGCTGCCAGCGCACTAGCGCCTCGACGCCGACCAGCCGACGCGTTTGCGTATCGACCTTGGCCTGGTAATGCAACACCAGCTCGCCGCGGCTCAGCGCGTGGCGCAATTCCGTGCGCAGCACGTGCCGCGCCTGATTGCGGAGATTCAATTCCTCGGTAAAAAAATGGTATCCGGCACGGCCGCCCTGTTTCACGTGGTACATCGCGAGGTCTACGTTCTTCATCAGGACGTCCTCGTGTTCGCCGTCGTGCGGATAGAGGCTGATGCCGATGCTGCCGCCAATATGGATTTCCTCGCCGCCGGTAGAAAAGCCTTGCGACAGTACGGCAAGGATCTTGGAGGC
>DHXL01000324.1:0-2862 GCA_002415335.1 Oxalobacteraceae bacterium UBA5157
TAATTCGCGATCACCTTACCCGACACGTTCAGGATCAGGCCGCCCAATGAGTAGCCTTGATTCGCGTTGGCGTTGACGCGCCAGTCGAGCTGATCGAGATATTCGTTCATCGACGACTCGACATCGACCAGTGTCTTGCGATCGCGGCGCAGCTTCTGGTGCTGTTCGCGATACAGGATATAGGCGCGCAACGTCTTGCGGTGACCGGCGTCATACAGCACCGATTCCACCACGTCCTGAATCTGTTCGATGGTCGGTGCGCGCAAGCCGTGCAAGCGAAGCCGCCGCACCGCCTCGGTTGCCAGATACGCCGCGTCTTCCGCTTCGAATTCGCTGGTCGCGAGTCCCGCGCGCTGCAATGCGGAGCGGATCTTGTCGGCGTCGAACGGCTTGTCGCTGCCGTCGCGCTTGATTACGTGGGTAAGTAAAGATACCGATTGAGCTGACATTTCGTCTCCGTATGAACACAATAGGTTGTGGTTTCACTTAGATTAATTACTAAATGTAGTGGGGTCAACCGAGCTGCGCGATCTTTTTAAATTCCTTGATCGGGATCAATTTTCAAATTCTCCGAGCGCTTCGCACCGCTTGTCACGGCAGGCGGCCGGTACGCCGCTTGAGCTAGTCGGCCACACCGCGACTAGCTATTTCGGTGGAGAGTCCTAGGCCGATTGCCTTCGCAGAATAACCCTCCTGACAATAGTGCCGTCTCGGCGCGCCGCGTAACCTAGCGCTATCGAGTCGACCATTCATGGAGGCATGTAGTGGCAGCCCAAGGCAACAAACAACTATCCGTTTTAATCAGCAGCACGTTCGCGTTCACCATTTGCTTCGCGATATGGATGATGTTCGCGGTGCTCGGCATTCCGATCAAGGCCAATCTCGGTTTGAACGAAACGCAGTTCGGCTTGTTGGCGGCGATGCCGGTGTTGACCGGTTCGCTGGTCAGGGTGCCGCTCGGGATCTGGACCGACAAGTACGGCGGACGCATCGTATTTTTTCTCTTGATGCTGAGCTCCGTGGTACCGATCTACCTGATCAGCTACGCCACCGCGTATTGGCATTTCCTGGTGCTGGGTCTGTTCGTCGGCCTGGCAGGCGGCTCCTTCTCGGTTGGCACGCCGTATGTCGCGCGCTGGTTTCAGCAAGAGCGGCGCGGGCTGGCGATGGGTATTTTCGGCGCGGGCAATTCCGGTTCCGCGCTGACCAAGTTTGTCGCACCCGCGATCATCACCGCGTTCGGCTGGCAAATGCTGCCAAAAGTTTATGCCGGCGCGATGCTGGCCACCGCACTGCTGTTCTGGTTCTTTTCCTACACCGACAAGACGCACCAAGTGTCGGCCGGTGTGCCGTTTTCCGAACAGGTAAAGGTGCTCAAGGATCCGCGCGTCTGGCGCTATTGCCAGATCTACTCGGTGGTGTTCGGCGGCTATGTGGGGCTGGCGTTGTGGATGACCAAGTACTACGTGTCGGCATACGGTTTCGACTTGAAACTGGCGGCCCTGCTGGCCGCATGCTTCTCGCTGCCGGGCGGCCTGGTGCGCGCGCTGGGCGGATGGATTGCCGATAGATACGGTGCCTACAAGGTGACCTGGTCGGTGATGTGGGTGTGCTGGGTCTGCTTCTTCCTGCTGTCGTATCCGCAAACCAGCATGATCGTCCAGACCGTCAAAGGCGACCTGAATCTCCATCTCGGATTGTCGCCGTTGATGTTCACCGGCTTGTTGTTCATCGTTGGCGTCGCGATGGCGATCGGCAAGGCCTCTGTCTTCAAATTCATTTCCGATGATTTCACGCACAACATCGGCGCCGTGTCGGGCGTGGTGGGATTGGCCGGCGGCCTCGGCGGATTTGTGCTGCCGATCATGTTCGGCGCGCTGGTCGACCTGACCGGCATTCACTCGAGCGCCTTCATGTTGTTGTATGGGACCGTTTGCGTGTCCTTGGTATGGATGTATTTCTCGTTCAAGCCGCGGCGCGCCGCGCGTTTGGCGGCCGCTTTGCCGGCATCGAACCAATTTAAATCTGGCGGCGACTATCTTGCTGCAGCTACTAGGAGAGCCTCATGAGCAAGTACTTGATTAACACCTGGGAACCGGAGCGGCCGGTATTCTGGCAGAGCACCGGCAAGGCCACCGCCAACCGCAATCTGTGGATATCGATCCCGGCTTTGTTGCTGGCCTTCGCGGTGTGGATGGTGTGGAGCGTGGTGGTGGTCAACTTGCCGGCGATCGGTTTCCGCTACAGCACGAACCAGTTGTTCTGGCTGACCGCATTGCCCGGGTTGTCGGGCGCCACCTTGCGGATTTTCTATTCGTTCATGGTACCGATTTTCGGCGGCCGCAAGTGGACCACGATATCCACTGCATCCCTGCTGATTCCTGCAATCGGCATTGGCTTCGCGGTGCAGGACATCGGCACCACGTATCCGACCATGCTGGTACTGGCGCTATTGTGCGGTCTGGGCGGCGGGAACTTCGCGTCGTCGATGGCCAACATCAGTTTTTTTTATCCGAAGGCGCAGAAGGGCTATGCGCTCGGCATGAACGCCGGCCTCGGCAATCTTGGCGTATCGGTGGTGCAGTTCATCGTGCCGCTGGTGATCACGGCCGGCGTGTTTGGTGCACTTGGCGGCGACCCGCAAACCTGGACCAAGGGCGGGCAAGTCAAACAATTGTGGCTGCAAAATGCGGGCTTCGTCTGGGTTCCGCTGATCGCGCTCACGACAGTGATCGCGTGGTTCGGCATGAACGACATTGCCTCGGCCAAAGCATCGTTTTCCGAGCAGGCGGTGATTTTCAGGCGCAAGCATAACTGGTTGATGTGCTGGCTGTATGTCGGCACGTTCGGCTCGTTCATCGG
>DHXL01000324.1:2954-11816 GCA_002415335.1 Oxalobacteraceae bacterium UBA5157
TTCCCGAGCATCAATCCACTGCAATACGCATTTCTCGGACCGTTGGTCGGGGCGCTGGCGCGTGTCGCGGGCGGCTGGGTATCCGACAGGCTGGGTGGTGCACGCGTGACGTTCTGGACCTTCCTGGTGATGATCGCCGCCGTGCTGGGCGTGCTGGCATTCTTGCCGCATGCCGGAGCCGGCGGCAGTTTCTGGGGCTTCTTCTGGATGTTCATGCTGCTGTTTGCCGGTACCGGCGTCGGCAATGCGTCAACCTTCCGCATGATTCCAGTGATCTTCCTGACCGAACGCCAGCGCGCGGCGGCCGGCCAGGGTGCAGCAGCGCAGGCGCAGGCGGTGGTCGATGCGAACAAGGAGGGCGCCGCGGTGCTCGGCTTCACGTCGGCGGTGGCGGCCTACGGCGCCTTTTTCATTCCGAAGAGCTATGGCACGTCGATCGCCCTGACCGGCGGGCCGGGTGCGGCGCTGTGGGTCTTTATCGGCTTCTATGCCACGTGCGTCGCGCTGACCTGGTGGTTCTACGCGCGCAAGGGCGCCGACATGCCGTGCTAGTCAAGCCCGCATCCACTTGTAGTCCATTGTGACTAGGACGGCTAGTTCCAACGCCGAGCGCAGTCAGACTTCTTGCGGGTAGCAGGCAAGGAGTCGGCTGCGTAGACTTGCTACATCCCTGGTTGCATCGCAGATTGCACGCATTAACGGATGCTCAAATTTAGTCAAGGCGCCTGTCCGACGGGCGCATCTATGGAGATAGCATGAGTCATTTTCTGGACCGCCTGAATTTTTTCGGCAAGCCCAAGGAAACCTTTTCCAATGGTCACGGCGCAGTGGTCAACGAGGACCGTACGTGGGAAAACGCCTACCGCCAGCGCTGGCAGCATGACAAGATCGTACGCTCGACGCACGGCGTCAACTGCACCGGCTCCTGCAGCTGGAAGGTGTATGTCAAGAACGGCCTGATCACCTGGGAAACCCAGCAAACCGATTACCCGCGCACCCGTCCCGATCTGCCGAACCATGAGCCGCGCGGCTGCCCGCGCGGCGCCAGTTATTCGTGGTATGTGTATTCGGCGCAGCGCGTCAAGTATCCGATGGTGCGCGGACGCCTGATGGAGATGTGGCGCGAGGCGCGTCTGACGATGGCGCCGGTGTTCGCATGGGAATACATCAGCCAGAATCCCGAGCGCGCGAAGTCCTACAAATCGGTGCGCGGCCTCGGCGGCTTCGTGCGCGCCAAGTGGGACGAGGTCAACGAAATCATCGCCGCCGCCAACGCGTTCACCATCAAGAAATTCGGCCCGGACCGCGTGGTCGGCTTCTCGCCGATTCCTGCGATGTCGATGGTTAGCTATGCGGCCGGCACGCGCTACCTGAGCCTGATCGGCGGCGTCGCGCTGAGCTTTTACGACTGGTATTGCGACTTGCCGCCGGCCAGCCCGCAAGTCTGGGGCGAACAGACCGACGTGCCGGAATCGGCCGACTGGTTCAACTCGACTTACCTGATGGTATGGGGCTCCAATGTACCGATGACGCGTACGCCGGATGCCCATTTCTACACCGAGGTGCGCTACAAGGGCACCAAGACCGTCGCGGTGTCGTCCGACTTCGGCGAGATGGCCAAGTTCGGCGATATCTGGCTGGCGCCGAAGCAGGGCACCGACGCCGCGCTCGCGATGGCGATGGGCCACGTGATCCTGAAGGAATTCCACGCCAACAGCCAGTCGGCTTACTTCCGCGGCTACGCCAAGCAATACACCGATTTCCCGATGCTGGTTTTGCTGAAACAGAAAAATGGCGCGCTGGTGCCGGAATATTTCCTGCGCGCGTCGCACCTCGCGAACAACCTCGACGAGACCAATAATCCGGAATGGAAGACGCTGGTCATCGATGAAACGACCGGCGACATTTCGGCGCCGGCCGGCTCGATCGGATTCCGCTGGGGCGAATCCGGTAAATGGAACCTGGAGCAGAAAGCCGGCACCAGCGGCAAGGCGATCGATCCGCGCCTGTCGCTGATTGATTGCAGCGACGATGTGCTGCCGGTCGGCTTCGCATACTTCGGCGGCAAGGATGCCGACGATCTGTTGCTGCGCAATGTGCCGGTGAAGAAAGTCCAGCTGGCCGACGGCAGCATCGCGCTGGTGGCAACCGTATTCGATCTGACGCTGGCGAACTACGGCATTGATCGCGGCCTCGGCGGCGGCAATGTCGCCAGGGACTTCGACGACGACGTTCCCTACACTCCGGCCTGGCAAGTCAAGCACACCGGCGTCAAGGCCGCCGACGTGATTACGGTCGCGCGTCAATTCGCCGAGAACGCCGACAAGACCCATGGCAAGAGCATGGTGATCGTCGGCGCCGCGCTGAACCACTGGTACCACATGGACATGACGTATCGCGGCATCATCAACATGCTGATGATGTGCGGCTGCGTCGGCCAGTCCGGCGGCGGCTGGGCGCATTACGTGGGACAGGAAAAACTGCGGCCGCAAACCGGCTGGACCCCGCTCGCGTTTGCGCTCGACTGGAACCGTCCGATGCGCCAGATGAACGGCACGTCGTTCTTCTATGCACATACCAGCCAGTGGCGCCACGAGAAACTGAACACGGCGGAAATCCAGTCGCCATCGGCCGACGGCAGCGTCGCGCAGATGTCGCTGATCGATTACAACGCCAAGTCGGAGCGCATGGGCTGGCTGCCGTCCGCGCCGCAACTCGAAACCAATCCCCTTGAAGTCACGCGGGCGGCGGCAGCGGCTGGCAAGGATGTCGCGCAATACGCGGTCGAGCAGATCAAGGCCGGCAAGCTGAATTTCTCGTGCGACGATCCGGACAATCCGGCCAACTTCCCGCGCAACATGTTCGTGTGGCGTTCGAATATTCTCGGCAGCTCCGGCAAGGGTCACGAATACTTTCTCAAGTATCTGCTAGGCACGCAGAACGCACTGATGAGCGACGAGGACGGCTGCGTCAAACCGAAGGACATCAAGGTCCGGCCTGCCGCCGAAGGCAAGCTGGACCTGCTGGTGGTGCTCGACTTCCGCATGTCGACCACCTGCCTGTACGGCGACATCGTGTTACCGACCGCGACCTGGTACGAAAAGGATGACTTGAACACGTCCGACATGCATCCGTTCATCCATCCGCTGTCGGAAGCGGTGCAGCCGTTGTGGCAGTCGAAATCCGACTGGGAAATCTACAAGGGCATCGCCGAGAAATTCTCGGAAATCGGCGGCGAGTATCTCGGCACGCAAAAGGACTTGATCCTGTCGCCGCTGTTGCACGACACCCCGGGCGAACTCGGCCAGCCGTTCGATCCGAAAGACTGGCGCGCCGGCGAATGCGAACCGATACCGGGCAAGACCATGCCGAGCATGACCGTGGTCGAGCGCGACTATCGCGACATCTACAAGAAATTTACCTCGATTGGTCCTTTGCTGGAAAAAATCGGCAACGGCGGCAAAGGCATCGGCTGGGAAACCAAACACGAAGTCGACGTGCTGCGCGGGATCAATCGCACGGTACTGGAAGAGGGCGTGTCGAAAGGTCAGCCACGCTTGAATACCGCGATCGACGCGGCTGAAATGATCTTGTCGCTGGCGCCGGAAACCAACGGCCACGTCGCGGTAAAGGCATGGGCCGCGCTGTCCAAGATGACCGGACGCGATCACACCCATCTGGCGCTGCCGCGCGAGCATGACAGCATCCGTTTCCGCGACGTGCAGGCGCAGCCGCGCAAGATCATTTCATCGCCGACCTGGTCCGGACTGGAATCGGAAGAAGTCAGCTACAACGCCGGTTATACCAACGTGCATGAATTGATCCCATGGCGCACCCTGACCGGCCGCCAACAGTTCTACCAGGATCACCTGTGGATGCGTGATTTCGGCGAAGGCCTGTGCGTGTACAAGCCGGCCATCAATACCAAGACCACGGCATCGATGCTCGGCGCGAAGCCGAACGGCAACAAGGAAATCGCGCTGAACTGGATTACGCCGCATCAGAAATGGGGTATCCACTCGACGTATTCCGACAACTTGCGGATGTTGACTTTGTCGCGCGGCGGCCCGCACGTCTGGCTGTCTGAAATTGACGCCAAGGTGGCCGGTATTGTCGACAACGACTGGATCGAGATCTTCAACGTCAACGGCACGCTGACCGCGCGCGCCGTGGTCAGCCAGCGGGTGCCGGTCGGCATGACGCTGATGTATCACGCACAGGAAAAAATCATCAACGTGCCGGGTGCCGAAATGTCCGGCAAGCGCGGCGGCATCCACAACTCGGTGACGCGCACGGTAACCAAACCGACCCACATGATCGGCGGCTACGCGCAACTGTCGTACGGCTTCAATTATTACGGCACGGTCGGCTCGAACCGCGATGAGTTTGTATTGATCCGCAAGATGAAGAAGGTCGACTGGCTGGAAGGTCCGTTGAAGGTCGGGCAAGATGATGAACAAGTCGGGAGCGCAGCATGAAGATCAGGGCACAAATCGGGATGGTGCTGAACCTCGACAAATGCATCGGTTGCCACACTTGCTCGGTTACGTGCAAGAACGTCTGGACCAGCCGCGACGGCGTCGAGTACGCATGGTTCAACAATGTCGAGACCAAGCCCGGCATCGGCTATCCGAAGGAATGGGAAAACCAGGACAAGTGGAATGGCGGCTGGAAACGCAACGCGGCCGGCAAGATCGAGCCGCGCCAAGGCAGCCGTCTGAAAATTCTGTCGAATATCTTCGCTAATCCGAACCTGCCGGCGATCGACGAATATTACGAGCCGTTCACCTACGACTACGAGCGCCTGCAGAACGCGCCGCTGTCCGAGACGCCGCCGACCGCGCGCCCGATATCGGTCATTACCGGCCAGAAAATGGACAAGATCGAATGGGGTCCGAACTGGGAAGACGACCTCGGCGGCGAGTTCGCCAAACGCAGCAAGGACAAGCTGTTCGACAACATGCAGAAAGAGATGTACGGCACGTTCGAGAACACCTTCATGATGTACTTGCCGCGCCTGTGCGAACACTGCCTGAACCCGACCTGCGTCGCGTCCTGCCCGTCCGGCTCGGTCTACAAGCGGGCAGACGACGGCATCGTGCTGATCGATCAGGACAAGTGCCGCGGCTGGCGCATGTGCATCTCCGGCTGCCCGTATAAGAAGATTTACTACAACTGGTCGTCCGGCAAGGCCGAGAAATGCACGTTCTGCTATCCGCGCATCGAAGCCGGCCAACCGACCGTGTGCTCGGAAACCTGCGTCGGTCGCATCCGCTATCTCGGCGTGCTGCTGTACGACGCCGACAAGATCGAAGCGGCAGCCTCGGTGGCCGATGTGCAGGATCTGTACGAGTCGCAACTCGGTCTGTTCCTCGACCCGCACGATCCGGCGATCATCGAGGAAGCCCGCAAGCAGGGCATACCTGACGCATGGCTGGAATCGGCCAAGAGATCGCCGGTCTATAAGATGGCGGTGGAATGGAAAATCGCGTTCCCGCTGCATCCGGAATACCGCACGCTGCCGATGGTCTGGTACATCCCGCCGCTGTCGCCGATCCAGGCCGCGGCCGAGTCCGGCAAGATGAGCATGAACGGCATCCTTCCCGATACCAAGAGCCTGCGCATTCCGGTGAAATATCTGGCCAACCTGCTCACCGCCGGCAAGGAAGCGCCGGTGATCAGCGCGCTGGACCGCATGCTGGCGATGCGCGCCTACATGCGCAGCAAGTCGGTCGACAAGGTCGAGAATCTGACCGTGTTGAAACAGGTCGGCTTGAGCCAGGCGGAGGTCGAGGACATGTATCACATCCTGGCGATCGCCAACTATGAAGACCGCTTCGTGATCCCGAGCAGCCACAAGGAAATGGCGGAGGACAGCTTCAACGAAAAGGGTTCGTGCGGCTTCAGCTTCGGCAACGGCTGCTCGGATGGGGTTAGCGACAGCTCGCTGTTCGGCAAGAAAAAGCACGGCTCGACCATCTTTGTCGAGATGCCGAAATCGCGCAAGAAGAAGGAGCCGGAAAGTGTCTAAGAAAGTGTGTAATTCAGAATCGAATCCTGCGGAAAAAGGAAGCGCCATGAAACAGTTGAAAATCCTGTCCGCCTTGCTGCTGTATCCGGAGCCGGTGCTGATCGCGCATTTGCCCGAGCTGGAGACAATGCTGCTGGATGCGCCGGCGATGCACGATCTCTTGTGTCCGCTGTTTAACTACCTGACCAGCGAGGACCTGATCACGGTGCAGCAAAACTACGTGATGACCTTCGATCGCAATCCTTCGCATTCGCTGCATTTGTTCGAGCATATCCACGGCGAATCACGCGATCGCGGGCAGGCGATGGTCGACTTGATGGAAGAGTACAAGAAGCATGGACTGGAAATGGGTGGGGATGATTTGCCCGACTTCGTGCCGCTGTTTCTGGAGTTTCTGTCCCAGCTGGATGATCGTGAGGAAGTCGGTAGATTGCTGGGTGACGCCATCCACGTGCTGGCCCATATCGGTCGCAAACTCAGGGCCAACGGCAGCCCCTATGCCGGCGCGTTCGAGGTGCTGCAGCAGCTCAGTCCGGTCGCGGCCGAGGAATTGTCGGAGCCGCCGGTGCGCGATATGGACGAAGCGCTGGAAACGTTCGGTCCCGGCGCAGATGGCGTGGAACCCCTGTTGAAGACGATGGCCGGCGGTGCGCAAGCGATTAACTTTTACCCGAAACGGACGACTGACCCTGCTGCCAGGCGGACGGACGCAGAGTCCGGCAATGACCGGACGATGCCGGCCCATGAGGAGAGAACAGCATGAATTACCTGCATCAATTTGTATTCGGAATTTATCCCTACATCGCACTCGCGATCTTCCTGCTTGGCAGCCTGATCCGCTACGACCGCGAACAATACAGCTGGAAATCGGAATCCAGCCAGCTGTTGTATCGCGGCAGCCTGCGGCTAGGCAATAACCTGTTTCACATCGGAATCATCGGCCTGTTTCTCGGCCATGCAGCCGGACTGCTGACGCCGGTGATCGTCTGGGATACGCTCGGCGTCTCGCATGGCGCCAAGCAAATCGTCGCGATGACGGCCGGCGGCCTGATGGGCAGTTTGTGCCTGATCGGCATCGTGATTTTACTGGTGCGGCGCTTCTCCAACGACCGGTTGCGCGCGGTCACCACGATCAAGGATAAGGTCGTGCTGCTATGGATACTGGCCACCCTGCTGTTGGGCCTGTCGTCGATCTTCGTGTCGGCGCACCACCTGGATGGCCACGACATGGTGCAACTGATGACCTGGGCGCAGCATATCCTCACGTTCCGAGGCGACGCCGCGTCATTCATCGTTGACGTGCCATTCATTTTCAAGCTGCACCTGTTCATGGGCATGTCGGTGTTCGTCATCTTCCCGTTCACCCGCCTGGTGCACGTCTGGAGCGGGTTCAATACCGTGCGCTACCTGAGCCGCGCCTATCAACTGGTGCGTGCGCGCTAACCGTTTGAGTCGGAGAGGACAACCATGGGCATTTCAGTAAATAGTGTCGACATCACCGACGCCGCAGTGGAGCAGGAACTGTCCCATCACCAGCAGGCGGACAACCCGCTGAAACAGGCGGTGCAGGAACTGGTACTGCGCACAGTGCTGTTGCAGGAGGCAGATCGTTTGAACATTGCGGGCGGCGATGACGACACGAGGATCGAAGCGCTGTTTGCACGGGAAGTTCATGTGCCGGACGCGGATGAAGCCACCTGCGAGACGGTTTACCGCAACCAGCCGCAGCGCTTCACCAATGGCGAACTGGTCGAGGCGCGTCACATCCTGCTTCAAGTAACGCCGACGGTACCGCTGGAATTGTTGCGCGAAACCGGCGAGGCAGTATTGGCGGAACTGCGCGTCAATCCGGACCGATTTGCGGAACTGGCAAGGGAATATTCGAACTGCGCGTCCGGCGCGGTCGGCGGTAATCTTGGGCAACTGACGCGGGGCCAGACGGTCAAGGAATTTGAGGAGTTGGTGTTCCGCCTGGCTGAAGGTGAACTGGCCGATCGATTGCTGGAAACGCGCTTCGGCCTGCATATCGTCCAGGTGATGCGCCGGATCGAAGGAAAATTATTGCCGTTCGAGGCGGTCAAATCGCAAATTGCCGAACGCCTTGCGCGGCAGGCGTGGCAGCGCGCAGTGCATCAGTACTTGCAGATATTGGTTGGACGTGCCCATATACTCGGGGTGACGCTGGAAGGGGCGGAAAGTCCGTTGGTGCAGTGATCGAACTACAGATCGGTGCCATAATCGTGATGCCATAAGCGTCCCAACGTGAAGGAAAATTTGTCATGAACATCGCCAGTTACGACGATTTTCTCAGTGCGGCGAATAGTCAGCCCGAGCCGCAACGTCTGCTATTGGTCTTCACCGAATCCGATTCGCCTGCGGATAGCATCGAGCCAAGCGCCGGCGCGTCCCACAGCGGCACGCTGACGCCGGTCATGTGCGTCGACAAGCAGCCAAACGAACTGGGCGACTTTGCCAGCATGGTAGAAGAATCGTGTCGAACCGGACAGCACTGGGACATCGTATTTGCCGCCGCCCTGGGCGGTAGTGCCGGCAACTTTCCGACCAGCGAGGCGGCCGAGCAGGCAATGAAGAAAATGATCGATGCGATTCAGCGCGGGGCCATCGGAAACTTCCTGGCGTTTAACCGCGCCGGCGAACTGGTGCAATTCTCTTGAGAACCTGCTGTTAGAGAACGTGCTGCTTGGTGTCGAGAGAGGTTCTACTGCTTTTACTCGTCGCACCCGATGGTGAGGTTAAGAGCGACAAGGTACTTTTGGGCACTTCCAAAGGCGCCTTCGACTCCCGCCGTCTTGCTTGCCTCAAGGCAAGGC
>DHXL01000324.1:11938-19151 GCA_002415335.1 Oxalobacteraceae bacterium UBA5157
GCCAGCACCTGATGACGCCGGAACCGCGCCATGCGCGGAATTATTCACGCACCGATTGATATCTCTCAAGCTAGCGTTGGGAGGGTGACGTAGGCTCTGTCAGACCCAGAGCCAAAATAAGAAATATCCAATGCTGGCATTCTCCAGAACAATAGCGGAAATATATGACGCGTCGGTCAGCCTTGCGCCGCTCGACTTTCCTGCTGAAGCGATCAGAGCGCTTCGACGCATATTCATCTTCGACTCCTGCATTTTGGCGAGTGGAAACGTGACATTCAAAGACAATGCGAATTTTATTTTGAGTCGAGCGCACGTTCACGGACGCGACCCAATCCTGCTCGACGATTACGCACAGATTTCTGCCAGCGATCCGGTCACCCAGGCACTCGTCGTTGGCCTCGATGCACCCATCAGGCGTTCCTGTTTCGATTACTACAAATTTCTGAAAAGACCTGAACTGCTGGCGTTCAGGAAGCAATATGAACTTAAGCAACTGCTCCTGTTCGGACACACTCACACAAACTCTTTTCCGACGCGGCTGCTTGCCCTCTATCGCGGCACAGACAGTGCATTCACTGAGCACGACCTTGGCTTGATGCATGCGCTCTGGCCACATCTGGCGCGTGCGATCGCCCACAACCTGCAGCAGTTCCTTGCTGCAAGCCTGCCAAAGACAGCGGGTTCGGGCTTCGCTCTGATGAACAAGAATGGAAACATGGAAGTTCCAAGCCTATCATTTGAAGCCATGGTAAAAAAGGAGTGGGCAACGCTTTCCACGCCAGTTATCCCCCGCCCTGCGTGGTCCGCTTTGCTGCGTGACGGCATCTACGAAGGTAGGCTGGTGAGGTTCAAGGCGTCCATGACGTCAGGACTTATTTTGTGTATGGCGGAGCAACGGAGCGTACTTGACCGGCTCAGTCCGTCTCAAAGAGACGTCGCGGCCCACTTCGCAAGCGGTCTCGACTACAGGAAGATCTCTTCAAAGATTGGGATAGCCCCCAATACGGTACGAAATCATATTTCAAAGATCTACGAGAAACTGGACGTTCACGACAAAGTCTCCCTGAGCCTTCTGCTGCGCGAACGGATGTGACACCCTTCGTTTCGGAACCCTTCGCTGAAGATGTGGTTGCGCAGTGTCGCGATTCAATTGTGCGTCCCGATTGATTTCGCTCAAGCGTGCGCCGCCCCGAGCTAGTGCATCTGCACTAAAGGTACGCACCGTTCACCAAGTACGCTTCAACCTGTCGGCGTGATCGAAACGGTTTGTATCGACGCATCCGGTGATCCAGAGATTTTTCGAATATGTTGCCGCGGCATGTCGTGACAGGCCGCGTGCCATACGCCATGGGGATAGTCAATGAGGTCGTCGCAAGAGTTATTGGTGATGGTGGTCTGCGCCATGAGTGTGTCGGTCGTCTGGGCCGGGGACGAACGCGCGGGACTGAAAGTTCCCGATTTGAATGGAGGAGGTCCGCAGGAACCATACGGCGGTGTGGTAGTGGATCAGACAGTCACTGTGTTCGGGCATGCGTTTTACCAATATTTCGTTTCGCTGTGGCGAGACCAACCATTGGGCGACCGCTATGCGATTTCCATTCATGAACGTGCGACGGCGCGTTATGGCAGTCAGGTATGGGTCGAGTATGCGCAACGGCGCATGTTCCAGGCGTTCGTGCCGCCTTCGAATGCTGCAATCCGCGCAGCTAGTGGTAGGGCAGTGGCTATCGTTTACCAAAACATCATGGACACCGATGTTCAACGGCTGCTGTTTCACGACGCCGATCTTGCAGCTGACGAAATGTAAAGAAAAGGGAGACTCACAATGCATCCACAACCGATGGCCAGCGGGTCAGGCAAGGCGTTTGTTGCCACGCTCATCCTGGCAAGCGTGCTTGGCCATGCCGTGGCCACAGAACTAGTGTACGTGCCGGTGAATCCGTCATTTGGCGGCAATCCTATCAATGGCTCGATCCTCTTGAACTCCGCCCAGGCGACAAACAGGCACACGGCCCCTGGCACCGGGTCTTCACCAGGGTTTACGCAACAGACACCTCTACAGCAATTCAACGACATGCTGGAGCGCTCGATTCTGAACCAGATTGCGTCCAGCGCCGCATCGAAGGTTTCAGCCGGAGGCAAGCTTGTTCCGGGCACCGTGGAAACGGCCAACTTCACCATCACCATCGCCGATCTTGGCGGTGGATTGCTGCAAGTGACCACTACCGATAAGGCGACCGGCGTTTCCACTTCTTTTCAGGTGGGCCAATGAGAACGCCGCGTTCTTTGAATCATTGCATGCTTGCACGATTCTGCCATTTCATCGGTGCGCTTGCTTTGGCCGGCACGCTACTTGCGGGTTGCGCCACACCGGATCTGCCACGTGACGCAAAGCGCGCCGCGACACTGACCCCGGCTACCCCAATCACACGTGACTTGTTGAGACTCCCCGCACCAAAGGGCAAGGTGATCGCCGCGGTGTATGGCTTTCGCGATCAGACAGGTCAGTACAAGGCCGCACCCGACAGCTCTTTTTCAACGTCTGTCACGCAGGGTGCTGCGGCAATCCTGATCAAGGCATTAAAGGATTCAGGCTGGTTCACGCCGGTCGAACGCGAAAATCTGCAGGACCTTCTCACCGAGCGCAAGATCGTTCGGGCACTGGAACCGGTGCGGGCGAACGGCGCGCTGCCGGTGAATTTCCCGGCATTGCTACCGGCGTCGATTTTGATTGAGGGCGGGGTCATCGCATATGAAAGCAACGTACGCACCGGTGGCGCTGCGGCACGTTACCTCGGCATTGGTCTGTCCACCCAGTACCGCGTCGATCAGGTGACGGTCAACCTGCGCAGTATCGATATCCGTGGCGGTCAGGTATTGCACAGCATCTCCACGACCAAGACCATTTATTCATATGAAATCCATCCGAGCGTCTTCAAGTTCGTGAACTTCAAGGACCTGGTGGAACTTGAGGCAGGTGTGACCCGCAACGAGCCAGCGCAACTGTGCGTGAAGGACGCCATTGAAGCGGCCGTCGTGCATTTGGTGGTGCAGGGCTTGAAAGACCGTACCTGGGCGCTGAAGGACGACAAGGACTGGACCTTGCCAATCGTGCAGAACTATCTGCGCCAGGAGAACGACTACGCCACGTCTCGTACCGAAATGTCCGATAAATCCGAGCCAGCTGACGCCACCGCGCGCTGATCATTTGTCCCGATGCCATACCCGTGAATTGAAGGGGAGTGCCATGAAGACTTTGCGTTATGCGGTGCCGCTGCTCGCACTGCTGTTCACAGGATTGCCTGCACACGCCGCCGATCTGGCGCCATCAGCGGAATTGCCGCCTTCAGAACTCCAAATAGTCACTGACGGCAATGTCTTTGCGGAAGTATCCCAAGATGGCAATGGCAACGATGCGCGGCTGGGACAGCAGGGATCGATGTTGTACGGTCGGGTCTCGCAGATCGGCAGCAACAATCAACTGAGCGCGTCGCAGAGCGGCAGTTTCAACTACATCGGCGCGCGTCAAAGTGGCGAGAGCAACGTAGCAGCGCTGGCACAGCTCGGTGGCAAGAACGAGATCAGCCTTATTCAGCAAGGTGTCAGCAATGCCGCCTTTGTGACGCAAAACGGGAACTTCAATCGCGCCCAGGTCGAGCAAACCGGCAATTTCAATCGTGCCGACATTCAGCAGTACGCAACAGCTTCCAGTGCCGTGGTGCGTCAGTACGGCGACCGCAACCTGGCAACGGTGATCCAATATTAGGGGCCGTTGGATCGCGGCTTTTTCTGCGCCCCCATTTTTCTTGGAGAATAAGAATGAAACATCAGCTTTCCGCGATTGCCCTGGGCATTGTCTTAGCCTATGGCGCCGGTTCGGCATTGGCCTACGATACGACCACGGTGACCCAAGGCGGCAGTGGCAATACGGCTTCCGCCAGCCAGATCGGCAATAACGCACCAGACGATGGCGGCGCCGTCATCACTATCAACCAAGGAGGCAATTCCAATACGGCATCCGTGTCTCAAACCGGCATCACCAGCTACGGCCACGGCAATGTGTATGAAGCGGGTAACTCGAACGCTGTCGCCATTGCACAAACCAATGATTATCGCACCGGCGCTGATGTGCAGGATTGGGGTAACAACAACGTTACCACCGTTACGCAGACCAATGTCAGCGGTGGCGCAGCCGGCGCCTATCAAAATGGCAGCAACAGTACCGCCTCGATTTACCAGCACGACGGCAGCAGCCTCAGTGCAATGATTAACGCTGTCTCGCCTTGGGGTGGTCATGGTGCTTACAACACCTCGGCCATTACCCAGACCGGTAACGATCAAAATGCGACTATTGAGCAAGCAAATGGCGTATGGCCGGGCACGGCATCGATCGGAAGCCTGGCTGCAATTGATCAATCCGGTGGTTTCGATGACGCAACTATCACCCAGCCTGGCAGCTACAATACCGCCTATGTGACGCAAGTTGGCAATGGAGGGAGTGCCCCTGCCAAGAACACAGCGACGGTGAACCAACCCGGCGATGCTAATTTTGCCAACGTGTCCCAGGTCGGCAGTAGCCTGATGGCCGACGTCGAGCAGTCTGGAAGCCACAACACTGCCTACTCGACCCAAACCGGCCCGACTGGCGATGTCAGCATCACGCAGTCCCTGGACTGGAACCAGGCATACGTGACGCAAATCAATTATGGTTCTGGACTTAATACCGCCGGCGTCCTGCAATCCGGTTCTAGCAACCTTGCCAACGTGACCCAGAACGGCAATAGCTTCACCGCAAGCGTGGCACAAGGTGGTAACGGCAACGTGGCAACTGTGTGGCAGCATTTCTGAGCCATCATTTGATTGCTGAGTGACGCGTTGTGCGGGTGGGCGGACGGTCGCCCACCTCTTTTGTAATGGTGAATCGAACCGCACAAACGGAGATGCTTGCCGGTACAGACTGGCAAGTGTGGCTTGACACCAAGCTTCCATCACCCCTATGTCAGAAGTGCCAAGTATATGAACCCAGCCACCGCATTGGTGTGATTCAAGGCGGCGAGAGCGGTGGTACTTGGTCAACAACTAGTCCGAAATGACTACCCGCGCTAGCCTGTCATGCCGACTGCCACGCATCACTGCGCCTTGTACAATCGATTCATCCCTAACTGTGGTGGAGCCTCCCGATGTTAACCGACCGCTTCGGCCGATCCATCGAATATCTGCGTCTGTCGGTGACCGATCGTTGCGATTTGCGCTGCACGTATTGTCTGCCGAAGGGATTCAAGG
Source organism: Oxalobacteraceae bacterium UBA5157 (assembly GCA_002415335.1). Lineage (GTDB taxonomy): Bacteria > Pseudomonadota > Gammaproteobacteria > Burkholderiales > Burkholderiaceae_D > UBA5157. The sequence goes on from DHXL01000324.1 coordinate 17,222, forward strand.
GCTTTGAAGAGCCGCAGCACTGGCTGACGTTTGACGAAATCGAACGCTTGCTGGCGGCGTTCGCCCGTCTCGGCACGTCGCGCATCCGCTTGACCGGCGGCGAGCCTTTATTGCGCCGCGGCTTGCCCGAGCTGGCGCGCCGCATCGGCGCGTTGCCCGGGATTCGCGACCTGTCGCTCTCCACCAATGCCACCCGTCTCGACCGCTACGCGCCGGCATTGAAAGCCGCCGGCATATCGCGCATCAATGTCAGCCTCGATTCGCTCGATCGCGAGTGCATGGAGAAGATCACCGGCCATGACAGCCTGCCAAAAATCATGGCCGGAATCATGGCAGGAAAAGCCGCCGGCTTTCTGCCGATCAAGATCAACATGGTCGCGATGCGCGGCGTCAACGACGATGAAATCGACGACATGGCGGCGTTCTGCATCGAGCAGGGATTCATTTTGCGACTGATCGAGGCGATGCCGATGGGGGCGACCGGACGCGATGCGGCGTTCCTCGACCTCGGACCGATCCAGTCGCGTTTGAAGGAAAAATTCAATCTGCGGCCACATGCATCCGAACTTGGTGGCGGCCCCGCGCGTTACCTGACCACCGCCGACGGCAGCGCCAATATCGGCTTTATTACGCCGATGTCGCAGCATTTTTGTGCCACCTGCAACCGGGTGCGGCTGGCCGTCGACGGCACGCTGTACTTGTGCCTCGGGCAGGAAGAGAAATTCGAATTCCGGCCGCTGCTGCGCGATGGCGCCAGCGATGCCGAACTGGAAGCGGCAATACGCAGCGCGATCGAGTTGAAGCCGCAACAGCACGACTTCCGCGAGCAGCCGGGGAAAATCATCCGCTTCATGGCGCAAACGGGCGGCTGACAGCGGATTACTTGCCTTTCACGCCGTTTTTGACCTGGATCAAGACGGCGAACGCCGATTGCATGTCTGATGGCGTATTGAACGCACGCAGGTCCGACACCATGATCGCATGATGAAACAGACAACCCCGCTCAACAGGATAGGACGCTAGCCATGGCCATCACGTTACCGCCTTGGCATCGTCTGTCAAACAAGATAGTCGGTTTGCTGCTCGGATTCCTGATTCTGGCCCTGGGCGCGATCGGTATCACGCTGCTATTGTCCTGGCAATTGGAAGGAAGCGGCGCCGCCATCAACGAAGCCGGCAGCTTGCGCATGCACGGCTATCGCCTTGAAGCTTTCCTGTCGCGCTCCGCCGGAAGCCCGGGCCAGCAAGCGACGAAGTCCGCGATCGAACAGGAAATACTGGCGATCGACAAGACTTTCGTGCTGCTGCAACGCGGCGATCCGCAGCGGCCGCTAATATTGCCGGCTACGCAGACGATCCAGACCACATTTCAGCAAGTGTCGGGCAACTGGCGGCTAAAATTGCGGCCATTGGCCAAGGCGCTTCAGCAGCAAGGGGGCAGCGCCGACGAGCAGACCTGGCAACGTTACCAGCATCAGGTCGATGACTTCGTGGCCGAAGTCAACCGGTTTGTCCACTTGATCGAGATCGACAGTGAGCAGCGCACCTTCTGGCTGCGTTCTTCCCAGTTGGCCCTGGTGGCAATGGCGCTGATCGGCACGACGACCCTGATTTACCTGATGTTCATGCTGATCATCGAGCCGATTACGCTGCTCGAAAAAGGCATGCGCCGCATGGCCGAGAAGGATTTTGAAGTGCGGCTCGCGGTCGAAAGCGACGACGAATTCGGCCAATTGACGCGCGGCTTTAACCAGATGGCGGACCGGCTCGAAGCGCTGTACGGGAATCTGGAAGAGCGGGTGCGCGAGAAGACCGGCGCGCTTGAAAATCAGAACCGCGAACTTGCCCTGCTGTACGATAGCGCGGCCTTTCTGCAGCGGCCGCAGCAAGTGGAGGCCACCTGCGCCGGATTCCTTCAGCGCATCATGGA
>DHXL01000324.1:19334-27143 GCA_002415335.1 Oxalobacteraceae bacterium UBA5157
AATCTGCATATGGTCGCGCATGCCGGCATTTCGGAACATCTGGTGGACTCCGAACACTGCCTTAAGATGGGGGAGTGCCTGTGCGGCGCGGCGGCGGCTCACAAGCTGACGGTGGTGCACGACTTGCGCCAGATGGACGAAACAAATACGATGCAATGCCACCGAGAGGGATTCGTGACGGTATCGGTGTTCCATATCCATGCCCACGAACAGCATCTGGGATTCTTTAATCTGCACTTTCGACAGCCCAAGATTTTCGATCGACGCGAAGTCGCGTTGCTTGAGACATTGGGCCAGTTGCTGGGGATTGCAATCGAAAACATGCGTCTGGCAAACCGCGAACGCGAAATGGCCGTGTCCGAAGAACGCAACCTGGTGGCGCAAGGACTGCATGACAGCATTGCACAGGGCTTGACGTTTCTGAATCTTCAGGTGCAAATGCTGGACGATTCGCTGCAAAACGGAAACCTGGATGAGGCGGCTGAGATCGTGCCGGCATTGCAGGCCGGCGTGCAGGAGAGTTACGACGATGTGCGCGAGCTGCTGGTGAATTTTCGCTCGCGCCTGGCGGAGGGCGATTTGATTGCTTCGCTCGAAAATACCGTCGCGAAATTCGAGCGGCAAACCGGCATCGCCACCGAATTCATCGCCGACGCCGACGGCGCGCCATTCCCGCGCGAGCAGCAATTGCAGGTGTTATTCATCGTCCAGGAAGCGTTGTCGAATATTCGCAAGCACGCGATGGCGACCAAGGTGGAGATTCGGCTGACGGACCGCCATCATTTCGCGCTGACGATACACGACAATGGCGTTGGTTTTGACGCCGCAATCCTGCGCAGCCAGAGCGAGCGCCATGTCGGACTCAATATCATGCATGAACGGGCGCAACGGATACACGCATCGCTCGCCGTGACCTCGGAAACGGGCAATGGCGCCACCGTCACCTTGAACCTGCCGTACGAGCAACGTCTCGCCGCTTAACGATTATGGACAACAGGAATATGGACACTCCGAACCGACTCATCAGCATCTTGCTGGTCGATGATCACGCGCTATTCCGTAGCGGCATCCGGTCCTTGCTGCAGCGCCAGGCCGACTTTTCCGTGGTCGGCGAAGCTGCCGACGGTGTGGAAGGAATCAAGCGTGTACAGCAGTTGCAGCCGGATGTCGTGCTGCTCGACTTGAACATGTCGGGCATGTCCGGGATCGAATCGCTGCAATTGATGCGGCAGAGCAGCCCGAAGACCGCGATCATCATGCTCACCGTATCCGAGGATGCGGAAGACCTGACGGCGGCGCTGCAGGCCGGTGCGTGCGGCTATCTGATCAAGAACATCGATGCCGACTATCTGGTGCGCGCGATTCGGCGCGCCGCCGCCGGCGAGCCGGTGGTGGCCGAGGCGATGACCGCGAAACTCATTGCACAGCTACAGGGTGGCGGCACGCGCCGTGCCGATCCTCCTTCCGAGTTCGATCGCCTGACGCCGCGCGAAAAGGATATTCTTGCGTGCCTGGCGCGCGGGGAGAGCAACAAGAGTATCGCGCGTCGCCTGGAGCTCGCGGAGAGCACCGTCAAGATCCACGTGCAAAACGTGTTGAAGAAGCTCAAGCTCTCCAGTCGGGTACAGGCCGCAGTGTTTGCCGTCGAGCATCGCATGCTCAGCGGATCCGAGGTGAAGAAGCCGACCTGTGATGAGTCGATCGACGACTGAATACGGCGCCATCCAACGCCTCCCGATTCCTCTAGCTGAACCCATGCTGTGATAGTATGGACACGTCGTCGTTCATCGCTATTTCGTGCGTCATCCATATCCAGCAACGCCTGCTACTGTTTGTGGCGCCGGCGATGAGCAGATGCCGTCATCTCCCCCACTTTCGCGCTTGACGCGCAGCCACTTTTTTAACCGCCTCGATCGGCCGGTCGTGTTGCCTTGCGCTTGATGCGCGACGCGCACCGCGAGCGGTTGAACGGAAGGATAATTCCCTATGTCGGTCGACCTCATTCTCGCGCAGTTGACGATTGCCGGCAACGGACGCGATATCGGCTTGCTGCGTGACCTGGTGAGCGATTTGCGCCCGCGCCGCGCGGACGACACCGAACAGGCGACCCGGAATCTGCAAGCGCTGTGCCACGTCCTCGATGCCAATCCGGTGCAGGCGCTGGCGCTGCGTGCGTACCTCGAGCGCGTCATTTGCTCGCGCAAACTATTGCATCTGCTGACCGATACCGGCATTACGCCTAGCATCGGATTCTGGAGTGCGGTGTGGCATAGCGTCAACTACAAATGGTTGCCGCCGATGGTGCGGGACGACTATTTCAAGGACGTTTTCGGCGAGATTTTCGATCGCACCGACGACCACCGCTGGGTCTGCGCGGTGGACGACGCGGTATGGACCGGCGTCGCGCAGGCGCTCGGTTTCAATCAGCGCGAAGCGACATCGCTGCGGACCCGGGTGCTGCAGGAATTGCTGGGCGCGATCCAGGTCCTGTCGTACCGCATCACCGCAATCGGACTGGAAGCTGAACTGGTTCGCAACTATCCGGCGATCGAAGAGTTCGAGTCGCCTTTCCTGCACCAGAACGCCGAACTCAACCACTACATCGGCGCGTACAGTGCCTGGCTGGCAGATCACGGCACGGAGCGTGAAGACAGTCGCCATCTCGACGTCTTGCTGACGCAATGCGAAGAGATCGTCGGCAAGATCCGCCGTGCCTCCGCGGTCCATGGCACCTCGGTCAGCTTGACGCGCCTGCTGTTAATGCTGACGCAGAGCATCGAGCGGCTGCGCACCTTGCTGGCATTGCTGGATGTGCGTCAGGCCGATCAGGTGACGCCGGTCGCTGTGCATCTGTTCAAGGCCCTGGTGGCGGCCGATAATCGGAAACACAGCCTGTCCGACCTGGTCAGCGCCAATACCGAGCTGCTGGCACTGCAAGTCACCGAGCACGCCAGCCGCACCGGCGAGCATTATGTGGCGAACACGCGCAGTGAATGGTTCGGCATGATGCGTTCGGCCGCGGGCGCCGGGGTCATCGTCGGATTCATGGCGCTGCTCAAGGTACTGTCCGGCACGCTGTCGCTGGCGCCGTTCGGTCACGCCTTGTTGTACAGCCTGATTTACGCGCTCGGCTTCATCCTGGTCTACATGCTGCATTTCACGATCGCCACCAAGCAGCCTGCCATGACCGCCGCGCTGATGGCGCTGGCGCTCGACAGCGGCAAGCGGAAGCTCGATGACTTGACCGAGCTGGCGGTGCGCGTGCTGCGCTCGCAATTCATCGCGATCGCCGGCAACGTGGCGCTGGTCATCCCGGTCGCCTATCTGATCGGATGGCTTTGGCTGCCGCTGACCGGCCATCCGTTGGCCGCGCCGGATCAGGCACAGCGGCTGCTGCACGATCTCGATCCGATCCATAGCCTCGCGCTGCCGCACGCGGCGATTGCCGGCGTCTGCCTGTTCCTGGCGGGCCTGATCTCCGGCTATTACGACAACAAGGCGGCGTACGCCAATATAGCCGGCCGCTTGCAGCAGTTGAAGTGGCTGGCGCGTCTGCTCGGCCAGGCACGGCTGGCCAGGATTGCCAATTATGTTGGCGACAATCTGGGCGCGCTGGCGGGTAATTTCTTCTTTGGCGTAATGCTTGGCACCATCGGCACGTTCGGTATCTTTTTCGGACTGCCGCTTGATATCCGCCACATCACCTTCTCCAGCGCGAACTTCGCTTTTGCACTGGCCGGACTTGGGAACCAATTAAGCGCACAGCAATGGATGCTGTCGATCGCCGGCCTGATGCTGATCGGCCTGACCAATCTGGCGGTCAGCTTTGCACTGGCACTGACGGTCGCGCTGCGCTCGCGCCGCGTCAACCTCAAGCAGGAATGGTCGATGGCGGGGATGTTATGGCGTCGCTTTTGTTTCGCGCCGCGCGATTTTTTCCTGCCGCCGACGGATCCGTCGCCAGTGCCGCTCGCTTCGCTTATCGAGGACTCCGGTGCTCACGTCGATCATACTAAAACCGAGTAGAACAACGCAACTTCCCACGCTTCCGTAGCCGGCGGCGCGAATGAAATGCCGAAGCGCGGCATGGAGCGCAAGCTGCCAACCGATAGTCGAGTGCTTGGCTCGCCGGCGCAACGAAGCAGGCCGGTTCCGGCTGGATAGCTAGTCGCGTGTCCACACATTGCGAACCCATCGCGCGATCTCATTTTCCGCCACTTTCGGTGCCGTAGTGGCGGGCATAGCGCGCATCCAGATTGGACAGGCGCAGTATCAGGAACAAATCCGCGCTTTGAAATTCGGGATCCCAGGCAGGCGCGCCGCAGATCCAGCCACCGGAGCGCAGGTAGCCTTTGATCAGCGGCGGAATGTGCGGCTTGATGTCGGAACTCAGTTCCTGAATCGGGAACGGCAAATGCGGCGTAACGCCATATTCCGATGGTGCCATATGCATTTTCGACATTTCGTCGTACACCGCGACGGCATTGTGACCGCCGTCGGCCAGACTCATGCTGGCGCAGCCGATCAGATAATCGCAACGTTCGCGCTGCATATAAGCCGCCAGCCCGGACCACAGCAGCATGATCACGCTGCCGCTGCGGTAATTCGGGTGGATGCATGCGCGTCCCGCTTCGACGATGCGATCGCGCAGATTGTCGAGCCGGCTCAGATCGAACTCTCTCTCGGAATAGAGACGTCCTAATCGGCGTGCCGCGCCCGCACTCAGCAGACGGTAGGTGCCGACCACCTTGAGCGTGGTGGTGTCACGCACAATCAGGTGGTCGCAATAATCGTCGAACTCGTCCTTGTCAAGGCGATCGTCGCTGGCCAGCGCCGACAAGCCCGATCCTTCGACGAAGACCTTGTAGCGCAGGCGCTGAACTTCGCGCACTTCCTTCGACGTGGTCGCCAAACTCAGGACCAGTTTGGCGGAGCGTATGGTGGTTGCAGCAGAAGTAACTTGTCGTTGCATGCTTCATCCTCGTGATGGTGACGGATCAAGCGTAGCGGCCTATTACTTCAACAAAATGACGGTGTCATGTCGGTTCCATGACATGACCGCAATCTCGTAACAACGGTCTACGCTGGCGCACATGTCCGGAAAACAGCTACCCGGACTGCTTGAACTTGAACAGCTGATCCTGGATGGCGCATGGGTCGCGCGGAAGGTACGGGAGTGGGTAGACGCTTGAAGCGGCGTGCGGCACAGCTTATTGCACCCGTGACCTGCTTCGGCGGTTAGCCGGTCATCGTGCAGTCACATGAATTTTATATGATCGTCTCCGCTGTACACACAATCGATAGGTGTGACGGCAGGTCGGTGCGTCGGACGCACGAATCTGACGCACCGTTTCCTTGCACTCATCGTGATATCGCGGCCTGAAATACTTCCTTCAAAGCGCCGTCATCTCGAATCGTTACCATCTCACAGTCGGTGTTCCATCAGGCATGGAGGGATTTACCATGAAACCTTCAAGCAAATCTTCTCGAAGATTTGTAAATTGCATCGCCGTGGGATTTTGCGTCATGAGTTTCGCGCTCTTTCTGGATCCCATGAACCCGAATGATTTCCTCGCGCTCGCGCTTTCTGCGCCCTTGGAAACGATTCGTGAATCGTATGGCATCCAATCTGCGGCCTCCTTCTGGATAAGTGTTGTGCTCATATCCTTCGGTGTCATTGGCTTGTGCCAAGGTCGGGTCAGAAATGAATAACGGTTAGCTTCCAGATCGCATTCGCGGGTCGCTTCATTTCACGCACCGGCCGGAGGCCGCAGCAACCGCCGGCGCCTGGTAGCCGTCGGTCAGCGTGTCGAGAAAGCAGACGAGGTCGGCGGTGTCCTGTTCCGACATCGGCGGATCCGCCCCGGCGGCGCGGCCGTCCAGCGGCAATTGCCGATCGATGTTCGAACGATATGCCGCCGGCAAATCGTCGAACTTTTTCACCGTCCCGCCGACATGTCGGGATTTGATCAAACCGTAGCTGGGAAAATCGGGATCGTTTTCTTTGCGGGCGGTGCCGCCGACGGTCGGATACCACAGCTCGGGTATGGTGTCGCGCGCGTTGTAGAAACGGATGACCTGTTCCAGCGAGTGCATGACGCCGTTATGGAAAAACGCCTTGCGGATCGCGACGTTGCGCAGCGTCGGCGTCTTGAACATGCCGCAATATTGATTCCCGGCGCCCTTGGAAAGGGGCAAATGATCGGTCCGCCGCGGACCGCATACGCCCAGGTCGAAATACGCCGGATCGGCATTGGCCGGAATCGAGGCGTTGCGCGGCACGCCGATCGCCTCGTAGGAAAAATCGGTGAACAAGGCGGTGCTGCCGTTCAATCCTGCTCCTTGATAATGACACGATGCACAGTTGCCTGTCGCCGGATCGGCAAACACTTTCAGTCCGCGCACTTCCGCCGGCGTCAACTTGCCGCCAATCTTGTTGGCGGCGTACAGGTCGAACTTGCTGCTGTATGGATGAAAACTCACATCCTCTATCTGGAACGCCTGCAGCGCCTTCATCGCGCTATCGAACGCGGCATTCGTGTCATCGAACACGCCGGCGCCGAACGCTTGTCGGAACAGTTGCGCATAAGAAGATGCCCGGATTTTCTTCACGACATCGGCCGCTCCGGTATTCGCCATCTCGATTGGATCGAGCAAGGGCAGCTTTGCCTGATTCGCCAGCGTATCGGCGCGGCCGTCCCAGGCGAAGCCGCCACCGGGGCCGGGAGCGCTGATGCCGTCGGGGTTCTCCAGCAGATCCGCGTAAGCCGGCGTGTAATCCTTGTAGCGCAGCGACGGCACGGTTCTCGATCCCTTGATGTTCAAACGGGCGCCGCCCAACTGCACCGCCAGATCGTTCGGCGGGCCGTAGGCGTAATGCGGGTCATGGCAAGTCGCGCATGACATATTTCCTGAGCCGGACAAGGTCTTGTCGAAAAACATTTGCTTCCCGACCTGTGCCGCGAGACCGAGCGGGGCGGCGGGCGGCGGCACCGTTCCGGATTGCGCCGCGCTTTTTTCGATAAGGCCGGCGCCGCTGCGCGCGCTGCCTGCACGCAAGGGCGATGCGGCAGTCAAGGAGAGCAGTGCAGCCATCACATACGTGATGAAAAGCGGTCGTCTCAAAATAATGCACTCCAGCGAGCGCCAAGAGAGCAGGCCGAAACGGCCTGCTCTCCTGCATGGCAAGCGACTTCAGAATCGGGCAGCATTCCGGCGTATTGCCGGAGCGCCGCTTTCTTTTTTACTTCACCGCCCACACGTTCGCCTGGGACGCGTCCGGCCCGACATGCGGCGCGGTGTTCACGTCGAGGGATTGCTTCTGTGTATAGGTCGCAGGCGCCACAAACGCATGGTTGATCGGCCGGACAGAATCGAAGTGCGTATCCGCGCTGCCGGCGAATTCCGGCAGATTGAGGATATTGGCCGAGATGAACGCTTCCGTGTACTTCGAGCGATTCATGTACGACCCATCATTGCCGGGATCGGCCAATTGGAACATGTCCTGGAAAGTGCGTACCAGTGAAAAGTGGCTGTAGGCGTCGCCGTCCGAAATCCCCTTGGGTGCATTGGCCTGGTTATTGAGGATGCCGAATATGCTTTGCCCGTGGCCGCGGTTGCCCTTGCTGTAATTGTTAATGCTCGCGTCGAGGGACCAGGTACCGTCGGCATTTTGGGTGAGCGGTTTCGCCATCGTGCTGTTGCCGGGATTCCAACCGCAACAGGAGTTGAATCCGCTGGTGGCACTACCTTCGTCAAACATCAGCACGATCGCCACGCGTTTCTGTGGGTTTTTCCAGAGCGGCGAAT
>DHXL01000153.1 GCA_002415335.1 Oxalobacteraceae bacterium UBA5157
GTATTCCCCTCGCCGGAAATGACCGCCGTATTGGAATAAAGTGATGTGCCACCATCACCGCCCACCTTGCCTGCAACCCGCGAAGCAAGCATCCAGTCTGGCTTACTGGTTGATAGATTCTTGAACCCCTTGTCGGAATAGATGATCGCATTCAGATCGCAGGCCGGTGCGGCGCACGCCGCTGGCGTCTTTTGGATCTGGGTGAACCAGTTGGTTCCGGCCAGGTTGGTCGTCTGGACGTTTTGTGCCAGGTAGCCGGCGGTCTTTAGTTCTGTCACCGTTGGCGCAAGCGGTACGGCGAAGCCGGGAATAGCGGTACCTGCGACCAGTGCATCGAAATTACTGCTGATGTAGGTATTGACCCCGCCAGTCACGGTCTGCAGGTGCGAGGCGATGGCCGCAGACTTGTCGCTTGAATTGTTGTCAATCAGGATGCGCGAGTAACCTACCGCCATAACGGACATGATCAGCAAAACGATGCTGATTTCGACGAGAGTGAAACCTTTGTTCTTCATCCAAATGCTCTTCAATTGACTAATCGCTTTCATTATCGTCCCCCTCCAAATCCTGGCTTTTGACCGAGCATTAATACTGATGGTGCAGCACTTCCATTCCTTGTGTGTTCGACCTTCTGACGTTCTATCGCATTGGCGAATGCCGCATAATCGCCTTTTTCAATAGCCTGCTTGACATCGTGATGGGTAGCAGCTTCGAGCATGGATGCCTGCAAGACACCGCGACTGAGTTCCTGACGGATGGAAAGCTGTAACGCATTGGAAAGCAGGCTCCGCGCTTGCGGCTCACCCCCGTCCTGCGCCAGCGATACGAGCCGCTGACATGCGGACTGGTGATCCTTGGCGTGCATGGTCGTGATGACCAGTTGCCCACCGATCGAGATACGCAACATCTCGGCAGCAGCCTTTGAGTCGCGTATCTCGCCGATGAAAAGAATTGAGCGCGCGAAACGCAGCGAGTTTTCCACCGCGCGCGCATAGCCGATGCGGGTGCAATCGGACTGAGTGAAATACCCGCCCTTGTCGCCATGCCATCCCTGAATGTCGAATTCGACGGGATCTTCGATGGAGTACGCCGACCCGCCAAACCGTTTCAGGTATTCGACGATGGTAGCGTAAGCGGTACTGGTCTTGCCGGAACCCTGAGACCCGAAGATAGTGATGAGCCCGCCCTTGCGCTGCATATCGGGATTCATCAGCGCATCCTGAATGTACTGCGGCAGACCGATGGAATCGAAAGCGGGGGCGGTGTCGGACGCAATCCGTAGCGCGAACGTAGAAGTGCCGTTCGCACCCTCGGACTCCTGACATCGCGCCCGTAGGGTGCCCACATCGATGGCAAACCCCTTTAAGTCATAACCTTCTTTCGATGTCGCTACTTCGATCGCGACGATGGCCTTGTCAAGAAACCACCGGAATTCTTCCGGCATGCGGACAGGCGGAGTATTGCCGCTCTTGAACAGCACCACTTCATCACCCCCCGGTTGGGGGGTGATGTACCAAGTGGGGTATGCAATGATCTTGCTTTCTTGTTCGGTCAGCACAGTTGTCATATTGCAACCTGCTGTTAAGGCGTCTTGGTGTACACGTAAATCATGCTCACTGTGCCCGCAGTGCCGCAAGCCGTGTCGATAGCCGCGCCGGTTGCCGGGGCAGAAGGGATCGCCTGTACGATCGTCGCTCCTATCGTGACGGTATAGGCGTTGTTAGCGACAGTTCGGGCGATGTCACCGCAATTCTTGTACGGAACGGAAGCCATCGTCATCTTGAAGGCATCGTTAGCCACCGCAATCGTAGCTGGAGCCAGAGTAACGGTTCCGTTAAATGAGTGCAGGATCGTAAACGCAACTGGATCGACCGTCCAGCCAGATCTATCGAACACACCGGTATTGATGGCAACCGCGTTCGTTACTGTGGATGTGTTTTGGTCATAACGATATTTGGTTTGTAACGCCATCATGATGCGATTGACGTTCTGCGCTTCCGACTCATCCTTTGTCGCGGTGTAAAGGCCGACGCCGCGAGTGCCCATTAAGGCCAGCACGCCGATGATCACCAGAACGATTGATAGCTCTATCAAGGTAAAGCCGCGCTGACGCATTGTTTGCTTACGGATTGCCTGTTTCATTGTTGCTCCTTCGGTGGTTAAAAAACTGGTTTGGAAAGGTCGGGCTATTTGATTATTGCACCTGTTTATAATTAGTGCAAATAATATACATGCACAATATTCTGAAAACGCATCAAGATTTCAGAAGGCTGGTCACAGCACCAATGGCAGACACAAGGCCGATAGCGATCAGGCACGCGATCCCGCCGGAAACTATCAATGTGACCTGATCCATCGCGAACGCGCGTTTTTTCATGGATGCCTCCATGTTCTCGAACGAGTCTTCGGCGATACGTTTGATTGCAGCATCGAAACCTCCACGCTCTGAAGCGTCGAGAATCCGGTAGTAGATATCCTTGGAAAAAAACCCGACATCAAACGCCTTGGCGGGTGATGTAATGTTGGCGTCACCCAGACGCTTGACGATCTTCCTGAAGTAGCTGCGCACCCAAGGCGTGCCGGAATCAAGGATCATCTGGCATGCGATCTTGAGCGGCGTGCCGGATGCCATTAGTGATGACAAGACAATCAGCATGGAGAATGCCGTGAAATCCCGGTACATTACATACGGCAGCCTGGGGTCCAGTTTATGCCGGAGCTTCACGTTTGTTTTGCCCCACTTGGGCATAGACCACACCACCCATGACACGATAACCACCATAGAAACGATAATCAGCAAAAAATAATCGGACACAAAAATTGTCCACTGGAACATATATTGAGATAGCTCCGGCCATTTTTTCATCGGCGCTATCTCAACAAACGAGCGCGATGCCGACGCAAAAAACGAAGACAGGCAGAGTACTGACAGCAGCGAGATCATCGGTTTCATCATCGACATGATGAAATCGCTGCGCATCTTCTTCATCTTCTTGATCAGCCTGGACTGGTACAGTATGCCTTCCGGTAGTTGAGCGGCGCGCTCAAAGCCGCGCAGCACCATGTAGTCGCCGTTCGGAATATCCCTTTTAATGACCGTGCTGAATTCGCCCTTGCTAGCGGTATCGCCCATCTTCTTGACCCATAGGCGGAACAGCCTGGCGACCGGGCGCTTTTCTTCCTCGTTCCGTTTGGCCATCTTTTGCAGGCACTCCGTCAGCGGCACGCCGTCTTTAAGCATCGAATTGGCGATAGACTCATAATAGTGCTCGCGATTGCTGGCGAATTCACGTCGCGCAGAAAACATCCTAAAATCGAATTTACGCATAATGTCCTTTCACGATATTTTCAAGCGACATTGCCCCGCACATCAAATTCACGTCGTTAGGGTCGATGATGCCTTGCGAAACTTTATAGATCGCCGTTTCATAGGAAGTTTTGCCGATCATGCTGGGTTGATCGAAGGGGGCGTGGCGATGGAGGCGGTATTGCCGTAACGCTTCGGAATCCTTGCGGTCGCGCAGCAACTCCGCTATCTCGTCGGTCATCCGGATCGTTTCGGCGCAGATGGTCATGCCCCCGATCCCTTTCCGGCATTTCGGGCAGCCCTGCTCGTTCTTGACGAACACGGTATCCTGATTCAGGGAATACCGATCCTCTCCGAACAGGTGAGCGGCAAGATGAGCAACCTTGTCTGGCGCATCGTTTACACTGATCCTGCAATCAGGGCAGATCGTCGGCATCAGATATTGATAGACGAGACAGCTCACAAAATTCGGCTCGACGAGGGTATCGCGGCTCACACCGATGGATTCCGAAGCGAGGCGAGAGACAATCCCGAGCGCCGAAGAAGCATGAATCGTGGTCAGCATCCGGTGGCCTGATCGCAGCACATCTTGCATCGCCTCCGCCACTTCTCGTCCCCGTATCTCACCCACCATGATGGTGTCGGGGTCGGCGCGCATCAGCGCCTTGATGGTTTCGGCCATCGATCCGCCCCGGATGTTGATCTGCGTGGCACCAAATATCTTTAGCTCGATCGGGTCTTCCACGGTGTATATCTTGATCTCTCCGTTACCCCGGACAATCTGCATCAGGGAGCGTAGCGCCGTGGTCTTGCCGGAACCCGTGACACCTGACATGAAAATACCGCCCTTTGAGTTGCAGGCAGCGGTCAGCAGCTCAACCTGATCATCGAGGTAGCCAAGTTCGCCAAGGGTGGCGAGCTTGGCAGTCGAGCCGGTGTCCTGCCTGGTGACGCGCAAGACCACGTCATAATCCAGTCCGTGCGCATCACCGGTAGGAATGGTTTGCCAGCGCAACGATACAGGCGGCTCGACATACTTGATCGTGCAGGACGAGCGCAGGCGGGGAGAAAATGACTGGTCATTTGAATCCTTGGTTTCGCCGTATATTGCGCCCAAAAGTCCGGTAATCGTATCGCGCGTATAAGCAAACTTGTCGATGCGTTCCATCTTGCCGTTGATGCGAAACAACACCTTGACGCTGTGTTCGCGGACGATAAAGTGAATATCGACCGCGCGCTCTTCCATCGCCGCAATGACAATCGACAGGAACTCGCGCCGCGCGCGCTCAAGCGGGACTGAGTCGGCGGATACGGGCGAAACCGTGCCGCCCTTGTCTTCCGCCACCTTGTATATCTTGCTGATGACAGACCCTTCAACGGTGCCCTTTTGCGGATTGAGCTTGGCAAAACGCATCTTGGCTGTCAAATATCTGTTCGCCACGTCCGGCCTGAAGGTCGGGGTCTGTAATTCGTAAGCAGAGCCTTTCTCGTCAACGCAAAAGACGCATTGCATCCTTATGGATTCAGGCAATTCGTATTCTTGCCCTCCGCCCGAAAGGACTTTCAATTTATTAAAATCAAGCGCCATTTTTTATTGCATTGGCATTGGCGGCATGGTCATTTCCATCGGTGTGCTCAGAACCTTATCTTTCTGCCCGAACTCCTGATCGTCAGGTATCTTCATCGTGACGCGGTAGGTCTTCTTGTTAGAGATATTCTGCACAAACACCGACAGCCCCTCGCCCTTGCGCAGGAACACCCAGTTGTTGTTGATCTGTCCTCCCGGTTCGGAAACGCTGACCACACCATCCCTAATGGAAAATTTTACCGTGAGAGCGGTGCCGATGCCGGCCATGGACGCAACAGATGGTATTTCGTTGTCTTCATTGGGAATGGTGAAGGCGGGCAGGACGCGGTTTTTCTCGGCACGCTGTGTGGTTGCCTGGCGGTCGATAACGTCGCCAACAGTAGGCGGCGCGTTGGCGGCATACGCGGACGAGGCGATGACAAGTGCGGCGGTGGCGAATATGCGTTGGCTATTGCGTAACATAGAAATCTCCAAAAAGTTGAAACTGAAAGTCACTCTGCGCGTCCGGTCCGTTCCCGTTTAACCGGGTGATGCCAAATGATTTCCAGTGGACGTCATCGATCCGGTTGATCATGGGCAGCAAGTAAACGGCGTTGCCAGCAATGGTTGCGCCACCCGACAAAATGGGCTTGTCCGCGCTGTCACCAACTGCATAGATGGATGACGGCGCGGACAACTTGAACTTGATGCCCAAGTCGCCAAACGAGCGCAGCTCCGTCCCGTTCTTCGCCAGGAATTCAGGCCATACAGAAAGCTGTGATGGGTCGATGTCGACGATCTTATCGGCATTGAAATCGTGACTAAGATGTGCATCGATTATGTTTGCATCAATTTTCAATTGGGGATCTTTTTTGTAGATGAACAAGTCCGGTTCACCGACGCTTTTTGCCGACAGCGTGGCAATGGCAGCGCCAGTTGCGCAGTTGATCGTGACCGAATCGATGGAAAAACCGCCGTAATTCTCAAGCATCTCGGTGGCTGTTTTGTAGCCATCAAGCATGCCTTTCTTTGAGCAGTCGCCGCGAGACAGAACATACTCGCGGCGCTTCTTTCCCAGTTTTTGCGCCGGTGTTTCGACCGCAGCAGTCTGGCTGAGGGCTTCTTTCTGGGCGGCCTTCATTGCGGCATCCCGCGCCACGCTGTCGCTGTAATAATTGAACGCGATCACGCCAGCGATCACTGCCGCCGCAACCGCAACAACCACAGGCACTATGCTGGTCATCGGTACAACCTGCCCGGTCTCGAACAGATGGCGATTACCGGTTAGCTGCGACATATTCAACGCAGCGACAGGCGGGGGCAAAAGCGATTCGTCGCCATAGATCGTGCATCCGGTATCGAAGTTGGGCAGTAGCGCATTGACGCTGGTATCGAATTCATCTTTACCGGCAGCGTCATCGGCGAAAACCGCATCGAAGAACGGCAGCCCGTTCTTGATGGCGATCAAGATTTTTTTGTCGTTCGTGGCAAAGACAAACACGGCGTCATTTATCCGATTGGCCTGGGCGAAATTCGAGCAGACAACGGCCAGCGCAAAGCATTTGTTTTTCTTGACGCGCCCAGCCGCCTTATGAATGAATCCTATCGCATAGGTACCAAGCTGCGTTTGGCACACGGAAGAGTAGGCTGCCTTCGGCTGCTTGTCTTCGCGGCGTCGCTCCACCAAGTCGGCAATGTCGTCCTTCTCGATGGAGTCAATGGGTTGCCAGTCAATCCCGGCAAGAAATTGCAGTTTGGCTTCCGGCTGTTCAATAATGACCGAGCTGCTTGGAGAAACACGCGATGCCATGCGATTACTCCATGATAGGTGTAATGAGAATCACCAGGTCTCGCGTCTTATGGTGACTGCTCCGGTTTCCGCCCAACCAAATCGAGTCGCTGGGATTGAACATCCCCTCCCGGTTATTCCCGACATCCTTCAGGGAAAAGCCGCTCAACACCAGCGTTTCGCCTTCCTTGATCTTGGCGCGCTGCGCGATCTGCGTACCGGAAAACGAAGGTATCTGGATGTTCTGGATCGTGACTAGCACCGGCGGCGTAGAAATGTCCAGCGAGAATTGCAGCGCAATTTCGTTGTCGTCCATGACGGATGGAGTCATGTTGAGAATGAATCCGGTGGTCAGCGTTCCCACCTGTACGCTGGTCGAACCTGGGACACCTACAGTCCCGGCAATTGTAGTGCTGGATTGCGCATAGCCCGTCTGATCTGCAATGGCAACAGACGCGGGCTGCTTGTTGAGTGTCATTACGGTGTTGTCCGATATCATTGATGCGTTCGCCTCTGCGGCAAGCGCCTGGAACATGATGTTGGAGCCGTCCCATTTTCCTGGAGTGCCGCCGCCCAGTGGGGCGACGAAGCTCACCCCGGCTGCGGCCCCGCCAGTGGTCAACGAGCTAGGAAGCGGGATACCATTAAATGTTGCGGAAAAGTTCGGTGCAATCTGCGACACGCGGTTCCATACCGCAGTCCAATTCACCCCAGCGGCGTCGTTGACGCCAACATCCGCCGAGATCACGGCCACTTTCAGCGTGATCTGCTGGTTCATCAGCTTATCGAGCTTCTTGATGTACTTGGCGATCCTGGACTGCGCCTCTTTTGTGTCTGTCACGACGATTATGCCGGTCGAGCTTGATACGCTGTACTTGCCGCCAGAGGATACCAATGCCTTGATTTGGGCGTCGATGGTTGACCACGCATCCAGGGCTAAATCAAAGTTGGAGGTTGACGACGAAGAAAACGATCCTCCACCGGACGGCGTTGTTCCGCCAGATGCCCCGCCTGCGCCGATACCGGCTGTTGATCCGGTCTTGCCGACTTGCGCGCTCTGTGTTGAGCTGCCGGGAAAGATGTTGAGCGTATAGACGCGGGTGATGTAGCGCGCAAAATTGATAGCGCCATCGGTATATTCCCATGTAATGCCAAATCGGGAAGAAACCAGGTCAAGAAGCTCGGTCGTTGATCCAGTAAAGGACACGGAGATCTTCGGTAAATTGATTGCCGACGATGCAGATGCTCCGGTGCTGTTTGGCGCAGGTTGCATAGGTTGTGCAGATGGCACCGGCGTCGCGCTTTGACTGGTAATCAGTTCTGGTGCAATGTTGACCGGTATCTTGGTTATCGCCGTCAACCGCTGC
This sequence comes from Oxalobacteraceae bacterium UBA5157, assembly GCA_002415335.1. Taxonomy (GTDB): domain Bacteria; phylum Pseudomonadota; class Gammaproteobacteria; order Burkholderiales; family Burkholderiaceae_D; genus UBA5157. Next base: position 8,031 of record DHXL01000153.1, read on the forward strand.
CCGATCTGCGACAGGGAAAGCGGGCTGGTATCGCCGAGAAAAATCTGCGCGTTCAGCGATTCGGGCAGCGCATTCTCGTCGGTATCGCGCTTGCGAGTAATGAGACGGTTACCGACATACGGCAATGAAGATTGCCGGTTCTTGGCGTTCTCTTGACGGATATTGTCTCTCTGGTCCACGGTTAACTTCTTTTGTTCCTCATTTTGCCGTTCCGAATAGCTTATCGAACAACCCGATGCCGCGATGGCTGCGACCATCGCCAATGAAATCAACCCAAACTGTTTGTATATGTTCATGTTGTCCACCCTTAATCTCGAATCGAATCGTCAGTCAAAATAAGCACGTTATTGGAAGTCAGTTTCCAGCGGAATCGTCGGCCAACCTGCTGCTCAATGGAGCCCATTAAATCGGATATGGCTTGGCGAAAAGTCCCGTTGAACTCTGCATCCGAATCAATCGGCACGTCATGTAAACTCTGATTGAGAAATTGAGCGCATTGTCCGTTAGAGTTCTTGCACCACCTATCGAGCGTCAGCGAAAGCAATCCGTCCTTCCGCGAGACAGTCCACTTGGTAATCATTTCTGCCTTTTTTTCCTCTTCCTGCTTTTTTGCGGCATCCTGGGCGAGCTTGGCGGCCTTTGCGGTCTCAAGCACCTTGATCTTCTCGTCCTTGCCGAGATTGATTTCTTTTTTGTCCCAGTCAATCTCGGCAATATAAGGCGTTCCCTTCAGCGCATAATCCAACCCGGATACCCAGCTTGGAGAATCAGATCCATCGACCGGCATGTTCATGTCAACGTCGTCGGTGCTGTACACCTGAAAGAACTCCGGCACTAAGCCCACGATCATTTCTCCCAGAGTTGCATCGGCGGAATGTACCTGCCTGCCAAATACTGCTGGTTTACGCCCCTTGTGCCGTACCGCAACTCGGTCGCTGTAGTTCGTCCGGTACTCGTTCTGCTTTTTGATCCTGACAGTCTTTTTCTCCTGGTCGGAAGCGACCATCTGACCGGCTTTTTGGGCATCCGGCGCGGGCTTGGTGTCGGCTTCTGGTTGCTGCACAAAAATACTGCCGGGCGCGGTGGCTGGGGGCTGAGTTTTCGTCGGACTTTGCCTTTGCTGCGCTGGGGGACTGTCCGGCGCAAGAGCGTCTTCAGATATGATGAATCCGGCATACGACTGCCCCGATAATGCGACCAGCATGGTCCCGCCGGCCATAACCAGCCAATACTGCTTTTTCATGTTCTGATTCTCCATTTTTTTAAAACCCACCAAGGACGAGATGAGACGGTCTTTGATCTCGCTGACGAAATTAACCTTCTATAGGCGTAGCCAATCGAAAGCCGCTTGATTTTCAAGATGATAAATAGTGCAAAAGTAAAAATTACATAAGACATCGTCCATGTATTGATAAACAGGAACGCCGGGAAGGTGAACGCAAAAGCCTTGGCATCGAGGCCAAGCAGGGTAGGGGTTTTAGAGGCGTCTTTTAATGGCATGGCGCAATACGGGAATCAGTTTAGTTATTTAAATATAAATGCACTAAATACGGAATATTTTAATTCTATCTTGCCGAGTTCTTTTTCGGACAGCCCACTATAAGCGCAAGCGTTTTGCAGCGTGATCAGCCCATCCTTATAAGCCTTGAGCGCGGAGTGACCCAGGCTGGTGC
>DHXL01000006.1 GCA_002415335.1 Oxalobacteraceae bacterium UBA5157
AAGCGCAAGAGCGGCAACATCGATAATTTCTGCCGGCGCTGGGGCAGCAACTACCGCTACATGATCGGACTCGACGCCGACAGCGTGATGAGCGGCGAATGCATGAGCAAGCTGGTGCGACTGATGGAAGCCAACCCCGGCGCCGGCATCATCCAGACCGCACCGCGCGCATCCGGGCGCGACACGCTGTATGCACGCATCCAGCAATTCTCGACACGCGTCTACGGCCCGCTATTTACTGCCGGGCTGCACTACTGGCAACTGGGCGAGTCGCATTACTGGGGCCACAACGCGATCATCCGCATGGCGCCATTCATCCGTCACTGCGCGCTGGCACCGCTGCCTGGACGCGGCGTGCTGACCGGCGAAATCCTGTCGCACGATTTCGTCGAAGCTGCATTGATGCGGCGCGCCGGCTGGGCAGTCTGGATTGCCTATGACCTGGCCGGCAGCTATGAGGAAATGCCGCCGAACCTGCTTGACGAGCTCAAGCGCGACCGTCGCTGGTGCCAAGGCAATCTCATGAACTTCAGGTTATTCCTGGCGCACGGCATGCATCCGGTGCATCGCGCGGTCTTCGCCACCGGCGTCATGGCTTACCTCTCGGCGCCGCTCTGGTTCTTGTTCCTGGCACTGTCGACCGGCATGCTGGCATCGCACACCCTGACGGTGCCCGAATATTTCACCGAGCCGCGCCAGCTGTTTCCGATCTGGCCGGAATGGCATCCTGAACGAGCGTTCGCCCTGTTTTCCGCCACGGCCACGCTGCTGTTCCTGCCGAAAATCCTGAGCGTGCTGCTGGTCTGCATGCACGGCGCAAAACGCTACGGCGGCCGGCTGCACGTGACGCTCAGCATGTTGATGGAAATGGTATTTTCAGCGCTGCTGGCGCCAGTGCGGATGATGTTTCACGCGCGCTTCGTCGCGGCTGCGTTTCTTGGTCGGGAGATAGGCTGGAAATCGCCGCCGCGCGGCGACGCCGAAACCAGCTGGCGAGAAGCCTTGCGCAAGCATGGCAGCCATACGCTGCTGGGACTGGTCTGGGGCGGCGGCGTGTTCTGGCTGAATCCATCGTTTCTGTGGTGGCTGATGCCGATTGTCGGCGCGCTGATGCTGTCGATTCCACTATCGGTATTCTCCAGCCGCGTGTCGCTCGGACGCCGCGCGCGCCGCCTGCACTCGTTTCTGATTCCGGAGGAGATCAAGCCGCCACCGGAACTACGCGCCACCAACGCCTATCTTGCTGCGGCACCACCCGCGCCGGCTTTTGCCGATGCAGTGGTTGATCCATCGCTTAACGCGCTCCTGTGCGCCTGCGCCACCGCACGTCCGGGACTGCCGGCAGCGACGCGTGCGCAGCATGCCGAGTTGGCGGACATCGCGCTGGAACATGGCCCGGCTGCGTTGACTGCGGAGCAGACCACCCTGCTGCTGCAAGATCCCCTGGCCCTGTCGCGGCTGCACTTCGATGTCTGGTGCGCACCGCGGGCACATGCGCAATGGCGCGCAATGACAGCGCCGGCGCCCGTTGCGCAAGCGCTGGCCGCATGACCGGCAGCCGGTCATTGGCCGCGATGCGCCTCAAGGGCATGCGACGGAAGATGAAGTCGCATCACTCAAATACTTCGCCCTCCTGTGCCATCTTCACCAAGATCGCGGCCGGCGCAAAATAGTCGCCGAAGCGCTCGGCCAATTCCTTCGCACGCTTCACAAAATTGGCGACGCCATACGCATTGATGTATTGCAGCGCCCCGCCCTGAAATGGCGCGAAGCCCCAGCCGAAGATGCTGCCGATGTTGGCGTCGGCAACCGTCAGTACGACTTTCTCCTCGTAGCATTTGGCCGCTTCATTGGCTTGCACGAACATCATCCGTTCGATCAAGTCCTTTTGCGGCAGCTGCTGCGCGGCGAGTGGAAACGCATCCTGCAAACCGGCCCACAAATGCTTCGGCTGACTGGCCGGATAGTCGTAGAAGCCCTTGCCGGATTTCTTGCCGGTGCGGTCAAGCTCGACCACCATTTTCTCCAGGCCCGCGTTGGCAGGATGGTCCTTGAACGGTTTGCCTTCGGCCGCGAAATCCTTGCGCGTCTGCTCGAGGATATGCCAGGACAGCGACAGGCTGACTTCATCATGCACGGCGAGCGGCCCGACCGGCATGCCGGCCTGCAAGCCGGCAATTTCGATGGCGCGCGGGTGCTGCCCTTCCATCAGCAGCTTCAAGCCTTCCATGACATAGGTGCCGAACACACGCGAGGTGTAAAAGCCGCGTGCATCGTTGACCACGATCGGGGTCTTCTTGATTTGCTGCACATAGTCGAAACTGCGCGCCAGCGTTTCCTTGCTGGTCTTGGCACCGACGATAATTTCGACCAGTCGCATCTTGTCGACCGGCGAGAAGAAATGCAGGCCGATGAAGTTGGCCGGCCGCACGCTCGCTTCCGACAATCCGGTGATCGGCAGCGTCGACGTATTCGATGCAAAGATCGCCTCCGCCGCGAGCACGGCTTCGGTTTTCCGGGTGATGCCGGCCTTGATCTTGCGGTCTTCGAATACGGCTTCGATCACGAGGTCGCAACCGGCGAGGTCATTGACGTCGGCGGTCGCCTTGATCTTCGCCAGCAAGGCTTGTTTTCCGTCGGCGGTTTCACGCCCGCGCTTGATCGCCTTGTCCAGCAGGCCGGCTGAATACGCCTTGCCCTTTTCAGCGCCCTCGATTGTGACATCGAGCAGGACCACGTCGATTCCGGCCTTGGCCGATGCGTAGGCAATTCCCGCGCCCATCATGCCGGCGCCGAGTATGCCGAGTTTCTTGACGCTCGACGCAGGGAAACCAGCCGGGCGCGATTGACCCTTGTTGACGGCATTCAGCTGGAACCACAAGGTGCCGATCAGGTTCTTTGCCACCGGCGACATCACGCAGTTGGCAAAGTAGCGCGATTCGATTTCGCAGCCGGTGTCGAAGTCGACGATGCCGCCTTCGAATACGCAGCTCATGATATTGGTGGCCGCCGGATAGTTGCCTTGCGTTCTGGCGCTCGCCATCGATGGCGCGACCGACCACAATTGAACGTTGGCCGGGCTCTTGGAGTCGCCCCCCGGCCAGCGGAATTTCTTGTCGTCCCACGGTTGTACCGGATGCGGATTGGCGAGGCACCAGGCTTTCGCCTTGGCCATCATGTCGTCGCGGTCGGTCGCCAGTTCGTGCAGGATGCCTTGTTGCCTGGCTTGTTCGGCGCGCAGCTCGGTGCCTTCGAGCAGTAGCGGCAACGCATTCTGAATGCCGATCAGACGTGGCAGGCGTTGCGTCCCACCGCCTCCCGGCAGCAGGCCCAGCTTCACTTCCGGCAAGCCGAACTTGGCCCGCGGCTGGTCGATCGCGATGCGGTAATGGCAAGCCATCGCCAGTTCCAGTCCGCCACCCAGCGCGGTACCGTTCAGCGCGGCGACGACCGGACGGCCGCAGCATTCCAGCCGGCGCAGCAGCGCCTTGAATTGCTGCGCCAGGTCGAATGCCTGTTGCGGCTCGGTGATGCGGGACAGCTTCTCGATGTCTGCGCCGGCCAGGAAGTCCTTCTTGCCGGAGGTGATGATGATCCCGGCGATCGACTTGTCGGCTTCGATCGCATTCATCTCGTCGATGAATGGGCCGGTCAATTCGTCGTTGAGCACGTTCATCGAACGGCCCGGCATATCGATGGTCAACGTGACGACGTTGTCGGCATCTTTTTGGAAATGTACGCTCATGGTATGGATATCCGTCGATGGGTTAGATGCGTTCGATGATGGTCGCGATGCCCATGCCGCCGCCGACACAGAGCGAGATCAGCGCGGTCGATTGGCCGGTGCGCTCGAGTTCATCGAGCGCGGTGCCGAGGATGATGGCGCCGGTCGCGCCCAGCGGATGACCCATCGCGATCGCTCCGCCGTTGACATTGACGCGCGCCAGGTCGATGTCGAGGTCGCGTGCCGCGCGCATGACGACGGCGGCAAACGCTTCATTGATTTCAAACAGGTCGATGTCCCTGGCCGTCATGTTCGCCTTGGCCAGTGCCTTGCGCGCGGCCGGCGCGATGCCGGTCAACATGATGGTCGGCTCGGAACCGGTGACCGCCGTCGCGACAATGCGGGCGCGCGGCTTCAATCCGAGTTTTTGTCCCATCGCCGCGCTGCCGACCAATGTCAGCGCGGCACCGTCCACAATGCCGGACGAGTTGCCTGCGTGATGGACGTGATTGATTTTTTCGACGGTGGTGTACTTGCGCAGCGCAGTGGCATCGAAGCCCATTTGTCCCATCGCCTCGAAGGCGGGCTTGAGGCCGGCCAGGCTCGCCATGGTGGCGTCGGCACGAATGTATTCATCCTGATCGAGGATGATCATGTCATTCAGATCCCTGACCGGAATCAGCGATTTGCTGAAGCGCCCTTCGGCCCGTGCGCGCGTGGCTTTCTGCTGCGAGTGCAATGCGAAGTGATCGACATCGGTACGGGAGAATCCTTCCAGCGTCGCGATCAGATCGGCCCCGATCCCCTGCGGCGTGAAGCCGGTCATCTGGTTGACGCGCGGGTCCATGAACCACGCGCCGCCGTCCGAACCCATGGTCCAGCGCGACATGCTTTCGACGCCGCCTGCCACCACCAGTTGTTCCTGGCCGGACATGACTTTCATCGCGGCGAGGTTAATCGATTCCAGGCCGGATGCGCAGAAGCGCGATTGCGTCACGCCCGGAACCGATTCATCCCAGCCGGCATACAGGACGGCGGTGCGGGCGATGTCCGCGCCTTGTTCGCCAACCGGCGTGACACAACCGAGCACCACGTCGTCCACCAGCGAGGTATCGAGATGGTTGCGCTGCTGCAGCGCCTGCAGCAGGTTACTGAGCAAGTGGACCGGCGCCACCTGATGCAGGCGGCCATCCTTCTTGCCTTTGCCGCGCGGCGTGCGCACGGTGTCGAAAATATAGGCTTCAGTCATGTTCACTCCAGCTTGTTTTTTTGTGTAAGAAAATTTACACTAGTTGCCTTCGCACCCGACTATGCGAGCGTTTAAATATATCGGCAGGCTCTAATCAAGTCAATCGTCGGTTTACTCTAAAAGCGCGGCTGGAGCCGCTTCGGTAATAATTATTACACCACAAAGGTAATTGATGAAGTTAAAGCCGGAGAAATTGAAGTCGGACCAGGCGCAACCGGTGCTCGACCTGTCCCAGCTCGATGCAGGCATTCGTACGCGCATCGAAGACGCGGTGCTGCACCTGTTTTCGGAGCGCGAGTTCCATCGCGTCGGATTCGGCGAGATTGCCAGTACCGCCAACGTGTCCTTGCAGACGATCTACAAGTACTACGGCAGCAAGGAGGCCTTGCTGTATTCCTGCCTCGAAACCTGGCTCGGCATGCTGGCCTTGAGAATGGTCGACCACCTGCAGGGCATCGAAACCTATCAGGACAAACTGCGCAAGGTGTTCTGGGTGGTGCTCGATTTCTTCGACCGCAATCCCAAGGTGGCCCAGCTCATGATGAGTTCGGTCTATCTGAATACCTGGGGCCGCAACCGGACGTTCCGCCAGCCGGAGCTAATGGGCGTGCTGATGCATACGCTGGCGGATGGGCGCGCGCAAGGGATACTCACCGATGAAGTCGATGAGAAAGTCTTGCTCGATTATTTCATGGGCGTGATGGAACGGCTGGTGCACATGCATATCATGCGCGGCCGCACCGAGCCGCTGGCGAATGACGCGAATGTGCTGTTCAAAATGGTTTGGCGCGCCATCGCGAAGCCGGGGCAAGAATAAACGGACGGGTCAGCGGATCACCGTCCTCGTTATCAAGCGTTGTTGTGTCGCATCGATACGTCGGTCATCACAGATCGCCGGTGGCGGCCGCGCCCGAATCGGCGGCGCCGTTCAGGAACCCGACGCAGCCGACGAACCAAGACCCCACGCCGATTAGAATCACGACAACCGCGACCCACCCGAGCCCGCGGTGCGCAGAGAGCGCGCTGGGTAAATCGGCTTGCTGATCGCCGCTCGACATGACAAAACAGTAGGTGACGATGCCGATCATCGAAATGATCCAGCCCAGGAGTATCGTCTTACGGCTCCGCTCCAGCCGTATGCGCGACACCTCCTGCTCGGAACCGGCATCGGCGGATGCAGAGTCAACGGTGCGAAAGCGCGAATCGGACATTTGCTTGGAACTCATGGCACATCTCCTTAGTTTATGGGTACCTGAACCGGTACGCCGGTAGTCACTGCGCCGGGTTGTGCGCGGGTCCGCTTCCGGCTAGTCACCACCGTCACGGCCAATCCGAGAAAAGTGAGCAGCCACGCGGTCAAGGCGAGGCCGATAAACAAGCGCGGGATAACGAAAAGAAAAGGCAGCGCAAATACCTCCGCGAGCCGGTGCGTTGCCATGGTATACATCGCCAGCGGGAACACCGCGCCCCAATACAGCGGATCGTAAGTCAGCGGCAGCTTGTGATAGACGTAGCGCCACACGCCGAGGATCACCAGCATCGGAATCCACCAGGTCGCGGTGGCCCAGAACAACAGGGTCAGGCCCTTGAGAAATGGCAGCATCGAAAGCAGTAACGGCGACTGACCGGAGACCCGGATCAGCAGCGCGCCGGCAAGCGTGGAAATCGCCATGGCGCCCATGTTGATCCAGTAAGGCGGCGTCAGATCCTGCGGGTCGAACCGGAAAAACGTATAGCGGTAAAAAATCAGCGAAATCATCCAGATATAAAGCATTCCGCCGGCAAGCCAGAGCACGGTCAAGCCCAGCATGACGGCTTCGGAATTGGGCCGCCCCGGCATGATTGCGCAAGCCAGCACGACCAGCGATTGGGTCGCCACCACGGCCGTCAGCCAGCCGCCGTTGATGCCATCTTCGAACGCCGGCTTGTTTCTGCGCACCGTCAGTGCGGTAAAGATTGCATAGGTCAACAACAACCATAGCGCGAACGCGAACCACCACAGCTGTTGCGCGAGCTGGATCATCTGCAGTTGCAGCGCGATTTGCGTCCCGAGGACGGAGGTCGCCGCCACCGTGGCAAAAAATCCGGGTCCGCGCGAATGGTTGCCAAAATCGGCAAGGAACTGCCGCGGGTGATAGCGGGCGCGCAAGATCGTCAGTACCCATAGCGTTAGGTAGGCAATCACGTTGATCGCGAGCAGCACCTCCGGCACAGCCGGAATTCTCTCGAACTGGCAAGCGAGGGCCAGAATGCCGGTTGCCATCACCATGCCAAAGTAGGCGGGCGGCAGCTGCGCCAAAATCTTGTGAAACGGAGTAAGCGCCGATATCCCGCCGGCAGCCATCATGCCGCCAGGTTCGTCTGCTTGTCGCGCCGTATCGATCAATGCCATCACCGCCTGCCCCTGGATCTTGAGAGTTTGATCCTGATGCAATGAGTATGCTGCGGCTTTTGAAAGCCGGGTAGCGGGCGGCGCCTGACGCATCCATCAACGGAACCCTACATCGTGTAGGGAAACGGCTTACAAGGAATGCATCTTCAGTCCACAAGGGCGTGGCGAATCGCGTACTGCATCAGCTCGGCGTTGGAGGACATCCCCATTTTTTCCAGGATGCGGGCACGATAGGTACTCACCGTCTTGGTGCTGATCTGCAGCGTCGTTGAAATGTCCGTCGGAGATTTGGCCGAAGCGATCAGGCGAAGCACTTCGAACTCGCGCTTCGACAGCGTGTCATGCGGCACCTTCGGTCCGTCGCAGGCGACCAACGAAGCCAGCTGATCGGCGAGATCCGCCGTGATGAAACGCCGTCCGCTCATCACGGTACGAATCGCGTCAAAGAGTTCTCGCGCGGCCCGCTCCTTGGTCAGAAAAGCCGCCGCGCCGTCGCGCAACGCCCGCACCGCGAACTGCTGGTCGCCGAAGCTGCTAAGGACAATGACCCTGACCGCCGGATAGGCAGAGCGGATAGCCGGCAGCAGATCGAGTCCACTCCGTCCCGGCAGCGAGATGTCGAGCAAGACCACGTCCCACGCCTCGCGCTGCAATTGCACCAGGGCCTCATCGGCGTCGGCAGCTTCGCCGACTTCCGCCGCCAGATCGTCCGTCAGAAGCCGCCTCAGCCCTGCCCTCAATATGGCGTGATCATCGATCAATAGAATCTTCATTGGTCCGCTTTCTTGCTCAATTCTGCAGAATGCTGCGCGGGATGGTGACCTGGAGTTCGGTACCCTTTCCCGGTGCACTGCTGAGATGAACGGTACCACCGAGACGACCTGCCCGCTCCCTCATTCCGAGCAATCCGAGCGAGGGCGAGTTGGGCCCGACGGCCGGGTCGAAGCCGCGTCCATCGTCCTTGACCCAGAGTACCAGATCATGCCCGGTGTCCGTCAGCCGTGTCGACACCGACGCCGCGCCGGCATGGCGCGCAACGTTTGCAAGTGCCTCTTGCGTGATACGAAATAGTGCCGTGGAAATATCGGCATCGACTTTTCGCTCGACGCCTTCGGCCACGAGGGTGGTATGGATTCCAGTGCGGCGTTCGAACTCGTGCAGCAGCCATTCGAGTCCTGCAACCAGTCCAAGACAGTCCAGCACGCCCGGCCGCAATTCAGAGGAGATGCGGCGCACCGAGCGCACGGCCCCGTCGATGCGCTCGCCGAGCTCGTCGATCACCGCCAGCAGTTCCGCTGGTTCAGTCACACCGGCGCCGGTCTCGACCTTGCGATGCAGGCGCTCGAGCTCCAGACGCAACACGCTCAACTCCTGTCCAAGGTCATCGTGAAGCTCCTGGGCAATGCGCGCCGCCTCTTCCTCGCGCGCGGTCTGCAAGCGGTGCGATAGCGCGCGCAAGTGCTCCTGCGCCAGAACGGCCTGCCGGTCGCGCCACTCGAGCGTATCGGCCATCGCGTTGAAGGCCGTTGTCAGGTCGCGGATTTCGCCATGCGGGCGAGGCACCGGCGCGCGCGCGCTCAGCTCGCCCTTGCCGAAGCGGCGAGTGGCGCCGGCGAGCATGCGGATGTCGTGCAGAACCGAAAGGTCGGTGGCAATCAGCGATGAACCAATGGCAAATACCGCGAGCAATGCCAGCACGGCGAGGTCGCGATAAAAAACATGATTGGCAAGCGCATGAACGCTGGCCTCCGGAGGTCCGGCGACCACCCAGAGGTCGCTGATTCCCTTCAATGGCGTGGCGACCGCGAGTCGCGGGATACCGTCGGGCGCCTCGCATCGCGTCAATACGCCAGGGTGCCCGATAAGTTGAGTAAATCCATTCAGGCGCTTGTTCGCAGCATGCTGCAGTTTCAGGCCCAGAGAACTCGCCAGAATCGTGCCATCGCGATCGACGATCAGCAGCGCGCTGTCGGCCGGCAGGCCCGCCTGCTTTGCCAGGCGATCCAGCCAATCGAGATCGAGCGCAGCGAACAGCACCAGCTGCGGTCGACCGTTTGGCCCGCGCAGGGCCTTGGCCATGATCAGAATTGGACGCTCGACGATCAGGCCGACCAGATAGGTGCCGATCGCAACTTGTTGTGATCGGAGTGCCCGCTGCACCGCGGGAATAGCGGCCATGTTGACCTGGTGCGGAGGCGGCACCACGCTGTACAGGATCTTGCCGTCGAGCCCGAGCACCCCGAGATTGGCGAATTGCGGAAATCCGCTGAGCATCGTCGGCAATAGCTGCTGCAGACCTCTCGATCCCTCCCCATCGGCGACCGGCAGGGACGCGAGGCGCTCGAGCAGGCGCTCCGCCCCGAGGACCTGGAGCGCATGCTCGCGCGAGGCCAGTTCCGCTACATAGAGCGAGTCTGTCTCGGCCCTGTGCAGGGTAGCGCCCCTTTCTTGAAGGGCGACATACACCACGAAAAGGAAGGACGGGAGCGTCGCCAGACAGGCCAGCAAGATGAGTCGGCCACGAAGTGTGCGAAATGGGAGCAGTTTAATCACGCTGGAACCAAGCAAGAATCGACCGTCCGCGCCAATCGGGAACAGACCGGGCGACGGAAAGGTGCAGAATACTATGCACCTGTCGATAAGTCGATGAGATGCAGCGAGCGACCAGGGTGGCGGTGGACACGCATGATCGGCACTTGCCTCAAGGAACGAGCGTGACAAAAGCCCAACTATCCTCATGCAACGGCGGCATGCGATGACGCGCGATGCCGCGGCTTGCGCTATCCGGTCACGCGCCTGGTCAATGCCCGCGCCAGCGTGCGCACTTTTTGAGTCAATGGGAAGCGCCGGAAATTCGTCTTGACCGCTCCTTCGGTGAACGCAGTGCGCTTCGAATAATCGATTCGCACATCGACGATCACCGGACGCCCGGTGCACGCGATTTCATTGGCCCGCCGGATCGCACCGGCGATCGCATCGTTATCCTGCATCGGCACAAACACAGCGCCGGTCGCCAGCGCCACGCCTTCCAGATTGACCTGCCCAATCTGCGTGCATGGCTTGCGGTTGTAGGGGATCTCCTGCGCCTGCGCGATCTGCGACAGTTCGCCGTCGTGGAACACGTAGTAGATCACGCCCAGATTGTTCGACGTGGCAGTCAGGATCTCCATGCACGTCATCAGGAAGGCGCCGTCGCCGACAATCGTTTGCACCACGCGATCGGGATTGGATAGCTTGGCGCCGATCGCGGCCGGCACGGCGTAGCCCATGCAGTTGAAATCGGTTGGCAGGATCACGCTCTTGGCGCAGTGAATCGGCATCAATTCGGCAGTCAGGAAAGTGTGATTGCCGTCGTCGATCACGATGATGCCGTTGTCGGGCGTCTGTATGCGCAACTGATCGAAGAAGCGCGCCGGATTGACGCGATTGATGATGTCATTCTTGTACCAGGCCTGACGGTACGCTTCCTTGTCGCTGCGAATTTGCGCGCGCAACGCGGGCTGCACTGCGCGCCGCGGTCCCGCCGTTTCCAATGCCTTGAGCAACTGGTCCAGCACCCGTGCGGCATCGCCGGCAATGCCGACTTTGGCCGGATAATTGGCGCCGATGGTTTTCGGGTTGATGTCGATATGGATCAGGTTTTCCGGCACCTCGATACCGTAGCTGCCGGTCGCGATTTCGGAAAAACGCGTGCCGATCGCGAACAGGCAATCGCAGTCCTTGAAGGCATTGCGCGCCGCAGGTACCGCCGATGCGCCGAAGCCGAATCCGACATGCAGCGGATGGTTGGCCGGGAATGCCGACAGTCCCTGCAGCGTGGTCGCGACCGGCGCCTCCAGCCAGTCGGCGACGGCTTTGACCTGCTCGGATGCGTCGCGCGTGCCCCAGCCAACAAACAGGCATGGGCGCTTCGCGTTGCGCAGCAGTTCGACCGCGCGCAGAATTTCCTGTTCGAAGCCGACCGGTTCAGGCGGCGCGGTGACATAGCGCGGCAGGTCGCTCACTTCGCCGGTATACAGCAAAATATTCACCGGCAATTCGACGAATACCGGCCCCGGTTCTCCGCTGGTCGCGATCGCATACGCTTCGAATAGGGTCGGCACTACCTGCTCATGGCTGCTGACATGGAAAGTCGCCTTGGTCAGGCCGCTCATGAACTTGTGCGTGTCCATCTGGTGCAACTGGAATTGGTGCTGCGAATCCGTACGCGGGCCGCCGGAAATGACCAGCATCGGCACGCCATCGAGGAAGGCTTCGCCGATCCCGCTGCTGGCATGGGTCAGCCCGGCCGCCGGCACCACCGTCAAGACCCCGATCGAGTCGGACAGGCGGCTGACCGCATCGGCCATGAAAGCGCCGCCGCCTTCGTGCGTCACCAGCACCGGAGTGATTTGTTTCGAATTGTGCAGCTCGTCGTAAAGCTCGGTGGTATGCACGCCCGGAATGCCGAACGTGAAGCGCGCGCCGATCTGCTCCAGCGCGTAGGTCGCGAGCCAGGCCCCTGTCTTTTTCATTGTGTGGTCTCCTTCGGAATAATTTTCAGGTCAAATCAAACATCAAACATCAAACAAAATCAACGATCGCCTTGGCCGCTACCCGTCCGGAAAGTATGCACCCACCGAGGAAGGTGCCTTCCAGCGCACGTAATCCATGCAGGCCGCCGCCGCCGAAACCGGCCGCCTCGCCGACCGCGTACAAGCCCGGAATCGGCTGTCCCGCCAGGCTTAGCACGCGGCTGTGCAAGTCGGTTTGAATCCCGCCCAGGCTCTTGCGACTCGTGATGAACGCACGAATCGCGATCAGCGGCAGCGCCTTGTCATCCTGGATGCGCTGAAATTTGCACAGTCTGACCCGGTCGCCGCGGTATTGGCGCAGCTCAGCAATACGACGCAACTGTTCATCGTTCATCAGACTGCGGCCGCGCGCGATGGTGGCATCGTAACCCTCGACCGCATCGGCGACCGCACCCAGTTGCACCGACGTATCGCCTTGCAGCGCATTCATTTTCTCGACCAGCTCCGGCAAGCTCGCGGCCGTCACGAAATCCTGGCACTGCTGCGTCAATTCATCGACCAGCCAACGGTTGCCGAACAAGATGTCGCGCAGGAACGCGAGTATCTTTTTGTCGCGAATCGACGGATTGAATTCCGCGCCCGATACCGCCAGCTCCTTCAATGCGATGCGCCGGTTGAGCACCTGCCAGGAATACGGCTTCTCCTGCGCGCAAATGTCGGTCACCAGGCGCCGCGTGTCGAA
>DHXL01000037.1:0-1027 GCA_002415335.1 Oxalobacteraceae bacterium UBA5157
TCAAGCCTGATCGAAATGCGCGGCGGCAGCCTGGCTGGACATTCCCGCCGGGTGGCCGATGTGGCGCGCAGGATTGCGGTAGAAATGGGAATGGACGGGCGCGAAACACAAGAAATTTTCGTTGCCGGTCTGCTCCACAACATCGGCAAGATCGGTTTTCCCGATGAATTGCTCGCCCTGCCTGTCAGCTTGATGAAAGGCGACAATCTCGGCCTTTACCGCAAGTATCCGGCGCGCGGCGAACAATTACTAATGCCGCTCGAAGATTTGCGTGGCGCTGCCAGGGTCATTCGTTCGCACCAAGAGCGGTTTGATGGAGCAGGATTTCCAGACGGCCTGTCGGGATTGAATATTCCGTGCGGCGCGCGAATCTTGGCGCTGGCAAGCGACTACGAAAATCTCCAACGCGGCGCCCTGGTACAGAAAAGCCTGCGCCCCGAGGAGGCAAAGACAATGATTCTGCAGAACCCCGGTATCCGTTACGACCCGATGGTTGTGAAAGCTTTCCAAAACATTATGGGCGGACGCGCGGACGAGCCGGTGCAAGAATCTGCTGTGAGCACGCGGCGCGTCGTTGCCAGTCTGGCTCCTGAAAACTTGCGACCCGGCATGGTCGTTGCTCGCGATCTCATAGCACCGGACGGCTTTCTTCTGTTATCTGCCGATCACACGTTAGACGAGAGGCTCATTCTGCAAATTCAGGAGTATCAGACATCAATGCGCGTGCGGTTAACAGTTTGCGTGGATGCGGAGCGGAGGACACTATGAGACGCATTTTGCTCGTCGATGACGAAATCAACGTGCTGCACGCATTGCAGCGAACCCTGCGTCAGTCCGTCGCCGATGATAAGTTTCAGATTGAGATCTACACCGACCTGCAACAAGCGTTGGCGCGCAGTCGCGAAGTTGCTTTTGATATCGTCATATCGGATTATCGGATGCCGGAAATGAACGGTGTCGACTTCCTTAAGGCGCTCAAGGAAATACAACCGGATACCGTGCGTCTGGTGCTCAGCGCGTCGACCGA
>DHXL01000037.1:1343-3864 GCA_002415335.1 Oxalobacteraceae bacterium UBA5157
CAATTCGGTGAAATGACGCCGCAAGAGCTTGAGGCCAAACGTCTTGAAGCGGACGAACCTGGGATTACCAAGGTGAACTGGGGACCTGATGGATCGGTGCCCCTTGATTAGCCTTGTCAGGTCTCGCCTTTCGAATTCACCGGCAGATGCACCATGAATCGTGTTCCTTTGCCAGGTTCGCTTTGAACCTCGATCCTGCCGCCATGCTTGGCTACGATATTATAGGAAAGTGCCAGGCCAAGGCCGGTGCCTTTGCCGACCCGCTTGGTGTCGAAAAACGGCTCAAACACGTACGTCATATTTTCGGGGGGAATGCGGACGCCGTTGTCGCAGATTTCAATCCATACCCAGTAGTTCTAGCACTTCGTGCGAATCGTGATGACGCTCGATTCCTTGATCGCGTGCGACGTATTGGCGATTATCATATTGTACAAAACCTTTCTTACCCAATACCTTGGTGAGACTATAGAATGGAACCAACATTTCCCCTTTCATCCGGGTCTCTTCATTCGACAATAACTGATCAAATCGCGCGTACCGATGGCAAATAATTCCAATATTACTATGGGTGAGCTTCGGGTTGGGATGTATGTCTATCTCGATCTCAAATGGTTTGAGCATCCCTTTGCGTTCAGCCATTTCAAGATCAAGACCGAGGAGCAGATCAAGATCATTCGCAGCCTTGGGCTGAAAACCATTCGTTACAATCCGGACCTTAGCGACGTTACGCCACCGCGCCAGGTTCCACAATTGCAAAGTCCGATGCAGGACGTGCCGGAGCAGCCGGCGACAGAACCGATGTCGGCGATATCCCCGGCACTGATCGCCAAGCGCGCGATGATTGAGCGAATCAGGCAACAGCGCGAGGCGGCGGCACGCGTCGAAAGCGCTTTTATCAATACCGCCAATACAATCCGCGACATCGAGAAAAATCTGTTTACCAAGCCGGCGGAAACCGTACATCTCGCGACACAGTTGATCGAGCAAATTACCGATTCGATTCTGCCTGCTTCGGACCTCGCCATTCATGTCATGGGAGACAAGGCGGGAGGAGAGGAATTGTATTTCCATTCCTTGAACGTCACCATGCTGTCGATGATGATGGCGCGCGACATCAAGCTGCCCAAGGAGGTAGTCGGCGCGCTGGGAATGGGCGGACTTTTCCATGATATCGGACGCAAGGAAGTCCCGAACCAGATCCTGCTGAAGAAGGAGCCACTTACGCAGGCCGAGCGCCATTTTTACGAACTGCATTGTCAATATGGGGTTGAGATCGGCCAGCGACTACAGCTTGCGCCAACTGTTTTGGCGATTATTCGCGAGCACCACGAGTTATTTGATGGCTCCGGCTATCCGGGGAAATTAAAGGAAGCGTCAATCGGATTACTCTCTCGCATCGTCGTCATCGCCAATCATTACGATGAGTTGTGCAATCCGCTGAATGTCGTCGATGCGATGACGCCGCATGAGGCGCTTGCGCTGATGTTCGCCAAGCGGCGCAGTAAATTTGATCCGAAACTGCTGCAAGTCTTCATCCGTTGTCTTGGCGTATATCCACCTGGCACCGTCGTGCAGCTTTCCAATGGCGTGATCGGCATGATCGCCACCGTAAATACTTCCTGTCCGACGAAACCGATGATTATTGTGTACGACGCCGACATCCCCAAGGATGAAGCGATTCTGGTGGATATGGCGCGCGAAACCGATGTCAACATTGTGAAGGCGCTCAGGCCGGCGCAAGTCCCGCGCGAGGTGTACCACTACCTTAGCCCGCGCAAGCGGGTCAGCTATTATTTTGACGCAAGCAAGCAAGTGCAAGAGACGGTAGCAAGATGAGCGAACTTGCACGGCTGATGCTTGATCACAGTTCGCACATGATGTTGCTGGTTGAGCCAAGCCAATGCCAAATCATCGTTGCCAATCTGGCTGCACGGCAGATGCTCGGGCATTCCGAAGAAAAACTGCTTGCCATGACCATCACCGATGTTGAAAGCTCGTTGCCGGATGTTTTTTATTGGGAGGACGTGCGCAACGGTCAATACCTTGAAATTGCGGCGCAGGACAGTGAGTATCATTGCGCCGATGGTTCAATACTGACAGTCTCCAAATCCATCAGGGTCGTTCATTATGACGGCAAGCCTTTGTTGTTGGTCCAGGCCAAGAGTATTCAGGACGAACACAAGGTCGAGGATGTTCTGGCACAAACGCTTTCGCAGTTGCGGGCCACGCTGGAATCGACCGGGAACGGGATTTTGGTGATCGATTGGCAGGGTAGGATCGCCAGCATGAACCGTCTGCTCAGCAGCATGTGGAAAATCCCCGACGAATTACTGCTGGATCGGAATGATGCGCGCATCCTCGCATTCATTGCCGAGAGTGTCGTTGAAACCGATGCCTGTCGCACACGCTTGCAAGAAATCGTCGATAGCAATGAAACCGAGGATCTTTTTCGACTGAAGGATGGCCGGGTTTTCGAATGCAGTTCGCGGCCACAGTATCTTGATGAACATATCATCGGCCG